>JAOZOO010000014.1:30029-44392 GCA_029933225.1 Bacteroidales bacterium | reverse complement strand
TCTGATTAATCCCGCACGTGCGGGACTCTAACCAACTGAGCTAAGGAGGAATATTACCTACTCAAAAAGTGGCGCAAAATTACACAAATTTTTATTCTGGCAAATTTTTCTTAAAATTTATTTTTTACCATTTTGGCCGCCCTGTACACCGGATCAGCCGATTGCAACACTTTCTGTTTCAGTTTTTGATCCAATTTGGGATTGTTGTTGAGAAACAAAGTGATATAGCTGGCTGCCTGAATGGAATTGTGTCCGCTAAGCGTGGTGTCCAGCCACCCTTTCGGGAAAAAGATATCACCGGTTTTCTGAATTTCTTCGAGCATATTCAGTGAAGACAAAATGTATTTCCGGGAATACTGGGCCCGCAGCGGATGATGAAGATAATTTAAGGCAGTCAGCACCCACGGCTCGTGCTCCCGGTTAGCCGGGTCTTTCAGACTTTCAAAAAAGGCATCCCTGACCTTGTCATCAGAACTCAATGCAGGTATGATAAACTTCATTTTCCTGATCTTATCGGGATTCTCCAGACGGGCAAGCTGCTTTTCCAGAATCGAATCGGGGATGATACCGGCTGTCTCTTTGTTTTTCCTCACGGTAATCTCATAAGCCAGCGTGGTCATGTCGTCCTGTGATAGTTTCAGCCCTTTCACTTTGATATCCCCTTTCCAGAGACCTGCTAATTTTTCAACAGCATCAGGCTGAAAAGCCGTTTTCACAAATGTTTTGTAAAACAGTGATTTCAGCGACTTATTTCTGGTGGTTTCCATGCGTTCCCAAAGGAGCTTTTCCATCCGCCGTGCAAGAACTTCCCGCTGAACATCCGTCGAATACCTCCAGAAAAACGACTGATAATACTTCAGAAGCAGGTTTAGGTTTTGCTCGTTATCTTCATTTTCTAAATACAATTCAATATCGGCATTCAGTTTTTGGGAATCAATCCGACCGTTCAGGAAATTTTCCCAACCGGAAATATAAGCTACGGCCCGTTGCATGGGTGACAACGTGAAAATATAATCCGTACTCAAAAATTGAAAATCATCTTTATTCAGTTGAAAATAACCATACGCCAGCCCTTCGCCATTAAGCAAAACCAATTCCGGAATGCTTTCAGTTATTCCCAGACTGATTGCTTTCTTATCCTGATAAACCGGAACGACTTTGTTGTCCTTTCCGTAAAACATGGTAACGTTCAATATTTGTGGCCATAATCTCCCTTTTTTTTCCGGATCACTTTGCGAAATGAGTAAAGTATCATTATGAACCTGCCGTTGATAAACAGGCATCCCCGCTTCTTTTACCCACACATGACTCCATGCATTCAGATTTTTTTCGGTCAATGAATCAAGGATGCCGATCAGATCGTCCCAGTCGGCATTGGCATAAGCAAAATCATAAAGGTATTTCTTCAATCCCTGTTGCAGGGTGTCGGCACCCAGCATATTTTCAAGCTGCCTCATCACGATGGGCGCTTTGTGGTAAATGATTGAGCCGTAAAGCATCCCGGCATTTTTCAGGTTGTCTAACTGTTGCTTGATGGCATTGGCTCCGTCTGTTCGGTCTATGGCGTAAGCTTTCGGATAATGATCGGTTAAAAAAGCCAGTTTGTGGTTTATTTTCGGAAATGCAGGGTTCACGATCTTATCGGCCATAAAATTGGCAAACACTTCTTTCAGCCACACATCATCAAACCAGTCCATCGTCACCAGATCGCCAAACCACATGTGAGCCGTTTCGTGTGAGATCAGTTTGGCCCGGTTCAGGATTTGCTCCTGTGTGGCGGAAGCATCAAGGAAAAGCTTGCTTTCACGGTAAAGCACAGCGCCGGGGTGCTCCATGCCGCTGTACTGGAAAGAGGGAATGCCCACAAAACTGAATTTATTGAACGGATAATCAATCCCGGTATATTTTTCCATCCACGCCAGGGCATCAAACTGCAGCCGGAAAATGGCATTGATGTTCTTTTTGACTTTTTTGCTATCGGTTTCACGGTAATAAAACACGATTTTTCTGCCTTTTTCAGTCCGTGTCGCATATTTGAATTTTCCGGCCACAAAAGCAAAAAGATAGGTGCTGACGGGTTTGGTTTTGGCAAACACATAAGTGCTTCTGCCGTTTTCTGCTTTTTTTGTTTTCAGCGCACTATTGGCCACTGCCACCCAGCCGTCAGGGACTTCCAGTGTCAGCGAATAGCGGGCCTTCAGGTTGGGCTGATCAAAGCAAGGGAAGGCGGTTGAAGCCCGGTCGGGAACGAAAAGCGTGTAAAGGTATTCATCGTTGCGGTTCAGCGAAAGGTCTCCGGCAATGAATTTAATTGTGATCTCATTCCTGCCTTTGTTCAGCTTTCTTCCGGGAATGATGATATGACCGTTCTCAAAAAGGTACTCTTTCAACTCTCCGTTTACCTGTACCGACTCTAACTTGTCTGTCCTCTCATTGAAATCAATGACAAGTGGATGTTTCCGTTTCGACAGTTTGAAAGTAATTTTTTCAGACCCGGTAACAGGTGCCGATTTCTCCCCTGGAATGTTGAATCTCAGATGATATTCAATTTCGCTGATGGTTTCTTTCCTGTAATCATTCAGAGTTTTAGTTACGCCGGGCTCAACCATGTATTCGGTTTCTTGCCGGCAGGATGATAAAACAAATAAAATGGTGAAAATGAAACCGGTAAACCTGATAATTTTTGTGATAAAAATCGTTTTCAATGTTCTTGTTTTTTAATGAATTCATTGACAGCATTAGCCGTTCTTGTTTCCCCATCCCCCGCCTCCGGGAGTTTTCAACACAAAGGTATCACCTTTTTTAAGTTTTCGCTGATCTACCCCCTGAAATTCGATAATGCTTTTATCCGGTTTAATGATATACTGTTCTCCGGTTTTTCCGGGCTGGCCACCTTGCATGCCGTAAGGTTGATATTTTCTATGCTGGCTTAGCAACGAAAGCTCTACATCCTCGAGGAAAGTGTATTCTCTGATAACGCCGTCGCCGCCCCGGAACTGTCCGTTGCCGCCGGAATTCTTTCTGATTTCAAAACGGTTCAGCCGGACAGGATAACGGTGCTCCAGCACTTCCGGGTCGGTAATGCGGGTATTGGTCATGTGCTGATGAACGGCGGAAGCGCCACTGAAATCTTCTGTGGCTCCCGTGCCACCGCAGATGGTTTCATAATAGCCGAACCGGTCGTTCCCGAAAAGCACATTGTTCATGGTTCCCTGACTGCAGGCCGCCACGCCGAAAGCTTTCAGCAACGTGTCGGTCAGCCGCTGACTCACCTCTACATTGCCACCCACGATGGCAGGGCATTCTTCAGGTGACTTGTGAAACGGCGGGTTCAGAAACCCTTCCGGAAGGATAATACTGACCGGTTTCATCAGCCCGTCGTTCAGGGGGATTTTTTCTTTCAGCAGCAACCGCATGACGTAGATTACCACACTATTGACAATGGCCGGAGTGGCATTCATATTCTTCGGATGTACGGGCCCGCTGCCCGTAAAATCAAAGTTTACCTTTTTTCCGTTGACCGTAATTTTAACATGGATGGGCGTGTCATCATCCAACAGCTCTTCTGCTTCATAAACTCCGTCTCCGAAACTTTCCAGCACTTGCTCCATTTTCCGGGTGGCATAATTTCCGAGATGTTTCATATACTGTTTCACCTCTTCTTTGCCGTATCTTTCAATTAGTTGAAGTAATGATTTTTTGCCTTCCATGTTGGCAGCCAGTGCGGCATTCAAATCGGCCAGATTTTCTTCGATCAGCCGCGAGGGATACAGGGCATTTTCAAGTATCCGGCGCATACCTTCCCAGTCCACTGAACTTTGCCTGACGAGATAAAACGGGGAAATGACAACTCCTTCCTCTGAAAGCCGGGTTGCGGCCGGAGGCATGGAGCCGGGAGCGATACCTCCTATTTCGGCATGATGGGCACGATTGACCACAAAACCAAGTCGGTCGCCATCCTTGAAAACAGGCGTTATCAGTGTGACATCCGGCAGATGCGATCCGCCGTACAATGGATGATTGGTGACGATGGTGTCGCCTTCCTGCAAGTCAAAATGTTTCAGGACAGTGCGGACACACATCCCCAGCCCGCCAAGGTGCACGGGAATATGCGGTGCATTGGCCACCAAAAAACCTTCACTGTCCAGCAAAGCACAGGAAAAATCGAGCCGCTCCTTGATATTCACCGATAAAGCCGTCCGTTGCAATACTGCTCCCATATTGCCCGCCACCGACATGAAACGGCTGGAAAACAGCTCCAGCTTGGTTTCATGGGATTTACCGCTTTCCTGTTTTTCCTGATGGGTTAAAGCACTTTCAGAGAGGGTTAAAACCAGATTATCATGTTTATCTACCTCCAGCTTCCATCCTTTGTCCACAAAGGTTGTGCTTTTGTCATCAGCCACCACGGCAGGGCCCTGAATATAATTTCCCGGTTGTAAATCATTCCGGAAAAAAACAGGCACTTCCGTCTTTTTTCCCCCAACCTGCGAAAGGATGAAGTAAGAGGGCACAGCCGGTTTACTAATCATTTTCCCGACTTTTTCACTATTTGCTTTATTATCGGTTATAACTCCCACTTTTACCCGAATGGATTCGATTTCAATTTCCCGGTTTTCGGTCCAGTGGCCAAACAAACCGGTATATGCATTTTTAAAATCGGCAAATAACTTTTCAGCATTATTTTCCCACTCCACGGGCAGCGTATTGTCCTGTCCTTTGAAACGCAGGAAAGCCGTTTTCATCAGAGTTTCAATACCTTCGGAAATGCCATAATTTTTCATCAACTCCTGCCGTGCCCGGTATTCCAGATCGCTGAACATTTCTTCCAGTATGTTTTCCGTTTCGGTTAAAGATTTCAACACCTGACTTTCGGCAAAATGTTCAATCCCTGCTTTGCGCATGCCGTAAGCGCTTAGCAGACCCGCATCAGCAGGGACGATAACCTTTTTCATATCCAGCAGGCCGGCAACACCCGTGGCATGCATGCCTCCCGCTCCGCCAAAAGCCACCATCGTGTATTCGGCCGGGTCGAAACCTTTGGCAGTGGATATTTTTTTGATGGCACCTGCCATGATTTCATCTGCAATATCCGCAAATCCTGATAAAACAGTTTCAGAGTCAGGTCTTTTTCCTGTTGCTTTTTCGATTTTGTCCAGCAGCTCATCCAACCGTTTTTCGGCGGAATTTTTATCTACCGGGATGCCGAAAAACCGGGTGTCCATCCTGCCAAGCAGGAGGTTTACATCTGTCAGTGCGAGTGGGCCGCCCATGCCGTAGCAGGCGGGGCCGGGATCAGCACCGGCGCTCTCGGGGCCGACTGTCAGTTTGAAGCCGTCGAATCCGCAGATACTGCCTCCACCGGCAGCTACCGTTTCGATGGCCACCGCCGGACTGAAAACATGCGCTTCGCCCACTTCCAGTTCGTAACGATAGTCGGGAGCGTTATCGTACCGCGAGACGTCAGTACTGGTGCCTCCCATATCGAAAGTTATCAACCGCTGATAACCCGCTTCAAGCCCTTTGGCCGCAGCGCCCACCACGCCTCCTGCCGGGCCGCTCAACAGACTGTCCTTGGGCTGAAAGGCGCTTGCTTTCACGAGTCCGCCGGCACTGTTCATGACCAGCAATCCATCTCCGGCTACTTCCATGATACGATCCAGATAATTTCGGATCACCGGGGAGAGATAAGCATTCACCGTGGTGGTTTCAGCACGTTCAAGCAACTTGATAAGAGGGGACAACTCGGTGGAAACGGAAACGAATTTCATCCCCGATTGCTCAAGCAGCTTTTTAAATTGCAATTCATGAAGTGGATTGCGGTAAGCATTCATAAAAACCACGGCCGCCGATTCAATGCCATTTCGTTTTATTTCTGTAATCACATTGTGATACTCCTTTTCATCCAACACCTTCAACGCCTTGCCCGAGGTATCAATCCTTTCATCCACCTCAACAATCAGGGAAGGAAGCGGCTTTCTTTTGATGATATTCAGCGAGAAAATGTCGGGACGCTGCTGGGTGCCAATCTCCAGGAGGTTTTTAAAGCCCTTTGTGATGAACAAAACCGATTTGGCGCCTTTGTGTTCCAGCAGGGCGTTAGTGCCTTTGGTGGAGCCCAGCCGCATTTGCATCGGGGGCATCTGTTCCGACAAGGGTATTCCGGTAACGAGACGTGCGGCCAGCACGGGAGCATCTTCGTTCGAAGTCAGCTCAAAAGAAGTATTGATTCTCCGGAAATTCTCACTTACATCTGACTTCAGTTCCAGGATGTTTTTTTCGGGGTCAAATGATTTAACTGTCCCTTCAAACAATTTGTTTCCCTGTTTGATTTTGAAATGAAAGCCGGCGAGGATGTCTTTTTCCAGCCCCCATTTCTGACGGATTTTTATTTCATCCGGGGAAAGCCATTTTTCAATAACTCCCCGGATGGTTCCGTTGCTCAGTATTTTTCTCCGGTGCACTTTCCCGTCAGGGGCAATTCCTATCAGGTCGGTAAATGTTCCGCCTGTATCCACAAAAAAGCGATAGTATTTTTTTTTATTCATTTAAAGTTCAGTCGTTTTAAACCGCAAAGGACGCCCTGCTCTGAAAAATTCTCTTTGTGTTTATCGCGGATTTCTTTGCGACCATTGCGGTTAAATCTTTTTTATTCTGTAATAAAAAAACAAAGTAATAATAAGTGTAATTAAAAGGAGTCCCATATAATACCCTCCTGATTCAACCCATGTTGTTCCTGCAATTTTCGTCAGCGCTGTCATCAGGTTATGTGCCCCCAGTAAAAGTGTGATCCAGACCACAAACCCGAAGAATATATTACCGGTCGTTGAATTGAGGTGATTATCACCCATCAGAAAGCGGTTGTTCACGGCAAACCAAAGGAAGATACTGATAAAAGGAAGTATAAAACCGTTCAGCGCCTGGGCGGCAATGATTGCCGGGATGGGCTGCAATCCGATACTGCCGAAAAACAAACCGGTGACCAGCACAAATCCCCAGGTCAGTTTAAAATACAATCCTTTTTCTGTCCACTTTCCTTCCTCCCCTTTTTTGAACAAATCCCTTGCTGTCAGTGCAGAGGCCAGCGGTGCCGTAACTGCCGACGAAAATCCGGCGGCAAACAATCCGAAGCCGAAAAACCAGACCGCCCATCCGCCGAGCTTTGAAGCCAGCGCCTTGCCGACGGCAACAAATGAAAATGTTTCGGTTACCGATGTTCCCACGATAAGCACAGCCATCGAGATAATTCCGCCGAGGATAACAGCCACCGACAGCCCGAACCGCATTTCACTCACTGCCTGTGTTTTATCAGCAATGCCCGATCCGAGGAATAGATTGTAAGGCACAACGGTTGTCCCCACAAGCCCCAGAATTAAAAGTGAAGAGCCGGCCGGAAAGGATGGAACGAAAGCCCCTTTGAAAATACCGCCGACATCCGGTTTCAGTAAAAATGCCGTCACCAGAAAAACGATTCCCATCACGACGACCAGAAAGCCGAGGATGCGTGCCAGCAGGCGCATGCCGGGGAAAAGCAAAGCAACAAATGCAATTGCACCAATTAAAAGCACCCAGGCCCTCACATTCACCGGATCAATCACCCGGATACCTTCTGCAGCACCCAGCAGGTTCCCTGTTTCGTAGGCCGCCGATCCGACAATAATTGCGCCAAAGACCAGCACGAAGACTCCCCAGCCTCCCTTTTTCGGGCCATAAGTTCCGGCAATGGCCCGGCCGAGACTTTTACCGCTCACAATGGTCAGCCGTGCCGCAGCTTCCTGTAGTACAAGGCATGCGAAGGTGGAGAACACCAATGCCCAGAGCAATGAATAGCCATGGGATGCACCCGCTTTGGCTGCTGTAGTGATGGTACCCGGGCCAATAAATGCCGCCGAAATAACTGACCAGAAAAGGATGTTCAGTATCTTACTTTTCATGCCGGATGAATGAGGTTTTAAAACTACAATTTTTTGGATTGTATTGCATACAACAATAAACGATGAATGGTAAAGTATTTTCATTGACTTTAAACTATAGGGAATAAAATAGTAACGTTTTCATAATTACTTTAAGCGAAGACGCTTAAAGCGGGGAGAAGCTGATACGAATCAGGGATTGGATGAATCCAGGTAGTTTTTCATTGCGGTAACAATTCTTTTTTTCACATCATCCCATTTCAGGTCAGGATCAGCAATCATTTGTGGCCAATCTGCAAGATCAACGTCATTAAAATAGACGATGCTTTTTAAAACATTCACCACGCTGTTTTGTTCATATTTTACCTTGTAAAATTCTATCAGATCAGCCATAGAAAATTCCCGAAGTAAATAATAAACATCAATAAAATCTTTTACCCGCTGGCCGCTTGTTGAGATTGCGTTTAATTTCATTGCAGCGATATCCTGTAAAGAAAGTACAATTATGTTATCTAACTTAACTGGCTCTGATACGAGGGAATAACGATGTGCGAGAATATCAACCTGAACATTGTTTATACTTCCTTTAATCGTATTTTTAGCAGAGAGAAAAAGATGAAAATCAAAATCATTATTCAGGTTTTCAAGCAAAACATCAACATCGAAGTTAAAATTTGAAAAAAGGTCAATATCCAATGACCTTCGGTGACCAAACTGTAAAGCCAGTCCCGTGCCGCCTGCGAGATAAAACCCTTCTAAATACTCTTTAGACTGTAACCGGTTCAAGATGTCCAGTGTTGTGGATTCGACTGCTTCTTTGTGTAACATTTAAATTCAGTTAAAGGAATATCATACATCAATGAGAAGAAGTTCAATGTCTTCGGATCCAGGTAATTGAGATTACAGATTGTTCGTAATACTTCTTCTTTGCCGTAATGGTCAAATAATGCTTTTAATTCTTTCAAGTTACCCAAAGTAATTACCCTTTCAATTATAAGCCGCTTTGACTTTTTGTCGTCAATTTTTTCAAAATCAACATCCCAAAAGTAAACCGGATTGAGTTGTTTAATGAAATCTGACATGGATAACTTATCTTTTATACAAAGGTAACGATTTATATCGTATTCACGGACCCTGGAAGGTCTCAAAACTCCGAACTCCATACTCCGAACTTAAAACTCTTTATCTTTGCCCCCTCATTTAAAAAATATCATGACAAAAGTACTTGGAATTGGGAATGCACTGGTTGACCTGTTAATACGTCTGGAAGACGACCGGATGCTGGAAGACCTCCACCTGCCGAAGGGGAGCATGACGCTGGTGGGTGAAGACACAAAAGACCAAATCGCCGAACAAAGCAAACACCTGAATCGTGAGATGGCCTCAGGCGGCTCGGCAGCCAACACCATTCACGGTCTGGCACGACTGGGAGTGGAAACGGCATTCATCGGCACGATAGGCCGGGATGAAACAGGCGACTTTTTCAAAGCCGACCTGGAGAAAAGCCATATCCACCCCATGCTTAATCTGTCGGACACTCCCTCGGGACTGGCCAGTACACTGATCACACCGGATGGCGAAAGGACCTTCGGCACATTTCTCGGTGCCTCTGTTGAACTGTCTGCCGGCGACCTGACCACGGAAATGTTCTCCGGGTTTAATATGCTGCATGTGGAAGGGTACCTGGTTCAGAATCATCAGTTACTGGAAAGTATTTTGAAACTGGCAAAAAAATCCGGGCTGAAAATTTCCATTGATCTGGCCAGCTACAATGTGGTGGAAGACAACCTGGACTTTTTAAAGGATATGATCGAAAAATACGTGGATATTGTATTTGCCAACGAGGAAGAAGCAAAGACATTTACAGGGCTGGACGCTGAAGAAGCGCTCAACCGGATCTCGGATTATACCGAAGTCACCATTGTGAAAACCGGAAGCAAAGGATCATTGGTAAAAAGCTCCGGCCAAATCACTTTTGTGGATTCGATTCAGGCCAACGTGGTGGACACAACCGGCGCCGGCGATTTGTATGCTGCCGGTTTCCTGTACGGAATGATCCGGGAAAAAGACCTGAGAACATCAGGCCAGATCGGTTCCATCCTCGCAACGGAAGTGATTGAAGTGATAGGTGCAAAAATCCCCGATGAAAGGTGGAAGGCCATTCTAAAAGAAATAAAAAAGCTGTAAAAACATTTTACCGGATATAAATAACTTTTATCCTTAAAAACATCCGTTAATTTTTTTACATTTGCCGTCCCTAAAAAAAGAATTGCTAATCAATTAAGAATTTGAATATTATGAAGGTTTATGAGACAAAGGACATCCGCAATGTTGCCCTGATCGGTGGCGCAAAGTCAGGCAAAACCACCCTGGCCGAATCCATGTTGTTTGAGGGCAAAATGATTAACCGCCGGGGAACCGTCGAAGACAAAAACACAGTTTCCGATTACAGGCCCATCGAAATCGACCGTGAAATATCGGTGCATTCCACACTGATGCACACGATCTATAAAAACACGAAGATCAATATGATCGATGCTCCGGGATTTTCTGATTACGTGGGCGAAACCATTGCGGCCCTTAGTGTTGCTGACACGGCCCTTTTTCTTGTCAACGGACAGTCAGGCGTGGAAGCCACGTCAGAGACTGCATGGCGGCAGGCAGAAGCAGTTAAGTGTCCTGTTCTTTTCTCAGTAAACCAGCTCGATCATCATGGTGCCAATTTTGATGAAACGGTCAGCGCATTGAAAGATTATTTCGGTGAAAAAGTTACGATTGTTCAGTACCCGGTCAATCCGGGTGAGGGTTTCGACACGGTCATCGACCTCGTTTTGATGAAACAACTAAAATTCAAGGAGGGTAGTGAACCCGAAATTTCGGATATTCCCGATTCCGAAAAAAGTAAAGCCGAAGACCTTCACCTTGCTCTGGTGGAGCAGGCCGCTGAGGGTGACGAAGCGCTCATGGAAAAATATTTTGAGAATGATTCGCTGACCATGGACGAAATGCGTGAAGGTATCCGTCTGGGGATGGTCACCCGAAGCATTTTCCCGGTGATGTGTTCTTCTGCAAAACACGGTATCGGAACATCAAGAATTCTTGATTTCATCGTACATTCCTGTCCCTCACCGGATATGATGCCTCCTAAAAAAGCCACCAATGGTAAGGAATTTAAATGCTCGGCAAGTGATCCGACTGCACTGTTTGTTTTCAAAACATCCATCGAACAGCATCTTGGCGAAGTATCGTTTTTCAAGGTTTACGGAGGTACGGTCACCGAAGCACAGGACCTGATAAATTCACGTACAAAAAACAAAGAGAGAATTTCACAACTTTTTATTCTGAACGGTAAAAACCGTGACAAGGTGGACAAAGTTGTCGCCGGTGACATCGCTGTTACCATCAAACTGAAAGATGTTGTCACGGGTGATACGCTGGCCGATCCGAAGATCAGCGGAACAGAATTTGAAATGTTTCCCCTTCCCGATCCGCTTTATATTGTTGCGATTAAAGCAGTCAACTCGGCAGATGACGAAAAGCTGGGCGCCGTGCTGAACGAAATGCACAAAACCGACCCCACACTGATCATTGAATTTTCGCGTGAGCTGAAACAACTTTTGGTTAAGAGCCAGGGCGAATTCCATATCAATACTGTCAAATGGTACCTTGAAAACATTCATAAAATTGAAACGGAAATCTTCTCACCGAAGATTCCTTATCGCGAAACCATCACCAAATCAGCACGCGCTGACTACCGTCATAAAAAACAATCGGGTGGTGCCGGACAGTTTGGTGAAGTGCACCTGATGATCCAGCCCTGGTCTGAAGGATACAAAGACCCGACGGATATTCCGGTGCGTAAAACCGATGTTCACGAATTACCATGGGGTGGAAAACTGGTATTCAACAATTGTATTGTCGGTGGCGCCATCGATGCACGTTTCATGCCGGCCATCCTGAAAGGGATCATGGAACGGATGAACGAAGGGCCGCTGACCGGTTCTTATGCACGCGACATCGTGGTTTACATCTATGACGGCAAAATGCACCCCGTTGACTCCAATGAGATTTCTTTTAAACTGGCCGGACGGAATGCTTTCAGCATCGCATTTAAGAATGCAGGCCCGAAAATCATGGAACCCATTTACGACCTGACGGTCTGGATGCCGGAAGACATGATGGGATCGGTGATGACCGACCTTCAGGGACGCCGCGCCATCATCATGGGCATGGATTCGGAAGGCAAAAACCAGGTCATCCGGGCCAAAGTACCGTTGGCAGAAATTCAGAGGTATGCCACTTCGCTGAGCTCGATCACTTCGGGCAGGGGCAGGTTTGCACTCAAGTTTGACGCTTACCAGCAGGTTCCTGCCGATGTTCAGGATAAACTCCTAAAAGAGTACGAAGAATCGCTGAAAGAAGAAGAGTAGTTTTGTTTTTTATAACTTAAGTAAAGGGCGCCGGAGCATTTCGGCGCCCTTTTGTTTTGATTTTGCCATGAAATTTCGTATTTTGCTACAATACAAAAATGATCATGGCTGCCCGCGAAAAAAAATACCAGAGACTGGCTGAAGTATTTGAGAATCCGACAATGCATCTTGCCGTGGCACGGATAATTCAGGAGCATTCCACTAACCCGCAGGATGTAAGGTTGTTTGCCCTTGAAGGATTATCTTTGCAGTCACGTCAGGACATTCTGGACGTAGGATGTGGTTTTGGCTTTTTTACCCTTGCACTGAAAGGACGGGTAAAAAAAGGAGCGAAAATACAGGGCATTGACCGATTTGTAAGCTACCGGGAACCCTATCTGAATTCTTGTGTAATGGCCGGTTTAAAGGGCAGGTTTTCAGGATCAGGTGTAAAATCGATTGGTTCGCTGCCCTCCGAATCCTTTGATCTTGTTCTGTGCAGCTACGGATTATACTTTTTCCCGGAAATCATTCCTGAACTCTCACGCATTCTGAAACCGGAGGGTGTTTTTGTGACGATCACACATGCCGAAAACCATACGAAAGAGCTTATCTCTTTTGTTAAAGAAATATATAAAACACTTGAAATCAGGGCGCCACGTATTCTTCCATGCGAAAAACTCGTCAGTAATTTCAGTGACAAAAACGGTAAACCCCTGTTATCCCGCTGGTTTGAGCAGGTAAAACAAAAAGAATACATCAGCTCGCTGGTGTTTAATTCCGACAGCTTTAAAAACCTGAAAACCTATCTTTTATTTAAACGTCCGTTTTTTATTCCGGAGGAGGTGGAAGATAAAGATTCAGTTTTTGATGAGATCATTATCCGGCTGCGTCGGAAACTGGAACCGGAATTCAGAATAACAAAAAACGATTCGATATTTGTTTGTGAAAAACCTTTGAAAAACAAAAGTAACCATGTCGAAGAAAAAACGGGTCTTCTGCCCCTTTTGCAGTAAAAAGGTAATTACCAAAAAAGAAGGTGACGTATTGCGGGAGTTTTGTCCGGAGTGCAAAATTTATTTTTATGAAAACCCCCTTCCTGTGGTTTCCGCTATTGTTGTGAAAAACCGTGAGGTACTGCTTGTGAAGCGGCGCAACCCGCCTTACAAAGGGAAGTGGTGTCTTCCGTCCGGTTTTGCTGAAATCGGGGAAAGTATTCATGACGCTGCCTTGCGGGAGCTCGAGGAAGAAACCGGAATAAATGGGAAGATCATTGCACTGGCGGATGTGGACTCCGCCAGAAATTATTTCTATGGCGATCTGATTTTCCTCACATTCGAAGTGGAGCAAACAGGAGGGGAACTGCGAGCAGGTGATGATGCGCTGGAAGCAAAGTATTTTTCCATTTACAAGACGCCTCCGCTGGCTTTTAAATCGAACACCAAAGCCATCGAAACCTTTATCAAAAGCAAATCGGAATACTGGGCAATCCTTGATTCATTTTCGTCTTCCGTTTTGCTGAAAAGCCCAAAAGAATACAAACCCAATTTTCTTTCGGATAAGCTGGTGGAGGTCATTGAACAAAATGCCGGTCTGATGGCGGAACACTGGATAAATGATGTAACACAAAATAAATCGACGCCTTCCTATCATCAGCAGTCACACGAGGTGCTCCGGGAACGTTTTATCGAAGATGCGGGACAATATGTAAACTGGCTGACAGGTAATTACGATATCAAAATCATCAAAGAGCATTATCATCAACTGGGCAGCCGACGGCGAAAAGAAGGGTTTAAAATAAGTGAACTTTTAAGCGCTTTGAGCCTGATCAGGAAATACATCTGGGAATTTGCCCTTTCGCAGGGTATGTGGACCAAAACCATTGATATCTACCGAACCCTCGAGCTTGACCGGAGAATGGTTCTGTTTTTTGACAAGGTATCCTATTACGTTTGCCGGGGATATGAATCGGCATGACACCTTTTTCCTTTAATTGTTTTTGCAAAAATCTTTCATTCCTTCCAGTCTTCAGTCGCCAGTC
>JAOZOO010000014.1:17894-29929 GCA_029933225.1 Bacteroidales bacterium | reverse complement strand
TCTTCAGTCGCCAGTCATTCAACCAATTCACCCTCCCACTGCAACAACTGTAACCATTGCAACCATTTGCAACCATTGCACCCACTGCAACCGATTCCACCATTCCATCCTTCCACCATTCCATTCTATTATTCCATCATTCCTTTCCCTCCATCACCTCAACCCCCGTCTTCCCTTCCATTCATATCTGAAAAAAAGGCCTGTAACGGCTGCCATCAAAATGTAAAAAGGATAAATAAACTCAAAGATAAAAAGCCAGGAAAGCAGTTTGTTTTTACTGGTGAAGGATGCAAAATTTTTCAGCAAAGGATAATCGGTCATCATTTTCAGCAACACGAAAAGTAAAAAAATGATAAAAAACCATGCTTTGAAAGCCGTGGCGAGAAAAGCCGATACGAGAAAAGCATTAAATAAAAATACAGACAAAGAAACGATGACCGCCCACGGCATCCGGTAACCTTTGGCTTTGGAAGCCCAGCGGATGCGCTGATTTAAAAATGACCTGAAATTCTCCGGCGGGCTGGTTGACACAATAGCGGCAGGATCTTTCAGAAAGACGACAGACGATGCGCCGTACCTTTCAGCCACGGCCCGGATAAGAAAAACATCATCACCCGATGCATATTGTTTTCCCTGACCATCAGCATTTACTTCTTGCCAGGCTTCCCGGCTAAAAGCCAGGTTTGCGCCGTTACCTGTAAATGGCAAACCCAAACCGGTAGAACCGGCGCCCATCGCCACCAGACTCATGAAGTCAAGGGAGAAAAACTGCTGCATAAATCCTTTTTCATTTTGATACACCACAGGCGCTGCTATCACTTTACAATCCTGCATCCTGTAAAAGGCAACCATCCGGCCTATCCACAACGGCCCCATCCTGCAATCGCCGTCCGTTGTAATCAGCAGTTCGCCACCAGCATTTTTAAAACCCGTTGCCAGTGCTGTTTTTTTACCTTTTTCCGGATTTTTAAGGAGTTTGATATTCAACGGAGTATTCTCTTTCCTGAATTGCCCGACAAGGTCAACGGTTTTGTCCTCGCTGTGATCATCAATGATGATGACTTCCAGATTCTCTGACGGGTAGTCCTGTAAAGAAATATCATTCAGCAAATTGAGAATGTTTTTTTCCTCATTTCTGACAGCGATAACCAGGCTGACTTTCACATCCGTAATGTTGTCAGGCAGGCCGGTAACCGGGATTTTAAACCAGCCGATGGTGATAAGGAGTATCACCAGCAGATAAAGCAGCGCCGAAGCGGTGAGTGCCCAAAAGTAAATGTTAATTTCCATGCCTGTTGTTTGTCCTGAAAAAACGTAAACTGTAAACAAAGATAAGCCCGATAAGGGCAGGCAGAGCCAGGTTCATCAGCCACAATACGCTGGCAGCCGACGCCACTCCCAATCCAGTGGTTTCGCCCCATTTTCCCAGCGGCTCCAGATAAAGGGAAAAGACAAAGATGCTGACCGACCCTCTGATACCCAGTTCGGTGAGTGCTACCGTAGGGATGATGGTCATCAGCAGATAAACCAGGCCGATCAGGACGATGGCCGAATAATAATTGACCGGAACATAAAAAGCTCGTAAAAGAAGATAAAACTGGAGAGAAAAGATCACATACCTCAAAGCGCTCAGCAACAAAACCAGCAACAGATCTTTTCCGCTGTACCACGAAAATACTTCACTGTATTTTTTTATCCGTTTGTAAAATCTTCCGCTTATTCTCTCGATTATGGCTGAAAAACCACCGAAATTAAGGTAGGCAAAAACAAAAATAAATGTCGCAGTGAGGATGACCAGTATCAGTCCGGTATAAACCCAGACGTTGAACTGATCGCCCATGTCGTAGTACCACGGAAAAAAGAACAGCACGGCAAGAAAGCCGTAAATGATGGTCATGAGCAACTGGGCCATGCTGCCGAGGATGGTGATCAGCACCGCCTGGAGCCGGTCGGCATGTTTGAGCACAAAAACCCGCCCGAGATAATCGCCCACCCTGTTGGGCATGAACATGCTTACTGAGATACCGGCAAATACCGCTTTGGTCGCAGACCACAGGGAGACCTTCTCCAGTTTGTCGATCAAATACTTCCATTTGACGATTTCGAGAAATTGATTGAGCGGAATAAGCAAAATAGCAATAGTCAGATTTAAATAAAACCGGAAAGTACCTGAAATCTGCGGGATAAAATCAATGATTTCCGCCAGGTTTTTTTTGTGAAATATCTGGTCGTACAGAAAACCGAAAGTAAGCAGGATGATCGCCGCCCGGATGATAATGTTGTATGTTTTGCTTACTTTTGTTTTCACTACTTAATTTTAAAATATTGAATTCTGACAGAATAATCCTCGGCATTGATCCCGGCACAAATATAATGGGATACGGATTGATTCATCAAAAAGATACAAAAATCAGTCTGATCACAATGGGCGTTTTGAAGCTGGGAAAATATGCCAACCATGCGTTAAAATTAAAAAAGATTTTTGAACGGACGCTCGGTCTTATCGAAGAGTACAAACCCGATGAACTGTCCATTGAGGCTCCTTTTTACGGAAAGAACGTGCAATCGATGCTGAAACTGGGGCGGGCACAGGGTGTTGCCATTGCAGCGGCGCTTTACAAAGACGTCCCCATTTTTGAATATTCGCCGAAAAAGATCAAGCAATCCATCACCGGCAACGGCAATGCTTCCAAAGAGCAGGTGGCTGCCATGCTGGCCAATCTGGTAGAGATCACCCACTCGCCTGAATTTTTCGATGCCACCGACGGGCTGGCCGCAGCAGTCTGCCATTATTTCCAGGGCGACAAAGTCCAGACCGGAAAAAGCTACAGCGGCTGGAAAAGTTTTCTGAAAGACAACCCGGAAAGAAAGGGGTGAAACACCTTCCAGCGTGCGAAGCTCCTGGAAGAGTGTTTCTTCGGGGTGCGGGGTGCGAGGTCCGGGGTTATGGACTAATCTATAAATTAAAATCATAAAAAAACAGCGAAAATCTGCGTCAATCAATAAGGTGCGGGTTCAGGTTTGACATCACAATTGGTTATAATTTCCATTAACCAATTCCCATTTCCTATTTTACCCTGCCACGTTGTTGGTATCCTTACTAACAAGATTTGTATTGTGGATGCGGTTTTCTTTCTTTCGACCAGGCAAGAATGAATCCACTCTTCGGGTTAGTACTTTTCCAAGCATGCGGGAGCAAGCCCGCCCGCCGTCAACGAACTTTCGACCCGGCGGGAATAAATCTACCCTCCGGGTCAGGAAGAACTATTTTTTCTCCTCTTCAGGCAAATTCATTTGTTTTCTTAACTCTTCGATGGTTTTGGCGATGGCCACGCCGTCCAGCTTGACCGGGGAGCCGATCTGTGCGAGGAAAGTCCCTTTTACATCACCTTTCTTATAAGAAGTGAAACCAATCCGGTACAACCCCACAATGAGCGCTTCGGAGCTGCCCGTCAGGTTGCCGTATCGTAACAATGAATTGTATTTTTTTCGGTTGGGCTGCTTGGGCATTTCCCGGCTGTCATCATTGCTGTCCAGAATGATCCAGTTTGCACCGTTAACATTTTCTTCGGTAACATCTTCAGGATTGAAAATATCTGATCTTTCCAGCGTGATATATGTGTCAAAGAAATCTTTTGAATCTTCATGCTCCTTGTATGCTTCGGAAACAATGATGGGTTCTTTCACACCTTCCTTCGCAGCCGGCGACATCATCCTGACACCCAGCTCGGGCGCATAGGCCGGAATCCAGACATACAGATAATAAAATTTCTTCCCGTCACGGGTTTCATCTTCCGTGCCTTCTGCAGCATATCCAAGATAGGAGATCACATCGTGATAGGGAATGCGGATCGTAACGGGCCCGGCCGATTCGGTAACCGAACTTCCGAATGTGCCGATTTTCTGTGCATCAGCATGGAAATAAAGCAGTGAAAATAAAAATGTGGCTGTTACAAAAATTAACTTTTTCATAATCTTATTTATTTTTAGATGTATTTAATGATTGCCAAAATTAATTTTAAATGGCAGATGTTATTTATAATCCGCTATAAATTTATCTTCTTTATCATGTTGTTTTTGGTTTACAAATACTTGTGAGTTCAGGCAGGTTGAGGGAGTATCCCTTTTCGGGTATTAATTCCGAAAGTCAGCTATCGGAAATCACGATTCAAAAGGAAATTAAATATCAGACAGAAGAATGAAGTAAATAAAGGCAAAAGGGTGTTTAAAGGGTGCAGCGTATGGGTTACAGCGTGAAAATCAATAATGAATCTAAATTAAAAATTTAACGTATCAGATTACCAATACCCCTTTTCAATTATATATCTTTGCACGAATTCAAATTTTTCGAGAAAAATGACACATTATTTACGCTTTTTTGCAGTGGCATGGCTGGCCGTTCTGCTTTCGGGTCAGGTTTATGCCGGAAACCAAATTATTACCGATTATCAGGGAACAGCAAATCTCCGGGTACTTTCAAAATCCCCGCTGGATTTAACCATGGTGAATCACATCGGTGAGTTAAACACCATTGCCGTAAAAACGCCAAAAGGAAACTTTTTCAGGCTGATCATACCGAAATATACAAAAAGTACGGCGGTCGGCAATCCCGACCTGCCTGTCAGAAGACAACTTATGGATATACCTTACGGGGCAACAGCCAAAGTTACCATCATCAGCTATGACCTCAAAGAATACAATCTTGCCGATTATGGCATTTCCGATTATCTGATCCCCGCCCAGCCGCCACAACCCAAAAGCGGCAACCTGCTGGATTTCGTTTTTAACGAAACCCGGTATAAAACCGATAGTTGGTCAGAAAATGAGCTGGTAACAGTTGATGTGCTCGGCGTTATGCGCGGCGTTCGCATTGCACGTATCAATATCCGGCCGGTGGATTACAATCCGGTGAAAAATACAATCAGGGTATATGAAAACCTGAAATTTGAAATCACTTTTGAAGGAGCCGATCTCGGAAAAACCGAACATGAATTCCAGCGGACTTATTCCCCGTTTTTCCAGAACCTGTTTATGCGATTGGTGAATTACAACCCCTACTCTGGTCGCGACAGCATCACAAAAACCCCGGTGAAATACGTGATCATTTCAGACCGGATGTTTGAAGAACAATTGCAGGATTTCATCGACTGGAAAAAAGAAAAAGGGTTTATTATTGATGAAGCTTACACCGATGATATCGGCAGCACCAAGCAGGAGATCAAGGATTACATCGAAGGATTGTACGACAATGCCACGGACGAAGACCCTGCCCCTTCATTTGTTTTGTTTGTCGGTGACGTGGGTCAGATTCCGGCCTGGGACAATGGCAATGGCGTTACCGACCGTAATTATGTGGAATATACCGGGGACGTTTTTCCAGAGATCTATTATGGCCGTTTTTCTGCCAATACAACCACACAGTTGCAACCTTACATTGATAAATCACTGGAGTACGAAAAATATACCATGCCTGATCCTACCTATCTCGACAAAGTGGTCATGATTGCCGGCGTTGATGCAAGTCATGGTCACAAGTGGGGCAATGGCCAGATCAACTACGGAACCGAAAATTATTTCAATGAAGATCACGGGATCACCTCATATACCTATTTATACCCCGAATCAGGAAGCCATTCCGCCGACATCATTCAGAATGTCAGCGATGGAGTTACCTATGTCAATTACACGGCACACGGGAGTTCCGATGGATGGGCGAATCCTTCGTTTTCCATCAGCGACATCGCCACACTGGAAAATGAAGATAAATATGGTTTGCTGATCGGCAACTGTTGCCTGACAAGTACCTTTGGCGGTAACTGTTTTGCCGAAGAACTTTTGCGGGCTGAAGGTAAAGGAGCTCTCGGATACATTGGTGGCTCAAACAGTACTTACTGGGATGAAGATTATTATTTCGGTGTCGGGGTCGGGCAGATCAGTGAAGACCCGCCATCTTATGAAGAAACCACACTGGGAAATTACGACAGGGCGTTTCACGATCACGATGAGCCGTTTACCGACTGGTATGTGACCATGGACCAGCATATTTTTGCAGGCAACCTCGCTGTTTCCGAAAGCGGCTCATCTTCCGAGACTTATTACTGGGATATTTACAATTTGATGGGTGATCCCTCGCTGATGATCTATTACGGGATTCCCGATGAAATGGATGTTGATCATGAAAATGTACTTCTCGTTGGCAGCACTTCATTTGATATCTCTGCTGCACCTCATGCTTATATAGCCATGAATATTGACGGTGAAAATGTTTCGGTCGCCGTAGCTGATGACAATGGTGATGCCACGCTGACCTTTGATCCGCTGACCACTCCAGGGACGGCCAATCTCGTGATTACTGCGCAGAACTATCAACCCTACTTTGAAGATGTGCTGATCATTGCTCCCGAAGGTCCTTATTGTATCTACAGTAGTTTGAGTATCAATGATGACTCACTCGGCAATGGGAACGGTCATCCCGAATTTGATGAAAATGTTTTCCTGACAGTGGGTATCGAAAATTATGGAACCGAAGACGCGTATGGAACAGATGTAACTATTTCTACGACAAATACTTTTGTTACTGTCCTTCAGGATGAAAAATATTACGACACCATTCGTTCAGGAGAAGTAGCCGCTCCGGAAAACGGATTTGAGATTTATCTCGCCGACAATATTCCCGACCAGACGGAAATCAATTTTGATGTGACCGTCACCGATGAAAATGATTCCACATGGATGAGTGATTTCTCAATTCTCAGCTATGCTCCGGTTCTCACACCGCTCGACATGACCATTGTCGGTGGTGATGGAAACGGACGGCTTGACCCAGGTGAAACGGCCATCATAAAAATTAAAACGGTTAACACGGGGCATTGCATTGCCTACAATGTGACGGCTTCCCTTGAAGCATACAATCCTTTTATCACGGTATTAAGCGGGGATACGGTCATTCCGGTGCTCGGACTGCTGGGCGCTTCTTATCCCGAGTTTGAGGTCGAGGTTTCGGAAGATGCACCCGAGGGGATATTCGGAGAAATGAGATATACACTGGCAGCAGGAGGTTACGATGTGATGAAGTCCTATTTCCCGAAAATTGGGCTGATGCTCGAAGACTGGGAAACCGGAGACTTCAACAAATACGACTGGCAGTTTGAGGGCAACAGCGACTGGGTGATCAACATCCTGTATCCTTACCAGGGATTGTTTGACGCAAAATCGGGTGCGATCGGTGACAATCAGACCTCGGAACTTTATATCAAGTACGAAGTCATGACAAACGATACCATCAGCTTTTATAAAAAAGTATCTTCCGAACCTGATTATGACTACCTTAAATTTTACATTGACAATACGCTGAAAGACAAATGGTCTGGTACCGGGCAGGGCTGGAGTCAGGTTTCTTATCCTGTTTCTCCCGGTATTCATACATTCAGGTGGGTTTACAGTAAAGATTACGCAAGTTCCAGCGGCTCCGACTGTGCATGGGTTGATTATATTCTCCTGCCCACAATGATGGTGACTACGGTGTATGCCGGACCCGATGATGATGTGTGCGCCAATGCTGATTATTATCAGTGTTCGGGAACAGCGACAAATTACGACAGCATTTACTGGACGACGTCCGGAACAGGAACTTTCAACAACATAAATGTGTTCGGGCCACAGTATTACCCGTCGGACGAAGACATTGCCAGCGGCGATGTTTCCCTGATCCTGAACCTGATCGATGTGGATGGCAATCCTGCTTCGGATACGATGCTGCTGACAATTGACATGATACCGGAACAGCCTGGATTACCCGAAGGCCCCGACTTTATCAGTCTGTTGGAAACCACGGAATCGGATTACACCGTTGACACGGTCGAAAATGCGGAAACCTATCAATGGACACTTTATCCTGAAGAAGCGGGTACAATTACAGGCGAATCAACCACAGGGCATGTTTACTGGAATGATGACTATTGGGGTGGCGAAGCATGGATAAAAGTTGCAGGGGTAAACAATTGTGGCCAGGGAATATTCTCCGACTCATTGCAGGTGATCATTACCGACCCCGTCGGAATCGGTGAACAAACTGAAAAATTCGGATTGTCCGTTATGCCCAATCCCAACAATGGAAAGTTTAAAATTGTTGTCAACTCACCGGAACAACAAGAGGTTATCCTGAAAATATTCAACTATCAGGGGCAATTGATTTATGAAAACACCCTGACGGGAGCCGGTCACGAATTTTCAAAAACTTTGGATATCAGCAGGCAACCATCCGGTATTTTCTTTGTTCTTATTAAACAAGGTGATCAACAACAGGTCAGAAAAATTCTGATCAACAAATAAAATATTTCTGCGGAAGACCTTTTGACTGACAAAAGAGCCGCTGTAAAAAATAGATGAATATGAAAAAGCTTTATTTCTCCGTTTTACTGACTCTTTTTGTAACCGGATTATTTGCCGGGCAATGGGTTACGGTCAATTCCAAACAACCATCAACTCCTGAATATAAACTGGTCAGTTCAAATGTAAGCACATCGGTAGTGCAATTCTCGATGGATGGGTTTTACAAAACAACAGTAAGCACTTCAAGGGGTGAAGCGTGGCAGATCAGTGCAGAAGATGCCGGATACCTGCTTCAAAAAGGTGCGCCCGAGTTGCCATTGTTTGCCACCTCGCTGATCATTCCCGATGATGCCGGGATGAAAGTCGAAGTAATTTCTTCAAGTTATATGGAATTTGCAAATGTCTTAATTGCACCTTCCAAAGGCAATTTAACCCGCGATATTGACCCGGCAACCATTCCTTATGAATATGGAAAACAATATGAAACAAACGCTTTTTATCCCGTTGAAACGGCTGTCTTGAGTGACCCATACATCATCAGGGATTACAGGGGGATGGCTCTCAAAATCCAGCCTTTCCGGTACAATCCGGTAACCCGCGTTTTGAGGGTTTATTACAATATTACCGTAAAAGTAACGGAAAACGGCAAGTCTTCAGTGAATGTTCTCCACAGAGAAAAACCGTTAACCGGTGTAAACAGTCAGTTTCGGGAAATATATAAAAGTCAGTTCCTGAATTACAATGCCAACGGAGAACGCTATACCCCCGTGGATGAAGAAGGGTCAATGATCATCATTTCTTATGGCAGTTTTATGGATGCCATTCAGCCGCTGGCCGACTGGAAAATCAAAAAAGGTATTCCCTGTTCGGTTGTTGACGTGGCTGACATCGGCGGATCGTCAGATATCAAGCAGTTTATCAAAAACGCCTACAACATGAATGATGTGGCTTACGTGCTGCTTGTGGGTGATGCCCCCCAGGTGCCTTCCAGCACAACAGGAGGTAATGACTCTGATGTGGATTACTCATATTGCGAAGGAAACGACCATTATCCCGATCTTTTTGTGGGCAGGTTTTCAGCCGAAACGGAAGCCCAGGTCAGCACAATGGTGCAACGAACGCTGGATTATGAAATCGATCCCATTGCTGATACTTCATGGTACACCAAAGCCATAGGCATTGCTTCGAGCCAGGGACCGGGCGACCAGAACGAATACGATTACGAACACATTCGCAACATTGGAAACAATAAGCTGATACCCTATACCTATAATTATGCTTACGAGTTATTTGACGGATCACAGGGTGGTGAAGATGCCAATGGAAATCCTACCGCCGGAATGGTAGCTGCAGCGATTGATTCGGGTGCGACAATAATCAATTATTGCGGACATGGAGGGACTACTTCATGGGTGTCATCGGGATTTAACAACAACAATGTAAACAATCTGACCAATGCCGGTAAGCTTCCCTTTATTTTCTCGGTGGCTTGTGTTAATGGAAACTTTGTAAACTATACATGTTTTGCCGAAGCGTGGCTTCGTGCAACCGATAACGGAGAGCCGGCCGGTGCTATGGCTACCCTGATGTCAACGATCAATCAAAGCTGGAATCCGCCCATGAGGGGACAGGATGCCATGAACGACATATTGACCGAGGCTTACGAAGACAATATCAAAAGAACTTTTGGGGGTATTACGATGAACGGGTGTATGGAAATGAATGATGTTTATGGTAGTCAGGGTTGGGAAATGACAGATACCTGGACTATCTTCGGCGATCCTTCGCTCGTAGTACGGACAGCCGTGCCGGCTGATATGACCGTTGTGCATCCGGAAACTCTTAATGCCGACAGCTCTTCAGTCACCTTAACCTGTGATGCGGAAGGCGGACTGGCCGTCTTGTCCTTTAACGGCGAAGTACTGGGAACAGCAATTGTTGAAGACAGCAGTGCTACGATTACTTTTGACCCGCCCGGAGAAGAAGGAATGGCTGACCTTGTGGTTACCGCTTACAATTACCGGCCTTATATTGACAGCATTGAATTAATTATCATCGCGACTCCTTATGTTGAGTATGCATATAATCAGGTAAATGACTCGCTGGGCAATGACGATGGACTCGTCGATTACGGTGAGGATATTTTTCTTTCGGTCGCTCTTACAAACACGGGATCGGTAAATGCGGAAGATGTGGTTGCCGAAATATCTTCCGAAAGTCCGTACGTTACATTTCTGACTTCGGAAGCAGATTATGACAGCATTGATGTTGGGGATACGGTAATCGTTGCCAATGCTTTCAGGTTTGAGGTGGCAGATTCCGTTCCCGACGGTTATGAAATGGATTTTACAATAACGGCAATGAACCTTGTGGATTCTGCGAGCTGGCAATCGGGCTTTTCATTAACGGCACATGCTCCGGTGCTGGGTTATACCGGTTTTTCGATCGATGATGCTGACGGAAACAATAACGGGAAACTTGATCCCGGTGAAACTGCTTATCTGATTGCTAATATTACAAACTCCGGTTCATCGGAAGCCACCAACGTAATCACCGGGTTAACTTCAAACAGTGAATTTGTATCTGTTTTAACAGATCAAAACAATGCAGGCGATCTTCCGGCGGGAGATACCACGCAGGTGACATTCCGGGTTCAGGCTGCCGGAGATACTCCGGAGGGTACTCTTGCCGGATTGACCATCAATATGGTGGCCGACCGTAATATCACCGACAACGAGTCATTTCAAATGGTAATCGGGCAAAAACAAATATTAATCCTGAACCTTTGCAGGGTTGATGATCCCGTAGATACCCTTATCACGTGCCTGAATATGCTCCAGATGGCTGCCGATGAAACAGAGTACATGCACGACACAATAGTCGGTTACAAGTCTGCTTTTGTTTTGCTGGGGTTCTTTCCCAACAATCACCAGTTAACCGAAAGGGAAGGGAAAATCCTGGCACAGTTTCTTAACGACGGGGGACGGATTTACATGGAAGGTGGCGATGCCTGGGTAAATGCTCCCGAGACAGATGTTTACAATATGTTTCATATTCAGGGAACCGATGATGGCCTGGGTGACCTTTCGACCATTGTTGGTGAAGAAAGTAATTTTTTAAACGGATTCACCTTCACGTATGGCGGGATCAACAACTACATTGATCATATTGAACCGGCAGAAGGGGCTCAATTACTCATGAGCAATCAGGATCCCTATTACGGAGTCATGGTTTCTTATGAAAATGATACCTATAAAACCATCGGTTCATCCTGCCAGTTTGCAGGTTTTGTTGATGAAGGAGGCAATAAGAAAGACGGAGTAATGGCTGAAATCCTCAGCTTCTTTGATGTTGGATATACCTGGACAGGTGTGCGTGAACAAAAAGAACAGACGTCAGATGTTACCGCCTATCCGAATCCGTTCAGTCATAATATCACCATCGATTTCAATCTGAACAGCACATCGGATGTAACACTCGACATTTATGACCTGACAGGCCGGAAAATATCAACACTAATCAAAGGAAACCTTAATGCCGGCCGACATCAGTTTGTCTGGAATGCCCAAAACCGCAACGGACAAAGAGTTCCCCCGGGTGTTTACTTCTTCAACCTGCATGACGGAAATATCATTACAACCCGGAAAATTATTCTGACAAGGTAGGGGAGGAGTTTGGAGTATAGAGTTTGGAGTACAGAGTTT
>JAOZOO010000014.1:0-17794 GCA_029933225.1 Bacteroidales bacterium | reverse complement strand
TATTCTGACAAGGTAGGGGAGGAGTTTGGAGTATAGAGTTTGGAGTACAGAGTTTGGAGTATAGAGTTTTGAGTTTGCTAAAGATCTTTCCCGGATGTGATCGGGCAGGCATTCTTTTGCGGTTTTTCATACTACCCCACTTATATATCATTGATACATAACTCTTTCCGGTAGAATTTTGATTGTTTATAAATTAACAATATTTATTCCTATTCTTATTCATTCCGTGTATTAAAGGTTTAATTTTGTTGGATAAAAATTAATAATTATGGATGCATTATTCAGAAAAGACGCCTTTAACTATCATGCGTTGGGGCGCCCGGGTAAGCTGGAAGTTATTCCGACTAAACCCTACAGTACACAACGTGATTTGTCCCTTGCTTATACTCCGGGTGTAGCCGACCCCTGTCTCGCCATTGAGAAAAATCCGGATGACGCATATAAATACACCGTAAAAGGCAATTTGGTTGCTGTGATATCGAACGGTACGGCTGTTCTTGGACTCGGTAACATCGGAGCCCTGGCCGGAAAACCGGTAATGGAAGGAAAAGGCCTTTTGTTTAAGGTGTTTTCCGACATTGACGTTTTTGACATCGAAATTGATGAAATGGATATTGACAAGTTTATCGAAACGGTAAAAGCCATTTCTCCGACATTCGGCGGGATCAATCTCGAAGACATCAAAGCGCCTGAATGTTTTGAAATTGAGGATCGTCTGAAAGCAGAGCTGGATATTCCCATCATGCACGACGACCAGCACGGCACGGCCATTATTACGTCAGCCGGATTGCTGAATGCCCTGGAGATTGCCGGTAAAAATATCGAGGATATCAAAATCGTGGTCAACGGGGCAGGCGCCTCATCCGTCTCCTGTACGAAACTATACATCAAACTTGGTGCAAAGCCCGAAAACATCATTATGCTCGACAGCAGAGGGGTGATCCATAAAGACCGGACCGACCTGAATAAGATCAAAAAGCAGTTCATCACCGATAAACCGGTACATACGCTTGCAGAAGCCATAAAAGGCGCTGATGTGTTTCTCGGACTTTCCGTTGGCGGGGTATTGAAAAAGGAAATGCTTCTCACTATGGCGGACAACCCCATCGTTTTTGCCCTGGCAAATCCTACTCCTGAAATCGGATATGAAGAAGCCATGTCAGCACGAGAAGACATCATCATGGCTACCGGGCGATCGGATTATCCCAATCAGATCAACAATGTGCTGGGATTCCCGTTTATCTTCCGCGGAGCGCTGGATGTGAGGGCTTCCGAGATCAATGACGAAATGAAGCTGGCGGCTTCAAAAGCGTTGGCAGAGCTGGCCAAAGAACCTGTTCCCGAAGAAGTGAACATCGCTTTTTCCATTCAAAACCTGAAATTCGGAAGAGAATATATCATTCCCAAGCCGACCGACCCGCGGCTTATCGAACGGGTGGCTCCCGCTGTGGCCAAAGCAGCCATGGAAACAGGCGTTGCCAGAGAACCCATCGCAGACTGGAAAAAATACGTGGAATCATTGCGCCGGAGAATGGGTCTGAGCAATAAACTCAGCAGGCAAATGAAGGTAACATGTCAGCGTTCGCCGAAAAAAGTTGTGCTGGCTGATGCCCAGGATTACAAAATGCTGAAAGCGGCTGAAATTATTGTGAATGAAAAACTGGCAACCCCTATCCTGATAGGTGACGAAGGAATCATCAGGGGGATGATCAAAGAAAACGAACTGGAACTGGATGGAGTAGAGATCATCGACAACAAATCGGATAAGGAAAAGGACAAGAGGCATAAATTCGCAAAAATCCTTTATGAAAAAAGAAAAAGAAAAGGCGTTACCCTGACAGCCGCCATGGATCTTGTTTCACACAGAAACTATTTCGCCACCATGCTGGTGGAAACAGGCTATGCCGATGCCACACTTCTCGGTTTGACACGTAATTACCCCGACTCGATCCTTCCGGCTTTACACACGATCGGAAGGCGCGAAAACAATAAAACCGTCAGCGGGATGTACATCATCAACACCAAGGAAGGCCCGTTCTTTTTAAGCGATTGTACGGTGAATATGGATCCTACTGCCGAAGAAATGGTGGATATCATTCTTCAGACAGCTGACGAAGTACGGCGGTTCATGATCGAGCCGAGAATTGCCGTGTTGTCGTATTCAAACTTCGGTTCGGTAAGGAGCGTAGTCAACGAGAAACTAATGAAAGTGGTTGAGATCATGCACAGGGATTATCCCGACCTTGTGGTTGACGGCGAAATGCAGGCCAGCATGGCACTGGATACCGACCTGCGTACAGAGCTCTTTCCCTTTACCAAACTGAAGGATATGAAGGCCAATACCTTGATATTCCCGAATTTATGCTCTGCAAATATTGCGCATAAACTGCTGATGGAAATCGCAAAAGCCGAGGCCATCGGACCAATACTTAACGGAATGAGAAAACCGGTTCATGTGTTGAGGATTGGTAGCAGCGTCAAGGAAATTGTTGACATGGCCATGGTTGCCGTTATGGATGCACAAAAAAAGAAATAAGCGTTTCTTTTTAATATTTTAAAACAGCCTCCGGTCATCAAACCGGGGGCTGTTTTTTTTATCCCAATTGAATGTATCTTTACCGCCATGAAAAAAAGAACAAAAATATTTGCCGGCATCCTGATCCTCGTTGTCGTTGCATTGATGTTTATGCCCCGTTATGCATGGCGGGCTTTGTGGTATCAGTTACCCGACATTGACGATTATCATATTTTTTACAACCGAACTGTCAAAGCCGGTGATTACCAGCCCTGGGAAGTGGCGGGCGACTATAACACGGCAGTCATTGCCGACAGCACAATGCAGGCGATGCTCTCGTATGAACCGGTTGCCTTTCTGATCATACAGGATGGGAAGATCATTTATGAAAAATACTGGGAAGGGTACAATGAAAATTCGCTTTCCAATTCATTCAGTGCGGCAAAAAGCATTGTCGGGCTCCTCGTTGGCGCTGCTTTGGACGACGGCTATATCAAAAGTCTTGACCAGAAAGTTGCCGATTTTTTACCTTCTTTCAAAGAAGACGGAAAAGAAAAAGTCAGCATCAAAAACCTCCTGACCATGAGTTCCGGTCTGAAATGGAATGAATCCTATTCCAGTCTTTTTTCGCCCACGACGGAGATTTATTATACCGATGACATCAGGAAAATGGTTTATCACCTTAAAATGATGGAAGAGCCCGGCAAACGGCATTATTATCGCAGTATTGATACGGAAGTGCTCGCCATGCTCATCCAGTCCGCTACCGGAATGACAATCAGCGAATATACTTCCGAAAAATTCTGGAAAAATATAGGAGCAAAACACGATGCGCTCTGGTGTCTCGATCATGAAAACGGGATGGAAAAAGCCTATTGCTGCTTTAATACAAATGTACGTGATTTCGCACGCTGGGGGCAATTGATCCTGAACCACGGAAAATGGAACGGCCAACAACTCATTTCCGAAGAGTATCTGAAAGAGGCAACCTCTCCCGACACTTTTTTAATTGATGACGACGGCAATCATGTTGATTATTACGGCTACCAGTGGTGGATCATCAATTACAAAGGTCATCAAATCCCTTACATGCGCGGAATCCTTGGCCAGTATGTCTTTGCCATTCCGGAAAAAAACGCCGTGGTTGTACGCCTGGGACATAAACGAAGTGACGAATTGATTGGGCCAAACCGCAAGGACATATATGTTTATCTCGACGCTGCTTTTCAGGTCCTGAAATAGAGAAGCTAACTTTAATATTTAGAATGATTTAAAAATACGGGATGTTGTGTTTTTCAGGTAATAATAACCCGTTATTATTGTTATTTTTGTTCAAACTAATAAAACCGTAAACATTAACAGTAAAAATTTAAAAAATGAAAAAAGTAACTGTCGTAGGAGCTGGAAGTGTGGGAGCCACATGTGCTGATGTATTAGCTCAAAAAAACTTCCTGGATGAAGTTGTTCTTATTGATATTAAAGAGGGCGTTGCCGAAGGCAAAGCGCTGGACATCTGGGAAAGCTCAGCTATCAAATATTTTGATACGAGAGTAGTTGGCTACACCAACGATTACTCAAAAACCGAAGGATCAGATGTTGTGGTTATCACTTCCGGTGTTCCGCGTAAACCCGGTATGTCCCGTGACGATCTGATCTCCACCAATGCAAAGATCGTGATGGATGTTACAAAAAATGTGATGAATGCCTCACCCGAAGCTATCATTATTGTGGTGTCGAACCCGCTGGATGTAATGACTTATGCCGCACATATCGCTTCCGGCAAACCGGCAAGCGAAGTGTTCGGGCAGGCAGGTGTGCTCGACACGGCCCGTTATCGAGCTTTCATTGCCAACGAACTCAACATTTCTCCGATGGATATCCAGGCGCTTCTCCTCGGTGGTCATGGTGATACTATGGTTCCGTTGCCGCGTTACACAACGGTTTCAGGCATTCCCGTCACTGAACTGATTCCGAAAGAAAGGTTAGATGAAATTGTTGCCCGTACAAGAAAAGGCGGTGGCGAGATCGTTAACCTGCTGGGAACATCCGCATGGTATGCCCCGGGTGCTGCTGCCGCACAAATGACAGAGTCAGTCATCCTGAACCAGAACCATATTTTCCCGTGCTGTGTCCGCCTCGACGGGCAATGGGGTGAAAAAGACGTTTACCTCGGCTCACCGGTTAAGCTGGGTAGAAACGGTATCGAGCAAATCATCGAGATTGAACTGAACGATGAAGAAATGGCATTGCTGAAAGAATCATCACAACATGTTCGCGACGTGATGAAAGTATTTGACGGCATGGGACTGTTGTAAAAAATATTGCCTATTTCATTAATGGTTGCGATTCTTGTTTAGGCAAATGCGCCCCTGTAAAGGGGCGTTTTTTATTTGAAATATCCTGCAAAGAAATGCATCATTGTTTGTGCTGTGAAGAGGCAAAGGGCTCTTTTTTGGATTTGCCGTAATCGTATAAAAATTCCGGTGCAAAATCCGCTCCGTTTTCCCATTCAATTGTAAAAGGATTTAACTTAAATTCTTTGAATTTATTTACATCCTTCAATGGCTCAAAGACTTCTCCCCAGAGCAGGTCTTCGAAATCAATTATTTTACTTTTACCGTCGTTAAAGGTAAATTTGATCTTAAACCCTTCAATATATTTTGCTTCAATAACTTTGATCAGTTCCATGGTCTCATTATTTTAAAGGTTCGATTTTATTTATTGGTTTTCTCTATTCTATCAGTGTCCAGTTTTCCATCAGTTCTTCTTTATGTAAGTCAAGCCATTCATAAATCAGTCTTAACGCCCTGCGTGGCACCTCTCCTTTTACAATTCCATCTTCAATACTTATAACCGCCTCAAAATCCTGATATTTTACATGAAAATGCGGAGGATTATGTTCCTGATAGAACATATAAATTATAACCCCATAAAACCTCGAAATCTCGGGCCATTGTTTTTTAAGACAAATTTAATAATTATGAATGTCATTTAAAGATTTATTTAGAAGCAGTTTCAGTTATGGATTCTAAAGGATATCTTTTGTGGAGTGTTCCGGACTATTTCTGATTTAGTTACCCAATCATTATCTTTGTAAAAATAATTAATCATGAAAACAATCGTCGTCCTTACCGGAGCGGGCATGAGCGCTGAAAGCGGAGTGAAGACTTTTCGTGACAGCGACGGGTTGTGGAACAATTACCGCATCGAAGAAGTAGCCTCGCCCATTGCCTGGGAAAGAGACCCGGAAATGGTCCTTGAATTCTACAATCAGCGTCGCAGGCAGCTTTTTGAGGTGGAACCCAATGCCGGTCACCGGGCTTTGGTCAGACTGGAAGAAAAATACAATGTGCAGATCATCACCCAGAATGTGGACGACCTGCACGAACGCGCCGGATCGTCCAATGTGCTTCACCTCCACGGCGAACTGAAAAAAGCCCGCAGCACCGTTGACCCTAACCTTGTTTATACACTCGATCACTGGGAACTCAAACTGGGGGACAAATGTGAAAAAGGATCACAACTCCGTCCCCACATTGTCTGGTTTGGGGAGTCGGTGGACATGATCGGCCCGGCTATTGAGATCATTTCGGATGCCGATATGGTCATCGTGATCGGGACTTCAATGATTGTTTATCCTGCTGCAGGGCTACTCCATTACGTAAAAGATGAAGTCCCCAAATATTACATCGATCCGAAAGCGTTTCAGGTTCATGGTGTTGCCAATCTTGAAATTATTCCAAAGAAAGCCGGGGAAGGAGTCCCGCATTTGGTTGATCAACTGCTGGATCAGGTGTAATTATTCCTGTTCAGCATGCATTTCATCTATTTTTTTCTGACTTTTGGGAGTCACCGGGTATCTCCTGAAAACCTGGCTGATGGTCATGGGCAGCCTGCGGTCGCGTTTATCCAGATTTTCTGTCATCTTGCCCGAGGCAATTCCCTGCCAGATTTGTTTTTTATCGGAACTCCTGAAAATGTCAATGATCAGGGTTCCTTTGTTATAGGAAACACTTTTTATTGTTGTTGAATTATATCCGGGGCCATAATATCCCACACCCCATCCGTTACCGTAATAACCAGCGTAACCATAATTCCAGCCACCGGCATAGTGATTTGTATACGCCTGATAACTTGATTCTTCCTGTACAATTACAAATACCGAAATGATCAGGTCACCTCCCTTTTCAACAAATTTGTATCCCCGCTTGTTCATTTCATTCTTAATGGAGCCAAGGATGGTTAATTTGTCATATTCATTGACGACTTCATCATTCTGTTTATCCCAGGGATAAAAACTGTATGTTTTAAATTGATCGAAATCAACATCTTTATCTTTATTATTGGTGATCTTTACGCTCGTACATGAGGTGATGAAAGCGAGGATAAAGAGCGATAGAAAAAGCTTTTTCATAATTTTAATTTACATAAAATGAACGGCAAAAGTAATAATAAATGAAGAGCAGATTTCAATACGGTGGTTTCGCATAATTAAATTGCAGCTTTATCGTTATAAACCATTAGAACGTGGCAGGATGAGGATTTTTAAAACCTGGTTTTTCATTTTCGCAGATGAAAATGCGGTGGATCATTATTGAAATTTAACAGTTTAAACCGGGCATTTATTTATTTTTGCACAAATAACGCAAACAACATGAAAACAAAACGAGGGATATTATTGTTGACAGGATTAATGCTGCTTGCATTTTTTATTTTTCAGGGATGTAAAAAAGAAGAAGATTCAGGACCTTCACAAGCCGAACTGGATCATGAAACTATTTTACAATATGTTAAAGACCATAACATTGACGGTGATTTTACAGAAGGTGGCGTATTTTATCAGATCATCGCACCGGGCAATGCCAACCATCCGGTTTACGGCTCAATCGTAACCGTTAGTTACAAAGGTTATTATCTCGATGGCACTTTGCTGGACGAAGGTTCATTTTATACCCAGAAGCTTTTTAACCTGATTGAAGGGTGGAAGCAGGGACTGCCTCTGATTGGCGAAGGAGGAAAAATCAAACTGATCATTCCGTCACAAATGGCTTATAACAACGGAATACTTATCTTTGACATCACACTGCACTATTTTTCTAAATAAATCTGCGTCTGCTGTAATGCAGAGCCATGTTCTTTTCAAAACAAACTAAAAACCAACGTATGGCTGAACAATCTTTCATACTTGACAAAGCCCGCAGGTATTGTGCCTATCAGGAACGGTGTATCTTTGATGTAGATAAAAAACTTCGTGAATGGCAGGTATCGGAAAAGAATATCCCGAGGATCATCAAAAAGCTTGAAGAAGAAGATTATATAAACGAAGAGCGTTATGCCGTCACTTATGCCATAAGCAAGATGCGCAATAACAAATGGGGGAAGAACAAAATCTTTTATGAGCTGAGCAAGAAAAATATCCCCGAGATATATGTTCAGATGGGGCTGAACGAAATTGATCAGGAAGAATACATCGGAATTCTTAAAAAACTTCTGTCAAAAAAAGAAATAAGGGAAAGCGATGAATTCCGCCGCAACCGGAAGCTGGTAGATTATGCCATTCAAAAAGGGTTTCACCCCGACCTCGCCTGGCAGGTGGTCAAAGGAGAGGTTTAGGATTTTTGATTTGAGATTTAAGATTTTTTATTCAGGATGTTGTCGGGAGTTGATTTACGATTAGATTGTTAAATAGCAAATGTCGAATAAGAAATTAGAAACGTCCTCTTGACACGCAACACGGATAACCGTTAAGAGCTAGAAGAAAAAGAGTTAGGTGTTGTTGGTACCAAATCCACACACCGTAACCGCAAACTGTTAATGGGAAATTGATTAATGGGGAATTGGAGAATGAGTATGACACACAACCTGAAATGAATCATGGTTAAATCCATCTCCAGAGAAGTAAAAATATTTATAGAAAAAATGCCAAATCCCACAATAAGGTACAGAGTACCGTGATATCAGACATAAAACTGGTGAAACCGGGAATTTGTTAATGAGAATCAGGGAATTAGTTAATAGAAAATTGGCTGTCTCAATCAATCCCGCAACCTGCAACCTTCACTAATCACTATTCAAAATTCTACGACAGGATACTAAAGAAACTTTTTCCTTATAAATAGTTTCCAAAGTTTATTTTTGTTTATTTTTGCATTCCTAAAATGTGAATGAATCAAAAATGACAGGATCATGAAACTAAACAATATCGTGCTGATCAGCATCTTACTGTTGTTGGCCGGAAGATCCGGAGCACAGGATACTATCCGGTATTTTTCGTTGCAGGAGGCCGTTGATTATGCCATGAGCAATAATTACCAGGTTCTGATTTCCGAAAAAAGCATTGAAGCGGCCAAAGCGCGTGTTCTGGAATCCACAGCCATCGGGTTGCCCCAGGTGGATGGTATAGTGAGTTACAGCGACAACTTTTCGAGGCCTACCTTTATTTTTCCTTCTTTTACCCAACCCGGAAAAGAAATGGAAATCCAGATGGGAACAAACTATGATGCCACCCTCGGGGCTTCATTGAATCAACTGATTTTCAGCGGGCAGTATATTGTGGGTTTGAAAGCGGCCAAAAAATATCTGGAAAAAACGTCTGCTGATTTTTTTAAAAATAAACTGGCTGTTAAACAACAGGTTGCCGAATCCTATTATAATGTCCTTTCAACCGAAGCAGCACTGCAAATTATTGATTCATCTTATTTTCTGACCAAAAAGCTGGCGGAAGAAACAAAACAAATCTATGAAGTCGGTTTTGCCGAAGACATTGATGTTGATCAGCTCGAATTGCTGGTATCCGACCTGGAAGCCAGCCGTGTATTTTTACAGAATCAGCGGGGGATTGCTTATGCTTTCCTGAAATTTTATCTCGGATTAAGCGAAAACGACAGCATCGTTCTGACTGACGACATGCAAAGTCTTGTGGAAAAAAGTAAAAACTCACTGGATCTTTCCAAAACATTCAAATATTCGCAAAATGCCGATTTTGTTTCGCTGAACAAACAAAAAGAGCTGACCCTGCTACAGGTAAGCCTGGCCAAGTCGGCCTATATGCCCACGCTGGCTGCCCGCGTCAATTACCAAACACAGGCACAGCGAAATACTTGGGATTTTTTTAGTAAGGAGGGTAAGTGGTACCAAAGCGGAGCGCTGGGCGTCACACTGGATGTTCCTATTTTTTCCAGCGGCCAGCGGAAGGCAAAAGTAACCCAGGCAAAAGTGGCTTTCGAGCAGATCGAGCTAAGTGAAAGACAACTGATCACTACCCTCAACCTTCAATACCAGACTGCCAGAAATGAATACCTGAATGCTTTTCAGGTATATAAAAACAAAAACAAGGCGCGAAAAATCGCCGAAAAAATTTATAAAAAGACAAGTGTAAAATTCACGGAAGGCATGTCGTCAAGTCTGGATATCCTCAATACGCAAACCCAGTATCTGAATGCCGAGAACGATTACATAAAAGCATCGCTTGCCCTGTTAAAAGCTGGCGAAGAATTGAAAAAATTAATGACCAACGCAATCAATCCATGAGATTATGAACGATAAGAAAACCGAAATCATCGAAAAAATCCAGTCGCTGTACGACAAATACGGGATCAGAAGCGTAACCATGGATGATGTGGTCCACGAGCTGGGCATCTCTAAAAAGACGCTCTATCAGCATTTTACCGATAAAACGGAATTGGTGTCGGCGGTAATGGACAGGGCTTACCAAAAAAGGAAGCAGGAAATGGAACGGGTCATGAAAAACAAAAAAAATGCCATTGAAGAAATGCTCACCTATTATGAATTGCAGTTAAAAATGATCAAAGATTACAAACCGACGCTGCTGTATGACCTGAAAAAATACTATCCCGGCATTTACGATAAAGTAACCAGCCGGAAAAGAAAAAACATTTACGACAGTGTGCTTTTGAATTTAAAAAGAGGAAAAAAAGAGGGGCTTTACCGCTCTGAATTGAATGAAGAAATTCTTGCACGCCTGAACCTGATGCGTGTTGAAGGCATTATGTCGCTTGGGATATTTACCATTGATGAGATTACCTCTGGTGAATTTTTCAGGGAAGTGTTTACCTATCACATGTACGGAATTGTAAATGATAAAGGAAGAAAATTATTGGAAAAAAACATTGATAAACTTTTATAGAAATGATAAAGATCAGCAAAAAAATCACCACCATTTTCATCCTCACAGTGTTGATGGCTTCATGTGGAAACAATGCGGAAAACGACCCGGAAGCAATTAAAAAACAAATACGTGAATACAGGGATGAAGTACTAACTCTGAACAATAAGATAGAAGACCTGGAAACAAAGCTGGCCGAAATTGACAGTGGCGGCAGCGCAGTCAATGCGATCAAAGTAACGATTGAAAAAGCCGCCATTAAACCGTTTTCCGAATATTTTATTGCTACCGGCGAAGTGGAGGCAAAGGATGAAACTTACATCAGCCCCGAAGTTGCCGGGCAGATCGTTGACATTTATGTTCAGGAAGGGCAGAAGGTTAAAAAAGGACAACTGCTGGCCAAGCTGGATACCCGTGTGATCGAAGAAAACATGGCCGATATCAGGTCGCAACTGGAATATGCCAAAACACTTTATGAGAAGCAAAAACGGTTGTGGGATAAAAATATCGGATCGGAGCGCCAGTATCTCGACAGCAAAAACCGTTACGAAACGCTGGAAAACAAATTGAAGGTTCTGCAGGCACAGTATAATATGTCTTTCATCCGATCGCCTATCAACGGCATTGTTGAAGACATATACCAGAAAAAGGGAGAACTGGGCACTCCGGGTGTGCGCATGATGCACATTGTTGATCTTGACAAACTTAAAATAACAGCCATGATCTCCGAAGTGTATCTGCCGGTCATACACCCCGGCGACACGGTAGAGATCACCTTCCCCACCTATCCGGGTCTTGTTTACCGCAAACCGATAACTTTTATTGGCAACGTGGTCAACAAGCAAAACAGAACTTTCAAAATACAGGTTGACCTTGAAAATTCAGCCGGCGAGTTGAAGCCCAATCTGCTGGTAAACATCAAGATCAACAGTTATAACTCAAATTCAAATATCGTTATTCCGTCACTGGTTATCAGGGAAGACCTCAAAGGTTCCTATCTTTATGTGGCCGAAAAGGATGACAATAAATGGATTGCCAAGAAGAAATACATCAAACTGGGGAGGTCGTACCGTGCCAGCAGTGAAGTGCTTTCGGGACTGAATCCGGGCGACAGGGTCATCATTGACGGTTACAGCAATGTCTCGGACGGAACCCTGATCGAGATTGCAGGATAATACAACCCGAGATTTCATACTTATCCCATCTCTTTAAAAAAACGATTGAAGGATCATGGAAAAAGAAAACGACAGCAATAAAAAAGTGATCAGAACCTTTTGGTTATCCAACTGGGCATTAAAGAATGAGACAACGGTGTACCTGATGGTCGTGGTCATTCTTCTCTTTGGGTTGTATTCTTACATCACCCGGCCCAAGGAGTTGTTTCCCGAGATAAATATCCCCACCATCATGGTGCAGACGATTTACCCGGGCAATCCCCCTATTGACATTGAAAACCTCATCACGCGTCCGCTTGAAAAGGAAATCGAATCCATCAAGGGGATCAAAAAAATGACCTCGTTGTCCAGCCAGGATGCATCCAGCATATTTGTTGAGTTCCAGCCGGATGTGGATATTAAAACCGCATTGCAGGATGTGAAGGATGCCGTGGATAAAGCCAAAAGCGATCTGCCTGACGACCTTCGTGAAGACCCTTCGGTTTCGGATATTGACATGTCGGAATTCCCGGTGGTCAATATTAATCTGAGCGGTGATTTTAACATCAACGAGTTGAAAGATTATGCCGAAGAGTTAAAAGATGAACTGGAAACAATTTATGAGGTTTCCAAAGTCAACATCACCGGTATCACCGACCGTGAAGTAAAAGTCAATCTCAATCCTTTCAAGATGAGTGCACTCAGGGTGAGCTATACGGATGTGGAAAATGCGATCAAGCGCGAAAACATCTCCATGTCGGGGGGCGACATTAAAATGGGAAAGATACGCCGTACCGTGCGGCTGGTCGGAGAATTTAAAAACCCGAAAGAAATTGAAAACATCATTGTCAAAAGCGAGAAAGGGAATATTGTTTACCTGAGAGACGTGGGCTGGGTGGATTACGGTTTTGCCGAGCGCGACAGTTATTCGCGTTTGAACAACCAGCCGGTGGTTACGCTTCAGGTCGTGAAAAAAAGCGGTGAAAACCTGCTTTCGACCATTGACCAGGTGAATAAAATACTGAAAGAGGCAAAGAGCAACAACGCCTTGCCTGAAAAGCTTGTGGTTACCATTACCAACGACCAGTCGGAAACGGTCAAGCTGCAATTGAGTAACCTGGAAAACAGCATCATCATGGGGATGATCTTTGTGATCATTATCCTGTTTCTTTTCCTCGGCACACGGAATTCACTGATCGTCGGACTGGCCATTCCTATGTCCATGTTTCTTTCATTTCTCATCATGGGGCTGCTGGACTACAAGGTGAATATGATCGTTTTGTTCGGACTGATCCTCGCGCTGGGTATGCTGGTGGACAATGCCATTGTGGTGACGGAAAATATGTTCAGATATGTCCAGCGGGGATACTCCAAGCTGGAGGCTGCCCGCCAGGCGACAGGCGAGGTAGCCGTTCCCATCATCACCTCTACAGCCACAACCCTTGCCGCTTTCATCCCGTTATTGTTTTGGGACAGCATCGTAGGAAAATTCATGAGCTATTTGCCCGAAACACTGATCATTGTGCTCTCTTCATCGTTGTTTGTGGCCCTGGTACTCGTTCCGGTGGTGTTCAAGGACTTTTATAAAAAAGGAGCCAATGTAGTCCTACCCAAACCGCGTAAGTATTTAAGGGCGATCATTATTATTGTATTGGCAGCCATGATTTTTTATTTGCTGAAAGTAAACTGGATGGGGACTTTGCTGCTTGCTTTCGCCTTCATCGGCTTATTGGATATGCTTTTCCTTTCCCGGTTGGCAATGTGGTTCCAGCGGGTGGGGTTGATCTGGCTCGAAAACACTTACCTGAAATTCATTCGTTTTGCTTTAAAAGGAACGATACCCTATCTGCTGATCCTGGGAACTTTTATCCTGATGATCGTGACCATGATATTCTACTTTTCATCCAATCCGAAAGTTATTTTCTTTCCCGATCCCGACCCGAAAATGATCAATATTCTGGTGGAAATGCCCATCAATACGGATATTGATTATACCGATTCAGCTGTGCGTCAGATTGAAAAAAAGGTTTTCAATATTCTCGAACCTGATATGGATATTGTTACCTCTGTGCTGACCACGGTGGGAAAAGGCGCTGTGGGTGAGAATGCAGGTTTTTCAGGGAGACAGGGCGGCTCGAATAAAGGATTGGTTACGATCAATTTTGTGGAATATGAAGACCGGAACGGGAAAAGTACGCGAAAAATTCAGCATCAGTTGGAAAGCAATCTTGTGGGTCAGTATCCGGGGGTTATTGTATCGGTTGAGAAAAAGAAACACGGACCACCCACCGGCAAACCCATTAACCTGGAGATTCACGGGAAAGATTTTAAAATCCTGTTGTACCTGTCCGATACGATCCGGTCGGTGATCAATGCATCCGGGATACCGGGCATCGAAGCCCTGAAAATCGACCTCGATGTCGGCAAACCCGAATTGCTGGTGAACATTAACCGCGAAAAAGCAAGGCGTTACGGTTTGAATACGGCGCAGATTGGGGATGCCATCCGCACGGCTTTATTCGGGAAAGAAATTTCGGATTTTAAACAGGGCGAAGACGAATACAAGATCAGGATGAAACTCGACGATAAATACCGTTATAATCTGGAAGACCTGATCAACCAGCGGATAACATTCAGGAGCCAGTCATCCGGCAAAATTATCCAGGTGCCCATTTCGGCAGTTGCCGATTTTACGTACAGTTCCACTTATGGCGCCATTAACCGGATTGACCGCGACCGGGTGATCACCATTTATTCCAATGTGCTCGAGGGATACAATGCCAACAGCATCAATGTTGAATTGAAAAAGATCATGAAGAACTTCAAATTACCTGCCGGGGTAACCTATAAATTTACCGGAGAGCAGGAAGACCAGCAGGAGTCGATGGCGTTCCTTGAAAAAGCGTTGCTGATCGCGGTGGCTCTGATTGCACTGATCCTGGTTACGCAGTTCAACTCGTTCGTCAAACCGGCCATGATCATCTTTACCGTCTTATTGAGTACTATCGGTGTGTTTGGCGGTCTGGCCACTTTCAAAATGGATTTTATTGTGGTGATGACCGGCATCGGTATTGTTTCCCTCGCGGGAGTGGTAGTAAACAACGGCATTGTGCTGATCGATTACATCGGATTGTTGAAACAGCGGAAAAGAAAAGAGCTTGGTTTACCTGAAAAAGCCAATCTCCCGAGGGATGTGGCCAAAAACTGCATCATCGAAGGCGGGAAGACCCGTTTGCGGCCGGTATTGCTGACAGCCATTACGACCATTCTGGGACTTTTCCCCCTCGCCATCGGGCTGAACATTGACTTTGTTTCATTCCTGAACACATTCAATCCGAAGATCTATTTCGGGGGTGATAACGTGGCTTTCTGGGGGCCGCTGAGCTGGACGGTCATTTTTGGTTTGGGCTTCGCCACATTCCTGACGCTGATCATCGTCCCGTCAATGTATCATGTGCTTGTGGAAGCCAAATACAAGATGGATAAGCTGTTTACAAAGAAAGGTTAGGCATTTATTGATGCATCCGATTTTAATGTTTTCCGTTTCATGCGAAATATCAGGCAATTTCAAGTTCACCGGTTTTACGGACATTGGGGATGGCACCGCTCACTAATTCGTTATAAATATCTTTAAGATTTTCTTTTAGCTCTTTCATGGTTTTCCCCTGCGTCCAGTAATCAGGATATTCTTTCAAGTATCCAATCCAGACATTTTCATCCTGCCAGTAAACAAATTCAACTTTATTCATTGCTTTGTTTTTTACAAAAATAACGAAAATAAATTCAGACATCCAATACTCACGCAAATTAAGCTGCGAGGGTTTTGTTATTAAACGGGAATCATGTCTGCGTCGTTTGAGAATATTTCTCCCACCGCTTTTGTTCCGTTTCCAGTCGTTTGGCGAATTTGTAAGGAATGTCGAGATGAAATGAAAGTTCTTTACCGGTTACCGGATGTCTGAAGTCAAGCCCGGTGGCAACCAGGAACAGACCTTTGTGTTTTAACAGCTTAAACTTCGCACCATATTTTTCATCGCCCAGTACAGGATGGCCTATGCCTGCCATGTGAATTCTTATCTGATGTGTACGGCCCGTTTCGGGGGACAGTTCTACCAGCGACAACCAATCGGTATGTACGGAACGGACAAGCTTTATCAGACGGAAATGGGTAATGGCTTCTTTCTCTTCTATTTTTTCAGTTATCAATCCTTCCTTTGCAGTTTTCCCAATCACTATCGCTATGTATTTTTTCTTTACCTGCCTCTTCTCAAATTGCTCACCGGTATCCGCAATGGTTTTTCGGGTTTTGGCCACCACCAGCAACCCCGAAGTTCCGTAATCAAGCCGGTGCACAGGCTGCGGCCACTTGAGCGCATCTTCCCGTGGTGATTTTTTGATGTTATGCAACAGCACATTCTGAATTGTCCGGTATTTATTGCCGCTTACCGGAATGCCGGACGGTTTATGCACAACCGCCAGGTAGTCGTCTTCATATACAATGTTCAGTTGCATTTCATAAGGTTTCGGCGGGTTTTCTTCTCTGTCAGCCAGGATAACTTTTTGCCCCGGTTTTATCCATTCCGCTCCTGATGCCCGTTGATCATCCAGCAACAATTCGCCTTTTTTAATGGCTTTTTTTATGCCTGATCTCGACCTGATCGTTTGCAGGTGTTCCAGGCAAAAATCCAGTAACCTTATCCGGGAGGTGCCGGCAGGGACGATATGTGTTTCGAGAATAATCATTTAGATGGCTCAAAAGTTTAGACATTTACCTTACTAAAACAATGGTTGGTTACTGCTTTTTTGTCTGTTTTCGCACGTCATAAAGATAGTGTGAGATGTCGCCGAATCTTTCGGTGGGTATGTTGATAAATAAACCTTCACCTGTTGCAAACACAACATCCCCCATGTAAATTTTGCCTCTTGTTGTTATCTTTTTCCCGTCAACATTCTCCACCCATGCTTCAACGGTTACCACGGTCTCAACCGGCAGCATCTCCAGATAATCAATCGTTATACTGGCGGCAACAACGCTGTATCCAATTATCCATGCCGAAAACCCCATGGCTTCGTCAAGCACGGCAGCCATACTACCTCCATGGGCATGTCCGGGAGGGCCCTGAGTGGCTTTGCCGAAAAAGATTTTTCCAAAAAACCGGTGATCGCTGTCCCGGAAAAAATACTTTACTTTTAACCGGTCTTCCGACTGGTCGCCAATCACGAAAAACTTTTCCTTCCTGTAAATATCAGGATAATCTATTTCAATCCATCCTGCCTCTCCCTCCAGATTCGGGGTTTTTGATTTTTTGTCCATGGTACCAAATAAATTGCCGGCACAAATATCAGATAATTATCTAATACCACATACAAATTCAATATAGCCCAATCTCATGTAACGGTTGTTGCCTGAAAAGTCCTCTGTGTTTCTCCGTGTTTACTTTATGCATCTCTGTGACGCAAATATATAAAGCTGTTACACAGAGGTTTGCGGAGAAGTCACAAAGAACCACAAAGATTTTATTATATCAAATTAGCTGAAAAATTGACTTTTTAGAAAGCCCCCGGTTAAAGGGGGTCACCTGACCAGCATCACACTCCCCGCCACACTCTGCGGCTCGTTGCCGGTGGAGGGGGACGTGTAAACGATTTTGTAAATGTAGGTGCCCTGTGCTGCCGGCTGGTTTTTGTAAGTGCCGTCCCATCCCCGGTTGATGTCGGAGGTCTCGAAGATGAGCTGTCCCCAACGGTTGTAAATGTAAAGGTGGTAGGTCTTCACCAGGTCGTAGCGCTGCACGGGTTTGAACTCGTCGTTCAGCCCGTCGCCGTTGGGCGTGAAGGCATTGGGCAGGTAAAAGGGCTGGCCACCCCAGAAAACCATCACCGTGTCTTTGGACTGACAGCTTTCCGTTGAAGTAACGGTTACCCAATACTGTCCTTCCTCGTTGACTGTGATGGCATCGGTGGTGTCGCCCGTGTTCCACAGGTAACCGGCATAGCCGC
>JAOZOO010000333.1 GCA_029933225.1 Bacteroidales bacterium | reverse complement strand
CTGCCATATTACACGAGACAGAGAAAGGTGTGAGGGTGAAAGAAGCAGGGAAGCTGGTGGATTTTTTGTAACAAAGTCAAGGCAGTTTGGGGCAAGTTTTGTAATAAAGTCAGGGCAACTTAATAAATCGTGTTAAGAAAATCCTGCCGGTCAATTTTTTATGTATTCGTAAAAGGTTGTGTATATTGTTCGTTTGATTTTTCCCGAAGCTGGTAAATGATAGCAGCGTGTGAAAATTTCAACTTCTTTTACAACATATCCGTCAGCATCAAGTTCATACCGGTATTCGCTTTTGGAAGTTGTCATGGATGGGCCGCACGGACAGTTGTTGTTCCAGCTCACATGATCTGCCAGGTTTTTGCTCCATTTACCTGTGATTCCGTTTGAAAAATACAGATCAATTTTGTTGATCATTTCGGTAAACCCGTAATAGTCGAAGCAACTGTGATTGTTAACCCTTACTTCCACCTCAATGATATTTTCATTTTCGATGGTTGTCCGTATGATGACGGGGAGTTCGTTCTCATAGTAAATTGTTCTTTCAATCATAAAACCCTCCGAATATTTGAATTCCGTGTTGAATGTGGTAAATCCATTTTCAGAAAAAATGCTGTCCACGGACGATACGGCCAACCCGTCTTCATTCAGTTGGTAAACGGTTTTTGCAACCATTTTGCCGTTTTCATCCTTTGTAATCACTTCGGCAGTGGAATCCGAAAAGTAGAAATTTATTACTTTTTTCAGCGTGTCGTTGATATAAGTTTTATACTCCGTGATCTTTGTTCCGGAAAGGTGAATGACGTATCTGGTCACTTCATCTGCCGGTTCATCGATGAACATGCTTTCATCATCCTTTTTGCAGCCCGCAAAAACAAGTATGATCAATAAGGGGATTAGTATGTTTTTCATAGCAAAGCAGTTAGGGGATATGATACACAAAGTTAATCATTTAAAGAATAACCTTGACTTCTTTTGACAGAAAAATCCTGTTTAAATTCAACGGAATATTTTGCTCCTGTTTTTCGTGCAAGACATCTATCATAAGGTTGTTTTGCACGAGACGAAGAAAGGGGGTGAGAGTGAAAGAAGCAGGTAGATTGAAAGAGTTTTTGTAACAAAGTCAGGGCAACTTTACGAATAGTATCGAAAAAACCCTTTCCGTTA
>JAOZOO010000013.1:39674-44788 GCA_029933225.1 Bacteroidales bacterium | reverse complement strand
CATGCTCACAACACCATCATTAAAATACAAGCGATAACTATTGCGGGAAACAAACAAAATAATCCAAATTCCAGGCATTGACTGATCTTTTCCATGATTGACAGTTTTAAAGGTTTTTCATGATACAAAAGTGCAATGGAAAAGGGCAATATTTTTCACCTTTTGCAGTGATTTCTCATAAATGGATGTTTTCAGCTATTCGAAAAGAATCTGTCAAAGTTTTATTCTTTTTTCACATTTAACAAGCGTAAGAAATGATTAATTTTGGCGATCAAATCATTAAAACACATACTCAAATGACAAAGATTTCAGAAAAAATTAAACCGGGTGTAGTCACCGGTGATGACGTACAATATATTTTTAACGTGGCCAAGCAGGAAGGGTTTGCCCTGCCGGCAGTGAATGTGGTTGGCTCCAACAGCATCAATGCTGCATTGGAGGCGGCTGCCTCGGTGAATTCGCCGATCATCATTCAGTTTTCAAATGGCGGCGGCGCTTTTTATGCCGGAAAAGGATTGAAGACCGAAGGCCAGGAAGGCCCTGTTCTCGGTTCCATTACCGGGGCGCACCATATTCATCAACTGGCTGAAAGATATGGCATTCCTGTGATCATTCACACCGATCATGCCGCGAAGAAACTGTTGCCCTGGATTGATGGTTTGCTCGATGCCGGTGAGGCTTTTTACAAAGAACACGGGTATCCGTTGTTCAGTTCCCACATGCTTGACCTGTCGGTGGAGCCGCTGGAAGAAAATCTGGAAATCTCCAAACGTTACCTCGAAAGGATGAGTAAAATGGGAATGACCCTTGAGATTGAGCTGGGGATCACCGGTGGCGAAGAAGACGGAGTGGACCATTCGGCCGTAGATAATTCACGGCTTTACACGCAGCCCGAGGAGGTTGCACTGGCTTATGAAACCCTGCTGTCAGTCAGCGCCCGTTTTACGATTGCCGCTGCATTCGGAAATGTTCATGGTGTTTACAAACCCGGAAATGTGAAGTTGGAACCCATTATCCTGAAAAACTCGCAGGATTACATTCAGAAAAAATACGGAACCGGTGAAAAACCTGTGAACTTCGTTTTCCATGGCGGATCAGGATCGGAGCCCGAAAAAATTGCGGAAGCCATTTCATACGGTGTGGTCAAAATGAACATCGACACCGATACACAGTGGGCTTTCTGGGATGGCGTACGCGGCTATGAAGCCAAATACCACGATTACCTCCAGGGACAGATCGGTAACCCCGAGGGTGACGACGTGCCGAACAAAAAATATTACGATCCCCGCAAATGGTTACGTGAAGGCGAATTGTCCATGAAGAAACGTCTGGAACGTGCCTTTGAAGAACTGAACTGTTTGAACAGGTATTAAGAAATTATTTGAATTTTAAGTATAAAATCCGCAAGTATTTTATCTGCCGCGGATGACACAGATCTACGTGAATTTTGCTTCAACCCGAACGGGTAAAGTTTTTTATTCATTCAAATCTTAAATATTCATGCACCCGCCTGCCATATCCGTCAGCCGACGGAGGCGGGCAGGTTCGCAGCTTTTTATTTTTCGGACATACGGATTTGAGTTTAAGCTTTAAGGGGACGCTTAAAGTGGGGGTAAAATGGGCGAGGGATCAAACTGCCGGAGGCAGTATATCTTCTTGCCAGGCGACGTAAGTCCCTGGAATAGAAAAGAAAGAGAGACAGAGTTCCATAGGAACGAAATCTTTTCAGGCCATTGAATATCCCTTGATTTAGACAATTGGCTTTAAGCGTCCTGCTTAAAGCGGTTATGGAAGTTTCTTCAGCACAACAACATCCTGAAAATCCTTTGCCGTTTCTTTCTCCCGACCTGACCAGTAACCATAATGCATACTGCTTAACTCAAAGCCGGTACTTTTGAAAAGGCCTTTCAGGTAATCTTCATCAAAGGCCACATTGGCTTCTTTCACATCGGGGTTATGCAGATAATAATTCCCGAAATCCGCATCGAACCTGATCCCGTCGATGGTATTCATCAGTCTTTTTGATTCTTCATTCATGACAAAAAAAGTGCAGAAGCAGGTTCCTCCGTTCTTCAAAACACGGTTGAGTTGTTTCAGGTAAGCTTCCACATCTTCGGGCATCATGTGGGTGAATACTGAGATCAGAAAAGCAAAATCAAACTCCTGACCGGGATAAGGAAACACAAAATCTCTGGCCTTTTGATCTGTTTCCAGGTTATAAAGTTCGTTCTTGAGGTCAATGTGTTTAAAACGGAAATTCGGGAAAGCTGTGCTGATATGTTTTGTACACCAACTAACCCCTGATTTGACGATATCGAAACCCTCATACGACCCTTTATTTTTCAAATAACCGGTCAGCGGAACGGCAATCCTGCCGATGCCGCATCCCACGTCCAGCACCCGGTCGTCCGGTTTCAGACCGCCCAGCTCGATCATTAACTTCAGTATATGGTTGCCCTGATGTTTAAAGTCTCCCGACCCGATAAATATCCGTCCTTTTGGCGGCGTCAGCCTGTCCCGCTTACCGCTGACGGATTCATAAAAGTCAACAGGGAAATAATAAATCCTGCGGGCTATCCTTCTTAACCTGGGGCTTAATTTGTAATAAAGTTCTCTTTTCATCGAACAGGGTTAAAACATAATTTCATTCGTGATGATCATCATTCAAATGTACAAGAATTGTGATAATTCAAAAGGGTTATTTTCGGGAAAAATTTTACGTCACCTTCTTCAAATGATTTGATTTCCTTTGTACTTTTACAACAATGATAGATTATCCGGTGAAAATATTGCTTGCTTTTGCAAAAACTTTCGACGAAGAAGGGGGAGAGGAGTTTTTCAAATGGCTGTTAGAAAACGGTTATCCCGAACTGGCGGCCTTGAGCAGTGCCATTCGTGGCAGCCGTGAGGCATTCGACTGGCTGATGAAAAACAAGTTTCCGCATTTTGCCGCTTTCGACGAGGCCATTGACATGAGTCCAAAAGCGTACGCCTGGCTGCGGAAATACAATTTCGATTTTCTGATCGTTCTGGCGGATGCCGTCAATGAGAAACCCGAAGCCATCGAATGGTTAAGCCGCAACAAACTGTTTATTTTCCTCGATATTGCCCGGCGGATCAGGGAATACCGCAACCGGCAACGGTTCGATTATCATAAGATGCATTTTTAAAAGAATCTCTTCTATAATATTGATTATTTTTGAAAAACAGATAAAGATAAAACCTGAAAAATTAATCTTTGTGTTCCTCCGTGTCTTCTTCGTGTACCTCTGTGCAATTGCTGTTACACAAAGAACCTCAAAGAAGACGCAAAGTACCGCAGAGAATAATTGCACTTTTAAACCGGATTTTGTTTCATTAATTTAATATTTACTTTTAAACCAGGATTCTAAAAATTTTAATGGTGATTTATAAAGAGTTGATCATAAAAGATAAAGCAGGAGTCATTAACGGTGAGCAGGAATTATTAATACATTTCAACTCCTTCTTTTCCGAAAAGGAAGCCCGGCTGGAGTTTAAGGACGGAAACCTGATTTTGTTGCTGAAGGAAATGGATATCAATAAGCTGAAGAACTATGTAATAGAAAATGCAACAACAAAGGACAAACATGAGGTGCTTTCCGGTATTCTTGACAAGATTGAAAGCATCAAAAGCTACGGGCTGAACAACGGCAAGCGTAACTATGTGGATTACAACAAGGAGCGGAAAGTAACGGGAAGGAAAGGTAAGGAGAAAAACAGAGGAATCTATTATTACGCACAGGATCATCCTTTTTCAAAACAAAACAATACGCTTCCCGGTGAATACGAGAACAAAATCATCTGCGGCGATAGTTTAGAGGTGTTAAAAAAACTGCCTGACAATTGTGTGGACATGGTGTTTACCTCGCCGCCTTATAATTTCGGACTGGAATATTCCGACAATGCCGACGCCCATTACTGGGAAAAATATTTTGAACAGTTGTTTGTCATTTTTGATGAAACCATCCGGGTGTTGAAATACGGAGGACGGATCATCGTGAACGTCCAGCCGCTGTTTTCGGATTACATCCCCAGTCATCACATCATCAGCAACTATTTTATCAAAAAGAAGCTGATCTGGAAAGGGGAAATCCTGTGGGAGAAGAACAATTACAACTGCAAATATACGGCCTGGGGAAGCTGGAAAAGCCCGAGCAGCCCCTACCTGAAATATACATGGGAGTTTCTGGAGATATTCAGCAAGGGCGACCTGAAACACGGCGGGAAAAAGGAAGATGTTGACATTTCGGCGGATGAATTCAAAAAATTCGTGGTGGCCAAATGGTCAATTGCCCCGGAGCGGGACATGAAAAAATACGGCCATCCGGCCATGTTTCCCGAAAAGCTTGTGGAGCAGGCGCTCAAGCTTTTCTCTTTTAAAAACGATGTGATCCTCGACCCATTCAATGGGGTGGGTACCACCACGGCAGTTGCCGGAAGGCTGGGCAGACGCTATCTTGGCATTGATATTTCAAAGGAATATTGCGATAGAGCTATTTACCGGATTGAAAAACAGAGCAGTTAAAAACCGATTTTTCAAAACATGTTCATTGTTCCTGTAAAACCCGAGATCATTCAGCATTGCAAAAGGCAACTGGCGCAATACAATTTCGGTAAACGGGGAGTTGCCGACGGTACTCCTGAACAGCAATTGACCGGAATCATCGGCCAGTCTGTTGTGCTGGACCTTTTCAGCCTGCCGTGGGTGGATGGCAGCAGCGGTTTTGATGAAGGGGTAGATCTGGTTTACCAGGGTCTGTCGATAGATGTGAAAACCATGGGCAGGACAACCGGCGTGAGGCCTTATTATGTGAACAACTTCATCGGTTTGCAAAAAGATTATCATGTGGATGCTTACATTTTCGGATCGCTGAATAAAAAAACAAACGAATTTACACTTGTCGGCTGGCTACCGAAAAGCGAGTTGCTGAAAAGAGCATCTTTTTTTAAGAAAGGCAGCATCCGCAAGCGGTCGGACGGCAGCACCTTTGAAACCTTTGCCGATCTGTATGAAATAGAGAACAGGAAACTGTTCGGCGTGTCATCATTTGTTGATCTGACAAAACAACTTGACCGGTATATCAGGAGGAAGA
>JAOZOO010000013.1:31509-39574 GCA_029933225.1 Bacteroidales bacterium | reverse complement strand
GGTCAGGGCTATTTCTCATAAAAATGCATCTCCAGAATGTATTCGTAAACTTTATCCGGCATCCAGAAAGCCATATTTTTTCCTGCTTTGATGCCCTTGCGGATGAAGCTGGAGGAGATTTCAAGCAGCGGGGCTTTGAATAAACGAATGTGAGGGTGTCCGGTGTATTTGCCGGGTTCATACCCTGGTCGGGGATAAACATAAAGCCGGTAATGTTCCAGTATCACCTCGTAGTTCTTCCATTTGTGAAAGGTGGGGAAAATATCTGTTCCGCAGATGAGAATAAACTCACGTTCAGGGTATTTCTCGCTTAGCCAGGTTAATGTATCAATGGTGTATGAGGGTTTGGGCATTTTGAACTCGATGGACGAAGCCCTGAATTTCGGGTGGTCTTCGATGGCTATCCTGACCAGCGCCATACGGTGATAGTCTGCCAGCAGGGTTTCTTTGGGTTTCAGCGGATTCTGCGGTGAAACCACAAACCATACCTCATCCAAATCAGTAAATTCCAACATATAGGAAGCCAGGATCAAATGTCCGTGATGTATGGGGTTGAACGACCCGAAAAAAAGTCCTGTCTTTTTATTTGATTTATCGTGCATGCTTTGTTTTTAATATCTCTCCGGTTTCAGGAGTATTGGAAACGGAAAAATCAAATCACAAATTACAAAAAACAAACAATATTCAAATCCGAAAAACCAATTCTCAAACCATACGGATAAATTAATTTTTCTTAAGGTTTGATCAGGATTTTCCCCGAACTCATATTGCCGATATATTCTTTCAGCCCTTTGACGATGTCTTCAAAACGAGCAGTTGTCCGGATATTGGTTTTCATTTCTCCGTTGATGAATTTTTGCTGGAGTTTTTCATTGATCTCTAAGAATTCATTTTCATCCAACTCATTTTTCCAGTCGATCAGATTGAATCCTGAAATGATCTTGTCCCGGAAGATCACATCCATCGTGTCAATACCGGTCATGGGTTTGCCGGACAACCCGCCGTAAACCACCAGTTCAGAATCTCCGGGCATGGCGTTGAAGACAGTGCCGGAACCGGCGCCGCCAACCGCATCAAAAGCTGTGGTGGCAGTCAGGTCGTGTGCAAGGGTTTTTAGTTTTTCTTCAAATTTTTCGTCCTGTTCCGTGAGTACATATTTGTTTCCTTCTTCTGTTAGTTTATCTGCCGTGGCCGGTTTTCGTACGATATTGATCACCTCGATTCCGTGTTCTCTGGCAAGCGTCCTGATGAATGCGGGAACCTGACCGCCGGCCGCATTCTGGATGATGGCCGGGCTTTCGCGCAGCAAAGCAATATTTACCAGGCCGTAAGCGGTAAAAGGATTTACGGTAAAACAGGCTGCCTGATCCATGTCCATCCGGTCATCAAGCACAATCAGGTCGTCTTTATGAACCGTGAAATATTCGGACCATGTGCCCCCCTTGTCATTCTGCACGAAACAACTGATTTTTTTTCCAATAAGGTGTCTCAGTCCATCCGCCGTATCAACAACAGTACCTGACCCTTCAAAACCGGGGGTGGCAGGAAGCGGTTTCACAATGTTGTATCCTCCCTGGATAAATGCAATATCGGATGGATTGACCGCTGCCGCATGAAGCTTCACCAGCACTTCATCGTTGCCGGGTTTGGGCATATCGGCATCGACTACCTTCAAACTCAAAATAGCCCTTAAAACGTTGCTGCCGTAATTTGTTAGTGAAATGGTTTTCATTGCCTCAATAGCACTTTATTTATTCAAAAAATCTTTTACCACTTTATAAGCTTCCCGTTTGGCTTTTTCCAGGTCGTCATTCACAATGATCACATCAAACTGGCCGGCATACGACAATTCTCTTTCGGCTTTTGCAATACGGGTCTCGATCTCTTTTCTGTCATCCGTTCCCCTTTGGATCAACCTTTGTTTCAGCGTTTCAATGGACGGTGGCTTGATGAAAATGGCCAGCGCATCATCGCCGTATATTTTTTTGATGTTCAGCCCGCCTTTCACATCCACGTCAAAAACTACATGCTTGCCGCTGTTTCTGATACGTTCCACCTCTGACCGCAGCGTGCCGTAAAAATGGTCTTTGTAAACTTCTTCCCACTCGATGAACTCACCGTTTCTGATCTTCTGCTTAAACTCATCAACCGTCATGAAATAGTAATCTTTGCCATCGGTTTCACCCGGTCGTTTTTTACGGCTGGCCGCCGATACGGAAAAAGCAAGATCGTCCATGGCCGACATGATGTATTTTACCAATGTCGTCTTGCCTGCACCCGACGGCGCTGAAAAAATAATGAGTTTACCTTTATTTGCCGTGCTCATAGGATATTAAAAAGTTGCTCTTTGATCTTTTCCAGTTCGTCTTTCATCAGGACAACCAGTTTCTGGATGCTGGCATCGTTGGCTTTGGAACCCATGGTGTTGATCTCGCGGCCGATTTCCTGCCCGATGAAATTAAGTTTTTTGCCTGCTGTATCTTCGTTTTCCATGGTTTCGAGGAAATAATCGCAGTGTTTTTCCAGACGTATTTTCTCTTCGGTAATGTCAAGTTTTTCAATATAAAAGATCATCTCCTGTTCCAGCCGGTTTTTGTCCTGTTGCACATCAGCGGCATAGTTTTCAAGATTCGATCTGATCCGTTCTTTGATGCGTTGTATCCTTTCGATTTCAAACTGTTCTACCTGTGAAAGTAATGTTTTGATGATCTCTATTCGTTTTTTGAAATCTTCATACAGGGTTTTTCCTTCCGATATCCTGAACCGGTCAACGGCATCTATGGCTTTTTCAATATTTTCGGACAGTGTTTTCCATTCTTCGGGATCAAGTTCTTCTTCGGGCAGGGACCAAATGTCGGGCATCCGCAAAACAACAGGGAGAATCTGCTCCGACAGTTCCAGCCCGAGTACCTGGGAGAGGTTTTTGATTTCCCGGTAATAATGCCCGGCCAGGGTGTGGTTGAGCCCCGGTGCAGATTCCGAGGTTTTGGCTTCGGTTGTGATTTGCAGATCTACCTTGCCGCGTAACAATCGCCTGCTGGTCAGGTTCCTGATGTCGGGTTCGTATTCTCGTAACAGGGCAGGTATTTTGGCGTTCAGGTCGAACTGCTTGCTGTTCAGTGTGCGTATCTCGATGACGAATTTGTTGTTCGTGGTTTCAACAGTCTGCTTGCCAAAACCGGTCATTGATTTGATCATGGGTAGATTTTTGTGATTAGCAAAGATAAATATTTCCGGTGACGCTGATGGGTGTGGATTTTCAGACGCTGATTTTCGCAGATTGATTATGATTAAGGCCACCGTTTGATTTTTGGCAGTTTATATTATTATTTCAATGAATATCTTAATTTTGGCTTTGCCACAAAAGGTTGAACAACGAAATGAAAATTAAAGAGCCATATCATCTTTTTTCGCAGCCGATTCAATATTACAACCAGATCGTCGAAGATATTGAAAACGCCCGCGAATACGTTTATATAGAGACCTTCAGATTGAGCAAAGATGAAATCGGCGACAAGTTCAAAGAGTTGTTGACCCGCAAGGCCAAAGAAGGTGTAGAGGTAAAGCTGTTGATTGATTACTGGGGCGCCGGGCCGGTTAACCACGAACATTTCGATGAATTGATCGCCAACAAAGGCGAAGTCAGGTTTTTTGAAAAGATCAAGATCGGGACAGAGTTTTTTACGCAGGGACACAAACGAAACCATCGCAAGCTGATTCTGATTGACGATGAAATCTCCTGGATCGGCTCTTCAAACCTCACGGGATACAATCTGAACTGGCGTGAGTCTATGCTTCGGTTGCGGTCGTACGAGCTGACCGTCAACCTGGCAAAAATGTTCATGCAGGATTTCAGGATTTACAACAAATACATTTTCAACAAAGCCTGGAATACGCGCATCGTCAAAGCGGGTGGTTTTACCATCGTCAGAGATGCGCCTTCGGTAGCTGTCAAACGTATCAACGTGCAGTTTATTCGGATGATCAAAAAGGCACAAAAGTCAATTTGCATTGAGACTCCTTACTTTCTGCCCGGATTCCTGTTGAGGAAAGCATTGGTGGATGCATCGCGCCGGGGAGTTGATGTAAAGGTAATCCTCCCCAAACAATCGGATGTGAACCTCGTGGACATTTTACGCAACAAATACCTCGGCCCGTTGTGTAAAGCCGGTGTGGATTTCCTGTTTTACGGGCCCAATAATCTGCACGCCAAACTGATGCTCATCGACGAACTCCATTTTGCCATCGGCTCGTCAAATTTCGACTACCGCAGCTTCCGCTATATGTACGAGATCATGCTGATCGGCAGCAAACCTTCCATTGCCCGTCAGATGCAGGAACACATTAAAAAAACGATTGCCAGTTCCCAACCTTTCGACCTGGAACGCTGGTACAACCGTCCGACAATCAATAAGCTGTTTGAGTGGATACTGTTGCCTTTCAGGCATTTGCTTTAGGTTGTCATTCATTTTATCTTTTACTTTTTCACTGATGATTTTTTACAATTTCAATTTAAATTGGTATATTTGTGAATTCATCAATTGTTAAAGAAGTTATGATAATCACGATAGATATTGACACAACAAATAAAAAAGCAAAAGCATTTATTAATTTTATTAAAACCCTTGACTTCATTAAAATTAAAGAGAAAGAAGACCCTGTGGAGTATGAATTAACTCAACAACAAATCAATATACTGGAAGAAAGAAAACAACGTCACATAAAAAAAGAGAGCAAATCATATAGCTGGGATGAAATTAAAGACGAATTAAGTGATTCTTCCAAATGAGATCATACAATTTAGTAATAAAGGAAGAAGCACGGGAAGATATCATCAATGCTTAGCTTTGGTATGAAAATAAACAAAATCATCTTGGCGAAAGGTTTATAAATCAATTAAACAGTTGCTTTATTACTTTGCGAAAGAATCCTAAAATTTACTCTTTTAAGCATAAAAATATGCGGCAGGCAGTAATCAATAAATTTCCTTTTGTGGTAATTTATGAAATTGAGGGAAGAAATATTGTCGTTTATGCCGTATTCAATACGTATCAGAACCCTGAAAAATGGAAAAGTAAGTTATGAAATGATTGATTCGCGTACGTCAGAGTTATTCATAAAAAGGCAGGATTCCTCACTCTGGTCCTAAAATACTTGATCCTCCCCGCCTTTTAAAAATTAAAAAGATTAGATACAAACCATAAAATTCTCAAATATTCAATTTCAGATTTACACTTTGCTGTTTTTAAATCATTACTTTTGCTATTCCCATCCGGGAGATTTTTTGTTCATTTTAAATCATCAACTCAAAAGAATAACAATATGTCAGAACAATTGACCTCAAAAGGGGCCATGGCCCTGGAAGACAAATACGGAGCACATAACTATCATCCCCTGCCGGTTGTCGTGGCGAGAGGCAAAGGCGCCAAAGTCTGGGACGTGGAAGGCAAGGAATATTTCGATTTTTTATCGGCTTATTCTGCCGTCAACCAGGGGCATTGTCACCCCAAAATTGTCAATGCGCTTACGGAGCAGGCCCAAAAGCTGACCCTTGTATCCCGTGCGTTTTACAGTGATGCACTCGGTGTATATGAAAAATACATCACCGAATATTTCGGATATGACAAAGTGCTGCCCATGAATACGGGCGCCGAAGCTGACGAAACGGCGATCAAACTCTGCCGGCGGTGGGCTTACGATGTAAAAGGCATTAAATCATACAAGGCGAAGATCATCGTGTGTGCCAATAATTTCCACGGGCGTACCGTCACGGTGATTTCCATGTCCACTGATCCCGAGTCGCGGGGCGGTTTCGGACCGTTTACTCCCGGTTTCGAGATTATACCTTACAATGATCTGAAAGCCCTTGCCAAAGCATTGCAGGATCCCAACGTGGCCGGATTCCTTGTGGAGCCCATCCAGGGCGAAGCGGGTGTTATGGTTCCCGATGAAGGGTACCTCTCAAAAGCTTACAAGATGTGTAAGGAAAAGAATGTGCTTTTCATTGCCGATGAGGTACAGACCGGTATTGCCCGTACGGGAAAACTGCTGGCCTGTGATCATGAAAACGTAAGGCCTGATATCCTGATCCTCGGCAAAGCTTTGTCAGGCGGTGTTTATCCTGTTTCGGCCGTGCTGGCTGATGACGAAATTATGCTGACCATCAAACCCGGACAACATGGTTCCACATTCGGAGGCAATCCCGTGGCTGCACGTGTAGCCATTGCAGCTCTCGATGTGGTGAAGGAAGAAAAGCTGGCTGAAAGAGCCGACAGGCTGGGAAAGATCTTCCGCGCGGAAATGGAAAAGATTGACTCGGAAATGATCGGGGTTGTACGTGGCAAAGGACTGTTGAATGCCGTCGTCGTCAATCCCAAAGGCGACAAAACAGCCTGGGATGTCTGTGTGAAAATGGCTGAAAACGGTCTGCTGGCCAAACCGACCCACGACCACATCATCCGGTTTGCTCCGCCGCTGGTCATCAGCGAGGAAGAACTCATGGAAGCCATAGAGATTATTAAAAAATCGGTGCTGGCATTTTAGGATATCACGCCCGCCTTCGTCATTTGACGGATTCGGGCAGGCAGCGACGCAGCGAACGCAGAGTGATCTTTTTCCAAAGTTTAAAACTTTGGAAAAGATTTGATGTCAGAGCGTTTTCCGGCATACCGTTAAAAACTCTTTTGATTCACGGGTAAGCGATCCCCCCTGAAAGTCACCAAAGATGCGGTAAGATTCAAACAGAGAACGTTCAACGAGATGTTCCAGTTCGTAACGGAAAAAGAATCGTAAAGGAAAGCTCCAGCTTTCCTTTTTTGTTTTGCCGTCTTCTGTCCATTGCAGGGTAAATTCGGTGTTGATGATCTGATGGATCAGGTCGGGACGGGTGGTGACGGAACGCGTGACCTTGTTTCCCCATTCGTCTTCGTCTTCAAAATCAACAAAGTCCTCAAATCCTTTTTTCAGGTAATCCGGATCGGGGACGAAAGCATCAAAGATAAATGTACCACCGGGGTTGAGATGTTGATACACATTGTTCAGCGCTTTCAACTGGTCTTCTTTTTTAAGGATGTGCGACATAATACGGAAAGGAGCAATCACGAGGTCGAAACGGAAGTCGAAATGAAAATCCACAATGCTTTGCCGGCTGATTCGGTGATGCTCACCGGGATCAATTTTATCGTAAAGTTCCTCCAGCATGGCGCTGCTGGTGTCAATACCATAGATGTCGGCACCTTCAGTCAGTGCCGGTTTGAACAGTCTTCCTGTACCCACTCCGGCTTCCAGTGTTTTCCCTTTTGTGCCGAATATCTGTTTCAGGTAATAATCCTTGTCGGCAGGGTCGCGCATCCCGAAATAAATGATGTCGTAAAACCGGGCAAAGTGTTTGGGGTATTCGTTTGGGGTTGTCATTGGCTGATGCGGATTTGTTTTCAAAAAATAATTATGATCAGGTATTAACTTAAAAACAGTTTTTTACAAAACTACAAAGAGTTTAATAAATGCCTGAATGTAATTTGAATCTGATATTTAACATATTCGTAACATTTCCAACCGGAAGATTCCGTATCTTACACTCCCTTTTTAACCGGGTTATATCTGTTTAATTAAAACCAACAAATATGCATACTTCTCTACTTTTTAAGATCAATCTGTTTGTATTGAATTTATTGCTGATCTTTGTGTTTGCGCCTTTGCAATATTACGGGCAGGAGCAGCCCGAAAACCCCAATCTGGATCAGGTTCCGCAGTGGTATCTTGAACAGGCCCGCAACCGGGTATTGCTGCCTTCGGAAGTGATCACCGTGGACAATTTCGATAATTTTTACCTCGGTGTTGATTTTGCCGAGGGACACATCAGCGTGAACCCGCAGGAACCCACTGAGTTTTTTACGGCGTTCAATGTGGATGGTGCTCATTATACCCTCGATGGTTATGAGTGGTTCAACAGCCAGCCGACGTGGGGTACCCAGGTGTGGGGCGATCCGGTGACGGCTTACGACAGTATCGGGAATTTGTATTACGAGAACATGTTTGGCAGCAGCGGGGTACAGGGCTGCAAGGT
>JAOZOO010000013.1:28932-31409 GCA_029933225.1 Bacteroidales bacterium | reverse complement strand
CCTTACCAGAATATACAGGGCGGCGCTGTGTATGTGGTTACCAACGGCGGCAACAGTTTTGCTTCCACATACACATTTTACCGTTCGCTGGATGGGGGAGAAACTTTCACTTATATGTCGTCACAGAATTTTGCAGGGTATGTCGGGTCAAATGTAAACGGCAGACACTCTGTGGAGAATATGCGTACAAGACCTTATCCGTTCATTGCAGCCGACAACAGCTTTGGCCCATACCGGGGCAGGCTCTATCTCGTCTATGCCAAGAACGATCCGCCGGGAAACGGTAACAGGCCCGATATCTGGAGCCGGTATTCCGACGATGGCGGAGTCACCTGGTCGGATGCCAAACGGGTGAACTCCGGTTTTTTCCCGCAAAACAGCCATCAGTGGCAGCCGGCAATATGGTGTGACAAGGAAACAGGAAAGTTGTATGTACAATGGATGGACACGCGCGACACACCTACCAACGACAGCGCCCTGATTTACGCCACATACTCGGACGACGGTGGGCAGTCTTTTAAAGCCAACCAGAAAATATCCAACGAGAAAATGAAGATCAATTGTACGACCTGTGGCGGTGGCGGAACGCCGAGATACCAGGGTGATTACAATGCGATCGTTTCCAACGGGGTGGTCTCGCAACTTACCTGGGGCGACTTCCGGTGGGGTAATTTTGCCAGCTTTACGGCTTATTTTCCCGATTTTGCCCTGCGGGTTTATCCCGATGTGCAGCAGATCGCTTATCAGGATACTTTGTGGGCATCTGTTCCGGGTGTCAAGCTTTACGATACGCTGGTCATCTTCAGCGCCGAGCCGGACACACCATCATCGGGTACGTTTACAGTTACTTATCCTTATGGAGACACGCTGACTTCCTTCCCCGATTCCGTACCCATTGTGATAACGGTTGACAATGTACCCCCGGGATTTTATTCACTGACCGTGAAAGGAGAGGGGCCGAATGGTACGCCGGTGCATTACCGAGAGGCCTTCATCGAAGTGATTCCTCTGCCTCCGCCTATTGCTGACTTTACGGCCAGCGACACCAGTGCCTGTGTGGGTGTTCCCATTGATTTTACCGATCTCACACAATACAACCCCATTAGCTGGCAGTGGACTTTCGAGGGGGGAGATCCTTCGGAATCCACCGAGCAAAACCCGGCAGGAATCATGTACGATACACCGGGAAGTTATGATGTTTCGCTGACGGTGGTTAACAATACCGGGTCGGACGATACAACCAAAATTGACTACATCACGGTGAATGTGATACCTGATCCGCCGGAAGGGGATGACCAGCAGGCCTGTATGAATGAGGAAATACCACCGTTGGAAGCGACTGGAGAAAACGTACGCTGGTACAGTGATGTCACACTGGACACACTGGTTTATGAAGGCAATATTTTTGAAACCGGACAGACAGAACCGGGTGTTTATACATATTATGTTACACAGTCCGCTGAAACTTGCGAGAGTGAAGCCATCATGATCTCCCTGACGATTTTTGATCTGCCGGAGGTTACACTGATGCCCTTTGATTCGGTTTGCCTGAATAAGGAACCCTTTGAACTGACCGGAGGACAACCGGAAGGAGGAACCTATTTCGGTGCCGGGGTGGAAAACAATGTTTTTGATGCCCTGGAAGCGGGCGAAGGAACCCATACGATAGGGTATGCTTATACGGATGGGAATTCCTGTTCGGACACGGCTTACCAGGATATCACAGTGTTACCATTACCGGAAGTTACGCTGGAACCACAAGGTACGGCTTGTGTGAATGCGGAACCTGTTACACTTACGGGAGGAAGTCCCGAAGGCGGAGAATACTGGGGTGACGGTATCTCTGAGAATATGTTTTTCCCCGATGTGGCCGGCCCGGGTGAGCATCTGATCAATTATACATGGACCGGCCCGAACGGCTGTTCCAACACGGCGTCGCAGCCATTCACGGTTTTTGCTTTGCCCGATGTAAATCTTGGCAACGACACCTCGGTATGCGGTGATGTAACTGTGACCCTGAATGCCGAAGTGCCCGGCGGCGTTTCATACCTGTGGACACCGGGGAATTATACAACCTCATCTATCACGGTTGATACCGTTGGTGTGGGACTGGGCGTTCAGGAGTACAGCGTCATGGTTACGGATGAAAATGGTTGTGCCAACTCCGATGCGATTGTCATTCTCTTCCTGGATTGTACGGGTATTCACGAAATTACGGGATTGAAACAGGTGGTTGTATTTCCCAATCCGAATAGTGGTGTTTTCACACTCGAAATTGTTTCGGAACAACCGGTGGAACTGACCCTGAAAATATTTAATACTGCCGGAGTGAAGATCTTTGAAAAACAGAAAATAACTGTTGACGGACAGTACTCGGAAAACATCTCATTAGATAACACCGGTGCAGGGGTTTATTATATCCTGCTGGAAAACAAAGAAGGGAAGATATTTAAAAAGATTTTAGTGAGGAGATAGAT
>JAOZOO010000013.1:23739-28832 GCA_029933225.1 Bacteroidales bacterium | reverse complement strand
GCAGCACTCAGTTTCAGGTTGATCAGCCGCGGCGTAAGATAGTTGGGGATGGCATATTGCCGGTTATTGAAATCCTTGATCCAGATGTAGGAAATGGTGTTGAAAGTCTGGAACAGGTTGAACACCTCAAAGGTTAAGCTCATGTCGTTGAAAACACGGAAAGGGTTTTTCGGTCCCATGTCGGAACTTTCGTTGATGAACTGCCAGGAGAAACCGATATCCACCCTGCGGTAGTCGGGCATGCGGAGGGTTTGTTTGTAACGTGGCGAGTCGGGCGGGCCGAAAGGGAGCCCCGTGCCGTAAAGTAAACGTAAGTAAACTTTCAGATACGGGTTTTTGGGAATATAATCCTGGAAGAAAATAGAAAAGTTTACCCTGCGGTCGGTGGGGCGGGGGAGGAACCCGGGCTCAACCCTGACGCTGTCAGTAATCACATTACCGGGAACTGAGCCGGAAATGACAGGGTTGCCGTCGGTATCGAAATAATTGTAATAATAATCACCGTAAATATCTTCTTCTGTTTTCATAAACGAGATCGTCAGCCAACTGTCCACACCTTTTACGAATTCACCGTATATTTTCAGGTCGATCCCGGCGGCATAACCCCTGGCCAGCTCGTCGGCATAATACCGGATTCTGACATTGTCCACAACATAAGGGATCAGGTTATCGAGGTATTTGTAATAAACCTCGGTGGTGAAGATGAAAGGTCTGTTCCATGCCTGGAAACGGTAATCCGTACCAAGGATAAACTGAATGGACTTTTGTGATTTTATGTCGTAATTCAGTGAGCCGTCAAAGTTTCGCATTTCGCGATAGAATGGTGTTTGATAATAAATTCCCGTGGCAAAGCGGAATACGACATTTTGTTTTTTGTAAGGCTTGTACGACATGCTCAGACGCGGGCTTAAAAGAAACTCGGGATTGAAATCCCAGTAATTGGCACGCAACCCGGCTGTTACCGTGAATAAGCTGTTGTTTTTCAGCGTAATCTTCCACTGATCGGAAAAATAAGCCGAGAACCTGTTAATGGCCAGTTTGTTTTTTGCGTAAGCATGGTAGTACATTTCAAATGGAGGGTTCTTCGGGTTATTAGTCCCCGGAACATTCCAGGGATTAGGTATGGAATATCCTGCCGAGTCGATCATATCCCATTCGTTCAACTTGTCATCCACCCACTGATACTGGTAACGGAACCCCCATTTCATGTATTGTTTGTCGGTGACGCGCGAACCTTTATGCACCAGACTGAAAACAGTGGACTGGAAATAATTGCGCGCATGTTCAAGGTAAGTACCTACGCCAAGACTCTGGACAACATTACCGAATTCCTCATCGCCGGGATTGTTTTCCACCTGTCCTAACCAGAATTGTCCCTGCACATCGTAGGTTTCGCTTTCGTTGGTGTTGAAGGCTGATGTGATCAGTTTCAGGTCAAGGTTCTTTTTCGGACGGAAACCCAGCGTAAGCCCTCCCTGAAGGATCTCGTATTTATCAACTTCCTGCCCGTCAAAATATACTTTGAATCGCAGCACCTCCTGAATGGTTCCGAAATCGGTTTCCCGGCTGGAAGGAACCACTTTGTAACGGTTGTTCGAATAATACCCCAAAAAGCTCAACGACCATTTGGGATTGAACCGGTATTTGAGCTGGGTTTGGATATCGAAAAAATCAGGCTTGTATTCTCCTTTGGTTTGCAGGCTGTTCAGCACATAAGTGTTGGTTTTGTAACGTCCGCCGATAAGGTAGGTGAATTTTTTGTCGGCTGCCGTACCCCACAGGCTGAGCTGGGCGCCGAGCAGGCTAAGTGCAAAATAACCGCCGAACTCCTGTGGAGTTTTGTATTTAATGTCCAGCACCGATGACATCTTATCCCCGTATTCGGCGCCAAAACCGCCTGCCGAGAACAAGATGGAAGAGACAAGTGTGGAATTAACAAAACTTAAACCTTCCTGCTGGCCTGTGCTGATCAGGAAGGGCCGGTAAATTTCAATATCGTTGACATAAACGCTGTTTTCATCAAAATTGCCGCCTCTAACCGAATATTGTGAACTCAACTCGCTGGTGGAGGAAACACCGGGAAGTGTCTTGATGAGGTCCGAAATCCCTTCCGTAAGTGAGGGGGCTACCATAGCATTCCGGGGATCGAGGCGCACCATACTTTCCGTACGCAACCGTTCGTCCCTGACTTCAAATCCCGGCAGCGTGGTAGAAATGCTTTTTAGCCGGATATCGAGATGTTTGATCTCACCTTCCTCCAACTTTACAGGGATGTGTTTGTCGGCATAACCAATAAAGCTGACGGCAAGGGTAACTTCCTTGTTTGCCGGTACTTCAATCCGGAACCATCCTTTTTTATCGGTCGTGGTGCCCTTCTTTTCGCCGAGGATAGCTACGTTGGCGAGGTCAACGGGCCGGTTGGTCGAATCGGTTACATTCCCCTCAACCCATGCGGTTTGCGCACGCAAAGCAAGAGAAGTTAACAAGACAAAAATCAATAATATGTTGGCCTTTGTCGGCATTGTTTCTGTTAAACTTAAAAGCCGCAAATATATTGTAAATCTTTTTGGGGAAAGTGACTAAAGTTTGAAATCAAAAGAATATTCTTTCTCTGCCGGAATTAATTTGACAAGGTCTGGCAGATTTCCATACTTTTGCATGTTAATCAATTTTTTAAAACGATGCAGGTAACCAAAAACATACCCAAGATAACGACCCATGTGCTTCAGGAGATGAAGCTGAAAGGGGAGAAGATTGCCATGCTGACCGGATATGATTATTCCATTGCCCGGCTGCTTGACGAAGCCGGAATAGATGTGATCCTCGTGGGCGATTCTGCCTCCAATGTGATGGCCGGTCACAAAACCACTTTGCCTATTACCATTGATCAGATGATTTATCATGCTTCTTCGGTGATGCGAGCGGTAAAACGGGCGCTGGTGGTGGTTGACCTTCCTTTCGGGAGTTATCAGGGAAATTCCAAAGAAGCATTACACACGGCCATACGTATCATGAAAGAGTCGGGTTGCAATGCGATAAAGCTCGAAGGGGGTGCTGAAGTAAAGGAATCCATCGACCGTATTCTGAGCGCCGGGATTCCTGTCCTGGGTCATCTGGGACTTACTCCGCAGTCCATTAACAAGTTCGGGACTTATGTCGTCAGGGCAACCGAGAAACGTGAAGCCGACAAGTTGCGTAATGATGCCCGGATACTGGAAGAAGCCGGATGTTTCGGCATTGTGCTTGAAAAAATACCGGCAGCACTGGCAGCGGAGGTGACCGATTCGGTCAAGATACCCACAATCGGCATTGGCGCCGGAAACCATGTGGACGGACAGGTGCTTGTTTTACACGATATGCTGGGCATCAATCAGGAGTTCTCACCCCGTTTCCTCCGGCGCTATCATAATCTCCATGATGAAATGATCAAAGCTTTTCTGGCTTACATCCATGATGTTAAATCGGGTGACTTCCCCAATGAACGGGAGCAGTATTAGCAGGGTGGAATGATGGAATAGTGGAAGAATGGATGGTTGTGCTGAAGGCATGCCTATGGCAGAATGATGGATGGATGGAAGAATGGGATGGGACATAAAATAAACGTTGCGTGCGTTGCATCGCTGCGTGAAGGTTAACTGAAGACCCCGTCACCTTCGGATTCCGGGCAGGCTGCAGACTGCTGACTGAAGACTGTGGACTGAAGACTGATCAAAAGAAAAAATGACAGACAAAAAAGATTTATCCCAACGCATATTATACGAAGACAATCATCTGATTGCAGTAAACAAGCTGCCCTCGGAGATTGTACAAGCTGATAAAACCGAAGACAGGACATTGCGTGAAGACATTCAGGATTATCTAAGAGAAAAATATGACAAGCCCGGAAATGTTTTTGCCGGAGTGATCCACCGACTTGACCGACCGGTAAGCGGAGTGGTTGTGTTTGCCAAAACCGGCAAAGCGCTGAAACGGATGAATGAACTGGTCAAGAAGAGAGAATTCAGAAAAATCTATTGGGCGATCGTCAAAACAATGCCACCACAGGAAAGCGGGGAGTTGCACCATTTCCTTGTGAGGAACAAAAAAAAGAACAAATCTTTTGTTTTTAAGAAACCGATCGAAAACAGCAAGGAAGCCCTGCTTTTTTACAGGCTGGCGGCGGCATCATCGGATTATTATTTACTGGAAATTGATTTGAAAACCGGCCGCCATCATCAGATCAGGGCACAGCTATCGGCCATGGGCTGCCCCATCAAAGGCGACCTGAAATACGGTTTCCCCCGAAGTAACCCGGATGCTTCGGTCAGCTTGCATGCCCGGAGCCTGGAGTTTATTCATCCGGTGAAAAAAGAACCACTGAAAATAGTTGCTTCTCCGCCTGAAGATAACCTCTGGAATTATTTTGCAGATACTGTAAAATAAAACATTCTTTTCCCTTTATTTTGTAGTTTGTTTGTTATGGAAACGCATGCAAAAAAATATCCCGAGAAAGAAGAAAAGCTCAATGTGATCACGCATGGTCTGGGATTTATTTTGGGTGCTGTGGCTTTGGTGCTGCTTATTGTCCGCGCATCCCTTTACGGTACGGCCATTCATATTGTCAGTGTGGTTATTTACGGTTTTAGTCTGGCCACTTTGTATTTTGCGTCCACGGCTTTTCACATGGCCAAAGATCACGAAATCCGTTACCGGCTGAATGTTTTTGATCATGCTTCCATTTTTTTGCTTATCGCCGGAACCTATACACCGTTTACACTGATCACCTTACGCGGGCCGTGGGGGTGGAGCATTTTCGGGGTGGTCTGGGGAATGGCATTGGCGGGCATCATCCTGAAACTTTTTTATACCGGCCGTTTCAACAGACTATCCACAATTCTATATGTGCTGATGGGTTGGGTGATGGTCGTTGCCATTGTCCCGTTGTTCAGGGCGCTGCCAACGGGTGGGCTGATCTGGTTATTTGCCGGGGGTATAAGCTACACCCTCGGGGCGGCGGTCTTTTTAATGAACAGGTTGCCTTACAATCATGCAATCTTTCATGTTTTTGTCCTCATCGGCAGCATTTGCCATTTTGTGGCAATTTACTGGTATGT
>JAOZOO010000013.1:19519-23639 GCA_029933225.1 Bacteroidales bacterium | reverse complement strand
GAAAGCGCTTCCACGTATTTCTCGAAAGCGGCAATGCCTTTGGGTGTGATTTTGCAGGTTGTCAGCGGATAATTGTTTCTGAAACTCTTTTTGATGCTGATATATCCCGCTTCTTTCAGCTTGTTGAGCTGAACACTCAGATTCCCTCTCGTTGCCTTGGTCTGCTCCAGCAGATACGAAAACTCCGCCGACTCTACACTGATGAGTATTGAGACGATTGATAGTCTAAGCTGCGAATGCAAAAGCGGATCAAGTTCTTTAAACATGGCTTTGCTGGTTTTCTTTTGACCGGAGCAGATATCCCGGTATCAGGTATGCAACAATAATTGACAGGGTAATGGATAACAGGGTATATTCAGGAGCAAGGAAAATGCTGATAATCGCAATGACCCAGGTGGCAATTCCTCCGTAGATCAGCGGCCTGAATTTTAAAATGCCCCCGGAAACAAACGACCCCATACCATAAAGTGTTACGATCAGTACATTGGACATGGCCCAACTGATTTTTCCGTAGCCGGCAAAAAACAGAATGAAAAACAAGGTGAATATGAAACCCAGCCACAAATAACTCATGGTGGTGTCGAGGTAAGTTTTTACCCGTTTTTCTTTCTTCATCCGGTGTCCTTTAACGGATGCTGCTATCCCTCCGATGCCCATCATCACCGGCCAGGGCAGCCAGGGATTGCTGTAACCGGTAATTAAAAGGATAAAGTGAATAGCGCTGGCCAGCCCCACCAGCCATCCCCAAAGGAGAAAGAAAAAACTGCTTTCGCCCAGCCGGGCTTTTGAGTTTTCGATCATTTCCTGAATCAGTGTCAGGCTTTCCTTTTCGTTAAATTCTGTTTTCATGGTTTTCAATTTTAATTACATAAACAGGTTGCAAATATAAATAAGTTTAAAATATAAACCAAATTATTTTATGATTTTTTTGCAGAAATTAAATAACAAACAGAATTTTTCCTTTTGCTGTCATTTCGACGAACGAAGTGAGGAGAAATCCCCTCTGCAAGCACCCATTTCCTCGGGGGATTTCTCATGCTCTCCCGAGTATTCGGGATCGCATATCGAAATGACATGTTGCTTTTACTGTCATTTTGAACAACTCGCCGGGCGGAAAACAATATCCGGTTTATGTTTGTAAAAGAAAAAACTAATTTTGAATCGTGTTTAAAACGGCTTTGAAATATGTTTGGGTTATTCTGCTCTTTTCGTTGATAATTATTCATTCGGAAGTCAATGCCCAGTATTTCAGTAACGGAGAGGACCCGGCATCTGTTAAATGGAACCAGATTAAGGCCGGAAAATTCCGGATTATTTATCCGCAGAATTATTCGGAGATGGCCCAACATTATATTAATCTGATGCGTCTGACCAGCCCCAATGTGGCAGGACCTTACCTGAACATGAATAAAATAAAACGTGTTCCCGTGGTGTTGCACAATCGCACCACTACCTCCAATGCCATGGTTCCTATTGCGCCTTACCGGATGGAATTTTTTGAAATGCCCCCGCAAAACAGCTATCCACAAATTTGGTCCAAACAACTGGCATTGCATGAATACCGGCATGTGGTGCAGATGAATAAAATGAACCAGGGACTGACGAGAGGACTCTTTTTTGTTTTTGGCGAACAGGGAATAGCTGCCGTTATGGGTTTGTGGCTGCCGTTCTGGTTTATTGAAGGAGATGCCGTTTTCTCGGAAACCGTTTTCAGCCACAGTGGGAGAGGGCGGACGCCCGATTTCATGTACCCGCTAAAAGCCCAGATACTCGATAAAAGGATATATAAATACGATAAAGCGGTTTACGGTTCCTACCGGGATTTTGTGCCCGACCATTATACGCTGGGATATCAGCTCCATACTTATGGTACTGATCATTACGGTATCGGGATGTGGAACTTTACATTGAACCGTGTGGCACGACGACCCTATTATCTGGTACCGTTTACCACAGCCATCAAAAAGCAAACCGGAAGGTTCAAAGTTCAGTTTTACAACCAGGCACTGAAATCATTAAGTTTGAAATGGTGGATTGAAGACAAGGCTTCAGGAGACAGTCTGATCAGAATTATTTCACCTGAAAACAGATTTTACACCAATTACTTATTTCCAAATCCGGAAGATGACGGCAGTGTGATCGTTGAAAAAACAGGTATTGATGACATCAACAGGTTTGTTCGCATAACCATTGACGGAAAAGAGGAACGCCTGTTTACTCCCGGTTATGATTTTTACGAGTCGTTGTCGGTTTCAGGTGATGTGATCTGCTGGAATGAAAAGTCTTATGATCCGCGCTGGGACATGCAGAATTATTCGGTGATCAAGTTATATGATCTGAACACAAAGAAAGTCAGACAACTGACACGAAAAAGCCGGTATTTTGCCCCTTCGTTGTCGCACAACGGGAAGAAAATAGCGACGGTTTTTGTCAGCCACGAGTCAGGATATGCCATTCATATTTTAAATGCATCCTCGGGAAATATTTTGAAAGAGATCAGCACGGAAGACAACCTGTTTTTCATGACACCCCACTGGTCGGAGGATGACCGTTATCTTGTGGCGGTTGTGCTGGGAGAACGGGGGAAAAGCATTATCAGGGTGGATGTGGAAACAGGAGATTTGGAGTATCTGATACCCTTTTCTTTTAAAGAGATCAAATGGCCGGTTATGCACGGCCAATGGGTTGTTTATACAGCAACGTATGAGGGGAAGGACAATCTTTATGCCCTTAACATAAATACGCACCAGACATTCAGGGTGCTTGATGCCCGGTTTGGTGCTGTATATCCCCGGTTTTCAAATGATGGTCAAACGCTCTGGTTTTCCGATTACACGGCTGACGGGCACCGGTTAGCCAAAATGGATTTCAACCCGTCAGACTTTCAGCCTTTGGATTTAAACCGGTTACATTATTCGTATGTTGCTGACCGGCTGACCAAACCGGGTACATTTAACCTCGATGATGTGCAGGTACCCGATTCGGCTTACGCGGAAAAGAGATACAGAAAAGGAGGCCATTTATTTAACCTCCACAGTTGGGCTCCTGTCGGAGTTGATGTGGATAACTATTCCGTGTCTCCGGGAGCAACCCTGTTGTCGCAGAATATATTGAGCACATCGGTAGCCATTTTGAGCTATCAGTACGATCCCAACGAGCAGACCAGCAAGATCAAGTTCAATTACGATTACATGGGCTGGTATCCGGTGATCAGTCTCGGCGTGGATTACGGAGGAAGGAAACAAACGGCCATGACACCTGACAGTAACATTGTCAACCTGCACTGGCACGAAACCAATCTTTCATTGCGGATCAGCGTACCGTTGAACCTGACCAGCAGCAAATGGATCAAAGGTTTACAACCTATTATCGGGATCGATCAAACATTCCGGAAAATGGTGAAAGGAAGCCAGTACAAGTTCAGGGTCAACCGGTTTACCATCCCTATTTATCGTCTTTTTGTTTATAACCAGTACAAGAAGTCAAGAAAAGACATTTATCCCAGATGGGGACAAACGTTTGATCTGATATACCGTCATACGATCTTCAGCGACAGTGCAAGCAATCAGACCGGGCTGACGGGATGGTTTTATTTTCCGGGTTTTGTCCGGCATCAGGGATTGAATGTTTATGCCGGATACCAGAAAACGGTTGACGGAGATTATTCGTTCAGCAACCTCGTCGCTGTGCCGCGTGGCTATACTGATTTGGATTATCCTGAATATTTCAGTTTACGATCCGGTTATGCCATTCCCATCGCTTATCCCGACTGGAATGTGCCCGGGTTTTTCTACCTGAAGCGTATTTATACACTTCTTTTTTACGATTATCTGCGGGGCAACAATCAGGGAAATGTGGATAACTTATCTTCCACCGGCATTGAACTTTATACCGACTGGAATTTTTTAAGCATCCCTTTGAATGTGAGGTTAGGAGTGAGAGGGCTGCACAGGTTTTCGGACGACACACAGCAGATCAGTTTTTTATTTGGAATAGGGTTTGAGTATTGATGATAAAGGTATAAGGGTTTTGGGTTATAAGGCGCAGGATTTCTCATTCAATATTTCTTATTCGATGTTCAATATTTCTTATTCAGCCATCAAGCCATCAAGCCATCAAA
>JAOZOO010000013.1:0-19419 GCA_029933225.1 Bacteroidales bacterium | reverse complement strand
TCTTATTCGATGTTCAATATTTCTTATTCAGCCATCAAGCCATCAAGCCATCAAATCATCGAACCATTCAGCCATCAAGCCATCAAACCATCGAACCATTCAGCCATCAAGCCATCAAGCCATTGAACCATTAAGCAATCGAGCCATCCCCATCCTCCAAACTAACCTCCTGAAAAACACCCGTCCGGCCTTACTTTAGAAAGCATATAAATTTACTTCCGGCCCTTGATAAATGCCGGTTATTTCGTACGAAAAATGTACTTTTGACGTTTAAATTTTTTCCCGGCTCCAATGTCCGGGTTATTTCATTTAAAACTAAACTTAAACAAATGAGTATAAGTATAATAGGCAGGTCGATCGCCGAATCGGCCACACTGAAGTTAAACGAAACTTTTGCCATATTAAAAGCCAAAGGTGAGCCGGTGATCCATCTCGGTGGCGGTGAACCCAAAAGTAAAGCTCCCATTGATGCCATTACGGCCATTGCTTCACACCTCAATACGGGTGAAGTCCGCTATGCTCCTGCTGACGGAACCATTGACATGAAAAAGTCGGTGATCCGTTATACCATGGAACATTACGGCAGGAAAGTAGAACCGGAAAACATCATTGTTTCCAGCGGCGCCAAACAGGCCCTGATGGTCGCATTGCAAGCTATTCTTGATCCGCAGGATGAAGTGATCTTTCCTGCGCCTTACTGGGTTTCCTATACTGAAATGGTCAAGCTTTGCGGCGCTGTTCCCGTTCCGGTTGTTCCCGAGGACGGCACGTTTACTCCCCGTATGCAGGATATCGAACAAAACGTGACTTCTTACACCAAAGCCATTATCATCAACAGCCCCAATAATCCGTCCGGTGCCGTTTACCCGGAATCGTTTATCAGGGAGATCGTGGAATTTTGCGAAAAGAAGAATATCTACCTGATCATGGATGATATTTATCACCTGTTGGTTTATAATGGTGTGAAAGTGGCCAATCCCTTTGACTATGCGAAAGACTTTACTGACAATTCCAAGCTGATCATCATCAACGGCGTATCCAAAGCGTATGCCATGACCGGTTTCCGAATCGGCTGGGCTATCGGAAATAAAAAGCTCATCGAAGTGATGGCCAACATTCAGGGACATCAGACCTCCGGGCCTTCGGTGTTGTTGCAGAAAGCAGCCATCGGAGCCATCAACGGAGTACAATCAAGCATTGACAGTTTGCGGGCAACCCTTGAAAACAACCGCAAAGTTCTGGTTGAGCAATTGAATGCTTTTTCCGGTGTTCATCTTCTGCCTCCTGACGGCACTTTTTACACTTTTGCCGATTTCAGCGCTTACGAAAAAGATTCAACCAAACTGTCCAAATTCCTGCTTGATAAAGTCAAGGTGCTGACGATGCCTGGTGTGGAATTCGGCATGGAGGGTTATCTGCGGATTTCTTTCTGCGGCTCCATCAAAGACATCACGGAAGGCATTGAAAGAATGAAATGGGCCATTGACCCCGACTCGCCCAACGAACTTTATATTGGCGAGAGAAAACTGGTCAGGGACTGGAATTAATTTTTTATCTGCTTTAAATAAACATTGATAATACCTGAATTATGAAATATCTGGAATTTGATACTCCGGCAATAAAACACGCAAAAGAATATAAGTCAGACTATGGACTTCAAAATCATGGTCTTACATATCTTGATACTGTTTACTGGAATCTCCCGGTACCTGCGCTGGTCGAGGAGGCTGTTTTCCGTGGCGAAGGCAAATTAGTCAACGGTGGCGCTTTCCATGTTTACACCGGTAAATGGACTGCCCGTGCGGCCAATGATAAGTATTTTGTCCGTGAAGAAAGCACCGAAGACAATATTGACTGGGGTGAATATAACCGTCCCATGACGCCTGAAAAGTTCAACGGACTTTTTGCCCGCCTGCAGGCTTACTGGCAGGGTGAAGAGCTTTTCGTGCAGGATGTCTATGCCGGTGCACACCCCGAATACCGTTTGCCTGTACGGGTAATCTCGGACAAAGCCTGGAGCGCCCATTTTGCCAAAAACATGCTCCTCTCCGAAAACGATCTGGCCAAGCTGAAACAATTCGTACCTGAATTTACGGTGATGGTGGCTCCGAAATTTAAGGTTGACCCGAGGATTGACGGAACACTCAGCGAAACAGCCATTGTGATTAATTTTGCCCAGCGGCTGGCGATCATTGCCAATTCGGAATATGCCGGTGAGATCAAGAAAACGGTTTTCACGATCATGAATTACCTGATGCCGTTAAGAGACGTCATGTCGATGCACTGCTCGGCCAATGTGGGTAAAAAGAAAGACGTGGCCCTTTTCTTTGGTTTGAGCGGAACAGGAAAAACAACTTTGTCTGCCGACCCGACACGCCGTTTGATCGGAGATGATGAACACGGCTGGAGTGATGATGCTGTTTTTAATTACGAAGCCGGGTGTTATGCCAAGGCCATCCGGCTGAGTGCCGAAGCTGAACCTGAAATACATGCCTGTACATCCAAATTCGGGACGATCCTCGAAAACGTGATCTTTGATCCGGCATCCCGTCAGATTGACCTTGACGATGAACGGATCACCGAAAACACACGGCTTTCGTATCCTCTGGAATACATCCCCAATGCGGTTCCCGAAAAGATGGTTTACAGCCAGCCAAAAAATATTGTGTTCCTTACCGCCGACGCACAGGGTGTGATGCCGCCCATTGCCCGGTTGGATATGAACCAGGCCATTTATCACTTTATCAGCGGTTATACTTCCAAGATCGCCGGTACGGAGCTGGGACTCGGCATTGAGCCAGAGATCACTTTCAGCGCCTGTTTCGGAGCGCCGTTCATGGTTCACCATCCGTATTTTTATGCCAACCTGTTGCGTCAGAAAGCTGAAAAGGCCGGTGCAAGGGTGTGGTTAGTGAATACCGGATGGGTAGGGGGTAAGTTCGGTGTGGGAAAACGGATATCCATCCGTCATACGCGAAATATGCTCAATGCCGCCCTGGAAGGAAAATTAGATAAGGTGGAATACAGAACCGACAAACTTTTCGGTTTCAGCATTCCGAAAACCTGCCCCGGCGTTCCCGATGAAGTGTTTGAACCGTCAAATGCCTGGGGTGACAAGGATGATTACTGGAGAAAATATGACGCCCTTGTTTCAAGATACATCGAAAACTTCAAGCTGTTTGCCGACCACGTGCCTGACGAGGTGAAAAAGGCCGGCCCGCGCAGGTTGAGGGATGTGAAATAACACCGGTTGAATTTTTTAAAAGGCCCTTTGTCCCCGGACGGAGGGCTTTTTTAATGATAATACCCGGTAAAGTTTTTTTCACCTGTAACAAACCGGCTGCTTCATACGTCATTCATAACATAAGCAGTATCTTTACCATTGAATGACGACAGAGGAGTACAATATTTGTGTAGATGAGTTTGCTGACGGGGTTTATCGCTTTTTACTGAAAAACTGCCGCGACAGTGAACTGGCGCGCGACCTTGTGCAGGAATCCTTCATACGACTGTGGATAAAAAGAAAAGAGGTGAATTTTCAAAAGGGGAAATCCTATCTTTTTTCCACGGCCTACCATGCGATGATCGATTACATCAGGAAAAATGATCGGATAAATTCCATGGAAGACAAAAAACACACGACTCCTCATACTTACGATCAATATTCAGATGTAAAAGAAGTACTTGACCGGGCAGTGGAGATGTTGCCGGATATTCAGCGTTCGGTGGTGCTGCTGCGCGATTACGAAGGGTATTCCTACCGGGAGATCGGTGAAATAACCGGGCTTTCGGAATCGCAGGTCAAAGTGTATATTTACAGGGCACGCCTGTTTTTGAAGAAATATATTGTCAACCCCGAATATGTGGTTTAAAAAATGAAAGTCAACAGAGACAATTACGAAATATGGATCATCGATTACCTCGATGGTAAGCTGACTGCCGGTCAGACAGAGGAGTTGTTGGCTTTCTTTGAAATGAACCCTGACCTGAAAGAAGAGTTCGAAAATTATGAACCTGTGACCCTTCAGCCTGAAAGAGTACAGTTTGATCAAAAAGACCGTTTGAAAAAAACCCGGATAATCCCGGTGGGCAAGATACATGAAAACAACTACGAGTCATTTTTCATCGGCTGGTATGAACAGGTACTGACAGTTTCGCAAAAAAAGGAGCTCCTCGAATTTATTGAAAAAAACCCTCATCTCAAAAGGGAGTTCGACCTGCATGAACAACTGATCTTAAAAGCCGACACCGGTATCGTCTTTCCCGGTAAAGACCAACTGAAGAGAAGAACTCGTAAAATTGCTGCTTACTGGTGGTGGACAGCCGCTGCAGCTGCCATTCTCCTGTTTTTTGCATTGAACGGACTGTTAAGACGAGAAACGCCGGTGCAAAGACAAAGCTTGGAAATGATCAGTAAAATGGAGAAAAAATATGTTCCGTTACCCGAGATTTCAGGAAAATTGCCGGATATTGAAATTAACCCGCAATTGAAACAGATTCCGTTTTCAGAACCGCAGGAAGACTTTTTAATGCAGGAAAGGCAGCACTCCATGGCATGGATCCCGGAACGCGAATTAAAATCCGTGAAATTGCAACCGTTGATTGCTCCTCCGTTTTATCAACCGTATCAGGCAACTTCGGATGAGTTGCTTGCTCTGGCGGATGCCAAACCTGAAAAACCCAGACGCAACGGGCTGCTGGCAAAAATATTCCGGGGTTTCACAAAAAGTCTGAAGGATAAAATTCCTGAAAATCTGAAAGAAAAGAAAGACAGAAAAGAACCGCCGATGCTTAAGGTGCTCGACAACAGCATTATGGTGTTTAACACGGTAACCGGGAGCGATACGGAACTTGAGAAAATCTACGATGAAAACGGGAATCTTATTGGTTATCGACTTGAAGGAGAGAGTTTTTCGTGGTATAAAAAGGCGGCACCGCATGATAGACAGGGGAAATGATAGTTGGCAGTCTTCAGTCGGCAGTCTTCAGTCAGTCAATCAATTACTTCACCAATCACCAATCACTAATCAATCCCCCTTCCAATCATCCACCCTTCCACCCATCCTTTCACGCAGCGACGCAACGAATGCAGCGTTTGTATTTTTATGTCACATCCCATTCTTCCATCCCCACTGTCCCATTGCAACATTTGCACCAATTGCAACCATTGCAACCATTGCCCCCTCAACACCCATTCACTCCTTCTCTTTCTCCTCCTGTCCCTCTTTTTTCATCTTTACCTCCAGTTCGGTTTGCATGCGGCTTAAATTGGAAAGTACTTTATCGTAGATCTTTTCCATTCTTTTTGGTTTGGAATTGTAATAATTGATGTTATCAAGCAGTTGTTTTTCGGTGATACCGTAATGCTCGAAAACCACCCTGTAAACAGAATCCTTATATGCTTTTTCAGTATGTTTTTTATCGATCCTGTTGCGGGCAATCACGGCTTCGGCAAGCTGTATGTCGGTTAATATATCCGCCATTTTACCGGGTGAAAAAAGGGGGTCGGGCTCCTGGACTTTTTCTGTGTTTTCATGATAGCACGAAAAAAGCAGGAAGAAAAATGGTAAAAGGAGGAATACTTTTTTCATCTGATTAATTGCCAACTTCTGACAGGTATTTGATTCGCATTAACCTGATCTCCTCCTCGGTATATTCCGATTCGGAAAATTCGGCCAGGGCTTCTTCAACGGAATCGGTTTCAGCTTCAGAGAAATAATCGTAAATGTCTTCCTGGTGATACTCGTCCACATGTTCGTTGATGTAGTAATTGATATCCAGACGTGTACCCGAGGCGACAATGCTCTCTATCTCGGTAAGCATTTCATTCAATGACAGATTTTTTGCATGTGCAATGTCTGTGAGCGGCAACTTGCGGTCAATACTTTTTATAATATACACTTTCAATCCGGACTTGTTAACCACTGATTTTATAATTACATCCGATGGCCTCATGATGTCGTTTTCTTCAACATACTGTTTGATGAGTTCAAGGAAAGGCTTCCCGTATTTTGCCGCTTTGCCTGCGCCCACCCCGATGATCTGACGCAGTTCTTCTTCCTTGATCGGATACTGAATGGCCATATCTTCGAGCGACGGATCCTGAAAAATGACAAAGGGTGGCAGATTCTCCTTGTGCGATATTTCTTTTCGCAGGTCCTTCAGCATGGCAAACAATTTGGGATCAGCGCCGCTTCCTTTTTGACCGCCGTTTGATGTAATGATCGAATCATCGTCGTCACTGTCATAATCGTGGTCTTTGGCAATGAGTATGCTGTAAGGTTTTTGTATAAACTCTTTGCCTTTCTGTGTAAGTTTCAGGATGCCGTAATTTTCAATTTCTTTTTCAAGCAGCCTGTTGATCAGCGCCTGACGGACAACCATAAACCAGTACTTGGAATCTTTTTCGCTGCCCTTACCGAACATTTCGTTCTTATCGAGCTTGATGGATTTGATATCCCCGCTTTTTACGCCCGCAATCAAATCGGCAATGATTTTGGCTTTGAACTGTTGTTTTGTGTGCTCCACGGTTTTTAAAACCAGCCGGATATCGTCCTTGCCTTCAAATTTTTCTTTCGGGTTGAGGCAATTGTCGCAGGCGCCGCAGTTATCTTTTGTGTATTCTTCACCAAAATAGTGTAATAGCAGTTTATGCCGGCACACCGACGATTCGGCATAGGCAACGGTTTCAAAAAGCAACTCCTTGGCGATCTCCCGTTCCGCAACAGGTTTGTCTTTATTGAACTTTTCTAATTTCTGAATATCATCGTAGCTGTAAAATGCAATACAGTTGCCTTCACCGCCGTCGCGTCCGCCACGTCCGGTTTCCTGGTAATAACCTTCGATGCTTTTGGGAATATCGTGATGAATGACATACCGGATATCCGGTTTGTCAATTCCCATCCCGAAGGCTATGGTGGCCACAATCACATCTACATCTTCCATCAGGAACATATCCTGGTTTGTCCTTCTTGTGGCCGCATCCAGCCCCGCATGATAAGGTAAAGCCTTGATTCCGTTGACCACCAGCGTTTCGGCGATCTCTTCCACTTTTTTACGCGAAAGACAATAGACGATACCCGATTTACCCGGTTGCGTCTTGATGTATTTGATAATGTCCTTGATAACATTTTTAGTTTTCGGCCTGACTTCGTAATACAGGTTTGTCCGGTCGAAGGACGATTTGAATACATTGGCATCCGGAATCTCCAGGTTTTTCAGGATGTCTTCCTGAACCTTCAACGTAGCGGTTGCTGTCAGTGCAATGATCGGGACATCCTGACCGATGGCACTGATGATGGGTCTGAGTTTCCGGTATTCAGGTCTGAAATCGTGACCCCATTCCGAAATACAGTGTGCCTCATCAATGGCATAAAATGAAATATTGATCTTCTGGAGGAACTCAATGTTTTCTTCTTTTGTCAGCGACTCGGGAGCCATGTAAAGCAGCTTGGTCTTTTCAGCCAGCAGGTCTTCGCGAACAAGATTCATCTCTGATTTTGACAAAGACGAATTCATCACATGGGCAATTCCGCCTTGCGTTCCGAAATTCCTGATCATGTCCACCTGGTTTTTCATCAGGGCGATCAGTGGCGAAACGACAATGGCGGTTCCTGTTTTCGTTAATGCCGGCAGTTGATAACACAACGATTTGCCGCCACCTGTGGGCATAACAACAAAAGTATTACGCCCTTCCATCAAATTATTAATGATGGCTTCTTGGTTTCCTTTAAAGCTTGAAAAACCGAAAAAGGATTTCATCAACTCCATCAAACCGAATTTATCCTTACTCCTGTCCATCATAATAGCGAGATAAAATTTATCTTTGTAGTAAAATTTTTGTTAAAAATCATGATATGATTTGATAAACGGAGCTTATACGCTCTTCTTGTGTTGCATTAACAAATATAATAATAATTAATCTCTTTTCTGCAACTTTTTAATAAAAAAAAGTATTGAATACCAAAAATAAAATAAAAAAGTCAGCGCAGACTGCCATTGAGAACGAATTTCTGGCAATAAAAGACCTGTTGTCTTCCATTGATGATGACTTTGTGAATTCCGTTGAGATGATCTATCATTCACCTGGTCGGGTTATCGTTACGGGAATCGGCAAAAGTGCGATCATTGCCCAGAAGATCGCTGCCACACTGAATTCCACCGGCACATCGTCTGTTTTTATGCATGCGGCCGATGCCATTCACGGCGATCTCGGCATCATTCGCAAGGATGATATTGTGATCATGCTTTCAAAAAGCGGTGAAACGCCTGAAATTAAAGTGCTGATCCCGTTGCTTAAGGCAAGAAAAAACAAACTGATCGCCATTGTCGGAAATACATCCTCTTATCTCGCAAAACAAGCGGATATTGTTTTGGACGTAACGGTTGACAAAGAGGCCTGCCCCAATAACCTGGCTCCCACATCCAGCACCACGGCTCAAATGGTCATGGGCGATGCACTCGCCATCAGTTTGCTTGAGTTGCGCGGTTTCACGGCACAGGACTTTGCAAAATTTCATCCCGGAGGCGCACTGGGCAAGCGAATGTTCTTGCGTGTCAGCGATTTATCCGTAAACAATGAAGTGCCCAGGGTTGACAAAAACGAGAGCATGAACAATGTGATCCTCGAGATTTCTTCCAAACGGCTGGGTGCTACTGCCGTGATGGATAACGGTCGGCTTGTGGGTATCATTACCGATGGCGACCTCAGGCGAATGATCCAGAAAAATCCTGATTTCTCGGGCCTGACAGCCGCCGAAACCATGACCGCAAATCCCAGGTTCATCGATTATGACGCACTGGTGGTGGATGCGTTAAATCTCATGCGCGAAAATAATATCACCCAACTTCCCGTTTTAAAAGACAACATATATATAGGTATCATCCATTTGCATGATATTCTTCACGAAGGCATTTTCTAACGAAATAAAAAACGCTGAAAGCTATGAAACTCTGGACACAGGAACTGGTTAAAAAGTATCACCAACGAACTGTTGTTAAAAATGTCTCGGTTGAGGTAAAACAAGGCGAGATCATCGGGCTGCTCGGCCCCAACGGAGCGGGAAAAACAACGACATTTTACATGATCGTCGGACTGATCAAGCCATTCGTGGGGAAAGTTTTTCTGGATGACAGGGAAATTACAAAACTGCCGATGTATAAACGGGCACAGTTGGGAATTGGTTATCTGGCACAGGAAGCGTCGGTTTTCAGGCATTTGAGCGTGGAAGATAACCTGCGGGCGGTGATGCAGTTTACCAAGATGACCCGAAAAGAACAAAATGAAAGACTGGAATCGCTGCTTGACGAGTTCGGCCTCCGGCAGATCAGAAAAAGCAAAGGCATCCAGCTTTCGGGCGGCGAGCGGAGAAGAACCGAGATTGCCAGGGCACTGTCGGTAAGCCCTAACTTCATCCTGCTTGACGAACCCTTTGCCGGCGTGGACCCCATTGCTGTTGAAGACATCCAGGCAATTGTTTCAAAACTGAGGAACAAGAATATCGGCATTTTAATCACCGACCACAATGTTCATGAGACGTTAAGTATCGTTAACCGGGCTTACCTGATGTTTGAAGGATCAATTCTGAAGGCGGGGTCGGCAGAAGAACTTGCCGAAGACGAGCACGTAAGAAAAGTTTACCTCGGCCAGCATTTCGAGTTGAAGCGGAAAGACTTCGATGGTGTTTCAGGAGGAAACTGATTTGTATCACTTCATCTGAACAAAAGCAAAAGTTTCCATCAGCAATGCAATTCCGCCGTGGATAAACACTCCTCCCCAGATATTCCTGCTGTACAGGGCGATGATTCCGAGGATATAACCGCCGAATACCGATCCGATGGTCTCTCCGAGCGGTTTGCCGAAATGTAAAACGCTGTAAGCCGCCGCCATGGGAATTACGGCATTTTTGCCCAACAGATTTGTAAACCCAATGACCAGAAATCCCCTGAAGAACAACTCGGTATAAAGAAAATCACTGAGGTAAAAAGTTTCATAAACGATCTTGCTGACGGCTTCCGGGATATGATAGTATTGCGCGAACAGGGCGCCTCCGGTACGTTTGTATGTCGGGTAATAATCAATAAAGTCAGGGGAAAATGAAACAATATAAATTACCGGGGCAATTAATGCCAGCATGACCCAGTAAGGTCTTAAATCAATGCGCCGGAGTCGTAATCCGTATAATCCCTCGCCGGTCTTGCGGTCGAAAAGAAATTTAAGCAATGCCAGCGGAATAAGGATAGTGAGAAACCGTATCCCGTTATAGGCGAGCTTGAAGTAGAACTGCAGGGTTTCGGGGGGAACAGCAGATTTCAGCGCATCGTAATAACCTATAAATGACCTGTCAAATCCGAGGATCAGGAATCCTGCTGCCGATTTTATCCAGAAAGTTCTCGTCAGTTTCAGGTTTTTCTTTCCAAAATAATAAATGATCAGGATAATCCCGTAATAAGCAAAAAGATGATACATGGCAAAGAACAATATCCGGATATTTTTTCCCCTGAAACTGTCAATATAGGAATCTTCAAAATCAACCGAATAGTTAAATGTGATCAATGCCGCAATGAATAAAAGACAGATCAGATAAAGTTTCGGATCGAAATAAACTTTGTGGTAATCTTTAAAATATCCGAGTATTTTTTTCATGTTTATTTATACAGGGAATGAATGATATTTGAATCGGGACAGCTTTTCATCGGGTCGAAAAAGATCATCATGGGATTCTGTTTTTAACGCTACTCATTTTACCAGGATGTTCACGACAGAAAGTAAAATATACAATAAGATAATAATGGGAATTGCTGCGAATTTAAGTGTAATCAGAAGAATGACTGTCAATACGATAAAGATAATTTGTGTGTAATTTTCATTCCAGCTTACCGATTTGATCTTCAATGAAAACATGGGTAGTTTTGAAACCATAAGCAATGAAATGACAACAGCCGATCCGGCCAGGAAATAAGGATTCGTCACGATGTCGTAATAAAAGTTCCGGGTATCTTTTAAGCACCCCAGGATCATTACCGGGAACGAAGCAAAATAAAGTGCTGCCGCCGGTGTGGGCATACCTGTAAATGTTGTTGTCTGATCTTCATCCACATTAAATTTTGCCAGCCGCAGCGCCGAGAATAAAGGGATCATAAAAGCGCTGAAAGCCAGAAATTCCAGTTCTGTCCTGCCATTGAGCACCTCGCGCAGCATGATGGTCTTATACAACACAAATGCAGGCGCTACGCCGAAAGAGACCACATCAGCGAGTGAATCCAATTGGAGGCCGATATCGGATTTGGCATTCAGCAGCCGGGCCATCAGCCCGTCCAGAAAATCAAATATGGCTGCCAGAAAGATCATCAGCGCGGCAATTTTCAAATCGCCCGTAAAGCTGATGTAGATGGACAGCACTCCTGATAACAGATTGAGCAGAGTAACAAAATTGGGAATATGCTTTTTCATGATCTGTATTTTACGGGATTTCAAATTTACTGAAAACTATTCACTAATGAAGATCCTTCCTTAAAAAACAATAAATGATTATCTTTGTGGCAAATATCACAAACTTTCACACATCATTATGGCAAAAATTGTAGTCCTCGGTGCCGGTATTTCCGGACATACCGCGTCGGCACTTATTAAGAAAAAACTTGGCAAAAAACACGAAGTCGTTGTGGTGACGCCCAACGCATATTATCACTGGATTCCTTCCAATATCTGGGTTGGTGTGGGCAGAATGACCGTTGACCAGGTCAGGTTCCGGCTTGACAAACGATACGAAAAGGCAGGAATTGTTTATAAACAAGCCAAAGCTGTTTCGTTCCACCCCGAAGGTGATGAAAAAACCGATAAAGGTTATGTTACCATTGAATATACAGGTCAGAACAAAGAGGGAGAGACCGAAAAGGTGGACTATGATTTCCTGATCAATGCCACCGGCCCGAATTTGAATTTCGCTGCTACCGAAGGCCTGGGGCCTGGAAAAAATACGGTTTCCGTCTGTTCCTATTCCCATGCGGAAGAGGCATGGAAAAAGTTACAGGAATCCATCGCAAAGATGGAAAAAGGGGAGAGACAGAAGTTTTTGATCGGGGTAGGTCATCCGGGAGCCACTTGCCAGGGTGCTGCATTCGAGTACATCCTGAATGTGGCTTATGAGATCAAGAAAAGAAAGCTTTCACACCTTGCTGATATCAAATGGATCACCAACGAATACGAAATCGGCGATTTCGGTATGGGCGGGGCATACATCAAACGAGCGGGATATATCACTTCGACGAAAATATTTGCTGAGTCGTTTTTAATCCAGCGCAATATCCGGTGGATCAAACGGGCCGGCGTTAAAAAAGTAGAACCGGGAAAGGCGTATTATGAAACGCTGGATGGCAGCGAAGGAGAGGAGACATTCGATTTTGCCATGCTTATCCCGGCATTCAACGGGCCAGGATTTAAAGCATACGATAAAAAAGGTGAGGACATCACATCGAAATTATTCATGCCAAATGGCTTTATGAAGGTGGATGCCGATTACACGAAAAAGCCTTTCGAGGAATGGTCTGCTGCCGACTGGCCTTCCACTTATCAGAATCCGGATTACGAGAACATTTTTGCTGCGGGTATTGCTTTTGCGCCTCCGCATTCCATCTCCAAGCCCATGTTCAGTCCCAGTGGCACCGGCATTTTTCCGGCTCCTCCGCGAACGGGAATGCCTTCGGGTGTAACCGGTAAAGTAGTTGCCGACAATATTGTGGACTGGATAAAACAGGGGAAACCATCGCTAAAACATAAAGCCTCCATGGCCAAAATGGGAGCTGCCTGCATTGTTTCGGCTGGCTATGGCCTGATTAACGGAGCCGCCGCCACCATGACGGTTTATCCCATCGTTCAGGATTGGGATAAATACCCCGAATACGGCAGGGATTTGAAATACACCGTGGGCGAAGCCGGCCTGGCAGGCCATTGGCTCAAATGGTTCATGCACTATATGTTCCTGCATAAAGCCAAAGGTTATCCGTTCTGGTGGTTGTTACCCGAATAATTTGTCGAACCGAAAAAATTAAAGTCATGGAAAATAATAAAGAAAGAAGAAATATCCCCTATTCCGAAGAATCCTATCCTCCGATGCCGACAAAAGCCATCCTTTTCTGGCGTCGCTGCATCATCTGGCAGGCCTGGCGCTGGCTGGTGCTCAACATCAAGATACTGAGGATCGTTGCGGGTGGACACTCTTAGGATTTGAGGTTTCAGATTTTGGATTTTAGATGTAAGCTGATTTGCACAGATGAGACTGTTTAAAACTCAGTGTTTAGGAGTTTTCAATGTAATAAGACTCTGTGATATCTCGGTAATTCTCAGAGGGTCTCAGTGTAACAGTTTCTCGTATTTATTTCACGGAGATGCACAAAGGAGACACAGAGAAGAGCCACGGAGGAGTTTTGAGGCAGCCCCATTATTTTTCCAGGTTTTACATCATCTGTAAATAACGAGTAAATAATTTACTCAAAAACCACTTTCAAAGTTTTTGTCCCGGTTTTTTTGTCCGGTTCAAGGCCGGTGAATTTTTTCCATTTTCCCGTATCGGGATCACCCACTTCCATACGATAGCTTCCCTGTCTGAAAACCTTGGGATCAAAAGTGTTTCCGTTTAGTCTGATGGCGTAAACAAGAGCATTGTCTTTTTCCGAGAAAACACGGATAACCGGCTCTTTCATGTTCTGAATTTCCAGCCGCGGCAACCAGCCGGTTGCTTTCCTGTTGTAATTATCCGTCTGGCTGATCGTAATGGGCCATCCCGGATACTGACCGCCGGGTTCTGTTGCCGGATCCACATATCCGGGCCAGCATTCCATGGTGATCTTGCGCGTTTTCCGGCTCAGCCGGACAATGCCGTATCCGGTGGCCCGGTCATAAAGTTCCGAAGGTTCTTTGCCTGTGTAAACCGGATTGGAAACAGCCAGTACGGTAACCTTGTTTCCGAAGCCGTCATAAAAATCGCCGGTGTATTTGGGTGCGCCCGTTTCGCGGTTCATACCGCCTTTCGCAGGGAACCACCGTCTCGGCCAGATGTTGGAAATGGAAGGCACACAAAATGCGTAATCGGAATCCCTCCAGTCTTCCACACCATACTGAATAACACTGCCGAGATGCTGATCACCCGCCAGATGCAGTGCAAAAGCTTTGCGCATGGCGCGAATGGCTTTGTTCCTTCCCGTTTGGGGCCAGCCGTCGGAGTCCATGTCGGCAACAGGCCGGTCATCGGGCGGATATTCCCCTTTGTGCATAATCCGCAATGAGGGAACCACATCATCATGATAGGCTTCTGCCGGCAGTGTGGCCACATTGGCAAAAATGGTTTGCGACAGCACCATTTTCATCCAGGCATGCCCCGACCAGTCACCCGACCAGTGTTCAAGGAACTGAAGCTGACGTTCACCCAGTAATTTGGCGCCGGGGACGTCACTTTGTGTCACCGGATCCCAACTGCGGTTCTGGTACCAGCCGTTGCTGATTTTTGCTTCGGGAAGCAGTGGTTTGGGTGCCGATTTGAATTTTCTGTCCTCCAGAATGGCAAAGCTCACCCCGGCATAGTTCAGGTCGGTGTAATAAACACCGATGCCTTGTTTCACGGGCCGCGGGTCATACGGATCGGGCAGGTGGCTGGTTTGCGTCCGTTCCACCATTTTCACCCATTCGGCAGGCATCTTGTAGCCGCCGGCATCCTGGGCGGCAAATCCGGTGAGTCCGGGAGGTGTCGATTTCCCTTCGCATCCCCAGATGTTGCCGTGATACACATCATGATCATCGGGGATAGTTATCGAAGGCCTGTCGCGCAACAGGTTCCCATAAGCCCATCCGAATAAATACCATTTTCGCAGGTAATCCAGCATGGCTTTGTCAAGCGGTTTACGCTGGGCACCGAAACCTCCAACACCCTCATATATCTGATCTCCCGAAAAGAAAAGAATATCGGGATTGTGAAATGTGACGGCCTTAACCAAATCATTATTGGGAAATCCCAGGTCGTTGTTGCCGGTAAATCCCGCCACGACGATTTCTTCTTTGTCCCACGGCTCTTTCCTGACGGTTCCTTCCAGATAATAAGTTTTCATCTGACCATTGCCGGTGTTCAGTTCATAAACCAGACGGAAAGGGATGTCTTCCGTGTAGTTCCTGTTTTCGATTTTAAAGGTTGCCGTCCGGGCATCAGGGTCGATCTTCTGCTCCTGAATGGTTTTCCATTTGTTCTTTTCTTTAATCTGCAATCCTACGGTCTTTCCGTCATCGGGGCCTGTGGGCGGCAGCTGGGCTGTCATTTTCAGGATGCCTTTGCTGAGGGTGTATTGCTCAAACAGAACCGGGCCGAATGCTCTTTCGGGGAACAGATCAACCTTTTTGCCCGAAACGGATAAATCATCAAACCAACTGACAATTGCGTCTGTTTTCCTTTGTCCTTCCGGAAAATGGCTGACCAGGGCAATCCCTCCGGCAAGGAGTTTTGCGGGGACATCCTCTTCTTTCAGGGTGGCCAGCGCTTTGCCGTTATCATCCAGTGCTTCAAGTGTCAGATTGTATTTGTTGTCCTGATATTCCGCCTTCAGCCGCAGTGTCAATCCTTTTTTTACAAAGGGGAGCAGGGCAACGGCATTTCCGTTATGCTTGACCGGCGGCGCGCCAATGAACAAATCTCCTGATGTCGTGATACCGGCATCCAGCCCTTTGCCGTAAATGGCATCGTCGCGGTAGTCGTCAAACTGACCGTTAATGCCAATGCGGAATCCCAGCAGGTTCTCTTTGTTGCTTAAGCTGTCCAGAGCGGGTACTCCCAACCGGACCGACATCGTAAAATCTCCCGGCCGGTCACCGGTACGAACGGTTAACAGGTTCAGATTGCGGTTGCGTGCCGTTTGAATACATTCCGCCCGCCCGTTATTCAATTGCCAGTCCTGCAAACGGTTGGCCCAGTAATCGGGGCCTATCCAGGTTCGTTGGACGTTGTCTGGGAAATGGTCTTGAAAAGTTGGATTCGATCTTTGCCGGATACAGGTTACTGCCGTAACAATAAAAAAAGTTAAAAAGATAACGATTGAAAACCGTTCAATCAAAGGATGGGATTTTGGAAACTTATGCATTTTATAATTCGTATAAACTGTGAATAACAAAACTAATCAAACCCTTTGAAAATAAAAGATAAATCTGAAAGCTACTATTGTGTTATTTTTTCGATAAGGTTTTTTCCGAAGTACTCGGGGAGAAACACCTCCTGAATAATGAAGTTTAGCAGGCCCCGGTTTAAAAAACCTTATTTCAAGATACTAAATGCAAACAGGCAGATAATCACCTTTGTAGCAATGTATTGTAAAGTTAAAACTGACCTTGTTACCTTATTTTATTTAGGTTCTGTTCGTAGAATTTAATAAACTCTTCGGTTCTTCTACAAAAAGAATCCATATTTTATAAATTTGACCATCCAAAAACCTGCAGAATTTATGAGAAAGTTGAATTGTTGTCCAGGAAAAAAAGCCGGGTATGTTTTTATTTTTTTTATTTTCTTTTTGCTTTTGAAAACTCCGGTTTCCGCACAACCCGATACTATTTTTCCGGTAAATACTATTTATCCGTTTCAGATTGACGAACCGGATCCTGTTAATTTCCCGTTGCAGTTTCCCGAACCTGTCGGTGACATAAACGGTGACGGACTTTGCGATTTTGTTTTTACCAGATACATCTGGGACGAACGAACGGATGATTTGACCGATCGAATATCGAAATCCGTTATCGTTACAGATATCCATAATCCGAAATCTGCTTATGTGTTTTACAATGCCGAAATTAAAGGTATTGGAGATTATGACGGTGACGGTTATGATGATATGGTTGATATCCTGAACGGGATAGTTTATTACGGTAATGCATCCGGTACCGGGTTCGATTCGGTGATGATAGTCTTCCCGGAAAATATCAAAAAGTTTTATTTTCACGGGGATATCAACAATGACGGCAAACAGGAATTTATCCTGGGAGATGAGTATCAGCAAGAAACACTATTTGTTTATGCATCCGACAGCGCTTCACCGGCTTATCTGCTGAATGATTACCTGATCAGCTCCAGTCGCCTTCCCCTGAAATTTCATCTCTATGACTATGATAACGACGGGGATATTGAATTGCTGATTGTTGCCTACAGTTTTGGAAATTATAATTACGGTTGGTACAGCTACAATACAGCCACCGGCACTTACACTGCCGAAAAAATGGAAAGCACCTATACTTACGACGATCCATCCCCGCATTATCCGGCTGCACTTGCCGATATTAACGGTGATGGGATTATTGATATCTGCCAGGTGTATTTTTTTGATGGCGGTTTTCATATCGAAGCTTATTTTGGAAGTGATTCCCCGCCTTATAAATTCGGCACATGGGTTGGCATTGAGATGAACAACAACAACCGTCTGTTGTATTATGCCGGGGATTTTAACGGTGACGGCATTGGCGACTGGTATTCAAAAACAGCACCGGATACGATAACCGTTTATTATGGAAATCAAAATATTGCAACCGATGGTTTCGTCAAGGAGAAATATGCGACCGATCCGGATGACCTGTTGCTGGCTCCCGGAACCTATCCCGGTGTCTATATTCTGGCAAAACAACCCACTGTTTTTGATTACAATTACGACGGCTTCAATGATCTGACATTTTCGTTCTGGAGCTATGATGAACACCAATTGTATGATACCATCGGCACCGCCGTTTTCACAGGCAGCAGCAATCCCGGTTTTTCTTCTCCTGATATTTTAGGTGCAACCCCCGCCGAAGCATTCGAATCGCTCTGGTTTGGTGACAGGATAAAAAACATTGGAGACTTCAACAAAGATGGTTATGAGGACTGGGCAGTCCTGGCAAAAGAGGGTTGTTTTCTGAATATTTATTACGGCGGGGCTGTGCTGGATTTTGAACCTGACAAAACCATTTATCTTCCGCAGTACCCTTATCATAAATGTTTCGACATGGAATTCGGCGACCTTAACGGCGACGGGTGGACTGACATAGCCATTTCGGACAGCCCTGTTACCGATATCGGTTACGCTAATGAGTTTATGTCAGAAAATGAGAACGTTTATATTTTTTACGGCAGCTCTTTTATGCCTGATGTTTTATATGGTTCAAATGCAGCGGTCATTCTTGAAGATACCGGAAGGTTCTGGTCGTTTGGTAAAAATCTTTCCATTCCTGGTGATTACAATGCCGACGGTTACAATGATCTGGTTGTTGGCGGCGGAAAACACAAATACTGTCTTCGCGAGGCTTATGTATATTTTGGCGGAGAGCAAATTTCATCCACCGCAGACATTCTCATCAGTGTGCCTTGTAACCAGTGCGGCATTGCTTTTGCCAGCCCGATAACCGGTTGCGGCGATATCAATAACGACGGATACCGTGATTTTGCTTTCGGCGACCCGAGCAACGGCCCGGGTCAGTCACTGGTCTATTACGGCAGCCCTTTTGCTGACAGTCTTTATGACCTTGCGTTGGTAAACCCCGTTATTTCGGGCAGACAATTCGGTTCCGGAACACCCAAAACAGAAGGTGATTTTAACAATGACGGATTTCCCGATCTTATCCAATGGGATTATAACGATGACACCATCTATGTTTATAAAGGAGGCCCGGACTTTGACAATGAACCGGACATCCGGCTGACTGACAATTCATTGAGTGTGTTTATGTCGTGCGTTGAATATGTCAATGACTTTTCCGAAATGGGAAGGGGCGACCTGATCATGGCTGATGCATCCGATGCAGGAGACCTTTTACTGTTCTATGGAACGGGGACGGACAAGCAGGGTGCGGATGTTATTTTTCGGAATGAGATGCTCTGGTCAAGGGGCCTGGCATCGGGTGATTTTGACAATGACGGCTATGTTGACGTATTTGTCGGTAACCCGCAGGCACCGGTGAAAGGATGGGTGTGGGGTGGCGTATTCCAGCATTATGTTTCACCTGTACTCGTCGGACTGAAGAAAAATATCACTGAAAACACAGCAACCCTGAATATAGCACCAAATCCGGTTTTTAAAGAAATAAAGTTAAATCTTTCTTCTCCGGAAGATGAAGGAATTGAAATTTCGGTTATCAATATGACCGGAAAAGAGATAATGAAAACAAGTTCGGTAACAAACAAGGATATCAGGATTGACTTGCAGCATCTGCCTGACGGACTTTACGTTGTGAATGTTTTTTCAAAAAACTTTTCAAGATGTAAAAAAATTCTGAAAGTTTCGCGTCAGCCATGAAACACACCGTCACCAAAATAAGGATCGAGGATTACGATTACGACCTGCCGGACGACCGGATCGCCAAATTTCCGCTTGAGGAAAGGGATCAGTCGAAGTTGCTGCTGCTGAAAAACGGGAATATTGAAGAGC
>JAOZOO010000332.1 GCA_029933225.1 Bacteroidales bacterium | reverse complement strand
CGCTTGCTCCTCGGAACTAAACGTAGGTTGATGGGGGCTGGTTTCATAGGAAAGAAAACTAAATTTGTAAAACACAAAAAAAACCAATGGTACGCGGAGGATATGCATACATTACAACCACAAAACGAAATACTGTTTTATATGTCGGATCAACCACCGGCCTCACAAAACGGACTTATGAACACAAAAACAAAGTTTATCCTGATTCATTCACAGCGAGATACAATGTAGATAAACTGGTATATTACGAATGCTTTCATACCATTGGGGAAGCCATTGCCCGGGAACAGCAGATAAAGTCATGGAAAAGAGAAAAGAAAATTGCCCTTATCAATAAGTTCAATCCTGAATGGAAAGACCTTTATGATGAGATAAAAGACTGGGATTATTAGCTGAAACTGGAAATAAAATATCGTTTAGCTCTGAACCATCGTGTGGGTAAGGCATTCGAGTTGGCGATGGTGTGAGAGCCCTGAGTAACAAATGGAAGAAATAAGATTTATTGTTTCATAGTTTCAGGATTCTCACGGCATTCCCCCACACAGGCCAACCCTAAGATGCCTCAGAACTAAACGGGGATTGTTGGTTTCCGGTTTCAAAAGAAAAACGCAAACTAACTGAAACCGGAAACTCCTTATACCGTTCAGCTCTGAGCCATCGTGTGGGAAGGTTTAAGGATGGCGATGGCGTGAGAGTCCTGAGCAACTAATGGTGTTACAAGGTTTTGTGTTTCATAGGTATGGGATTCCCACGTCGCTCCAACACACAATCCAACCCGCTTGCTCCTCGGAACTAAACGTAGGTTGATGGGGGCTGGTTTCATAGGAAAGACATAACCAACTGAAACAGAAAACTCCTTATATCATTCAGCTCTGAACCATCGTGTGGGCTGGAGGTTCTCCCCCTCGGGGGGAGTCAGAGGGGGTTGGGCCGGCGATGGTGTGAGAGTCCTGAGCAACCAATGGGAAAAACCAGGTTATCTGTTTAATAGGATCAGGATTCCCACTCCCGCACATGCGGGATCGGAACTAAACTTGGGTTGGTTGTTTACGTTTTCATAGAACAGATTAACCCTTTGCGCCTTCGCGTCTTTGCGTGAAACAAACCTGTCACTTCCTCCCGAAATCAGCCGGTATCTCACCCCACAGTTTTGTGTTCCATTTCAACA
>JAOZOO010000331.1 GCA_029933225.1 Bacteroidales bacterium | reverse complement strand
CAGGGGACACGCTGCTGAAAAATCGTTTCATACCGGTTGGAAGAATATACCATCCCCCGGCCAATTCACACCTTTTTCCCGGCCTTACCAATCCCGCCTGCAAGTCAGAATCGTCGTTGAATTTTTGGTAGCAGGTTCAGCGCGCTTGTCAAGCCGAAAAACACTTCGGGCATCCTGCGTGTTGCCAGCCGTCTTGCCTGTCAAATGAATTGAAAAAAACCGGCGGCCGGCCATCCGTCAATACTATATATGGTGGCCGTTTTAAGCCCTTCATCCAAATGTTGTAACCCTCTTAAGTCCGTGTTCTGAACGGAGTTTTGGCGTTATTTTCTTGTCTGAAAATACTTGACAAGCGTGATATGGGATGGTATGGTTTCCTCTTATTCGTATATATCTAATTGAAATTGCAGAAAATTTTAGCCGGGTGTCTTGAAAACCGGCGATAACAGCGAGTTTAACCGGACGGGTTCCGGTCGGCAGAAATAAAACCCATGAAAAAATAACTAAAAGCCCGAAGTGTCAGACTTCAGGCCAATCACAGGAAGGGAGGTGCAAAAAGGTACACTTTACAAGGGTAATTAACAATGCGTTGGAAACCAACATGTTATTAACCTGATCTAGGAGGTATATTAAATGCCAAGTTTTGTAATAGCTGAAAAATGTGACGGCTGTAAAGGCGGGGACAAAACAGCTTGCATGTACATTTGTCCCAACGACCTGATGGTTCTGGACCCCAACGAGATGAAAGCTTACAACCAGGAGCCGGATCAATGCTGGGAATGTTTTTCCTGTGTAAAGATCTGCCCCACCCAGGCAATTGAAGTGCGCGGTTATGCCGACTTCGTGCCTCTGGGAAGCTCGGTGATGCCGATGCTGGGCACCGAGGATGTCATGTGGACTTGTAAGTTCAGAAACGGGACCATCAAACGCTTCAAGTTCCCCATCCGAACCACTCCCGAAGGACAGGCGAATGCCTATCTGGACCTGAAAGGTAAAGACCTCGAGGGCCCGCTTCTTGCCACAGAAGAAGCCGATGGAAAAGAGTTATGCTCGCCTGGCGCGGACCAATTGGTTTAAACATTCACACCGTTTGACAACCAATTGGGCAATCATTTCTATTTATCAAATAATGACTGATTGAAGGAGGATGCGATATGGCATTACCGAATAAACCTTTGGGTG
>JAOZOO010000012.1 GCA_029933225.1 Bacteroidales bacterium | reverse complement strand
CGATGCAATTGAAACTGTTTTTTTCATTTTTGTGTTTTTAATTTAATTCGTAAATAATGATTTTATCAGAACCTGTTTGCGCGTATTTAATTTAGAACAAAACTAAATAAGGATTTGTCACGAACTGTTTTTTAGTGGGTAACAAAAAGGGTAACAAATAAAAAGGTCAGGTTTATATTATCTTAACCAGTAAAAACCAAGCCTTCCTGAAATCCACTGATTATTACCTGCGAAGGTATAATTGCCTTGTATATCAAACCGTCCAATACGCAAACCAACCGCCGGTACAACACCCCAACTGCTTACTCCGGTAAAATATCCTCCCCTGACTTCGATATAAACAATGGAAACACTGGCTTTCAATCCAGCCGTAAATTCCCAGACCGTCATACGCGGTTTGTCTGTGTAAACAAATCCAAGGGAATCGGTTGTTGTGATCTCAGGGCCGGTGACACTATTCCAGCCAAGGTCGAACCTCGCGGCCAAATGTTTATTGAAATTATAATCGAAATTGGCGTAAATACCGAGACCATAATTATAAGTGTCTTTGAGCGTTTTTTGCGGAAACATGACATTAAATGAGTTCCCGGCGATGATTCCTTTTTCCTGTGATTTTTTCTGTGCGTGACTCGGCACAGGAACAATAAAAAAGAGCAGTAATATTACCGCTGATGTTTTGAAAAAGTTTTTCATGATTTTGAATTTTTAGTTTTTTATTAATTCAGATTTATAAAATTTCATTTAATCTCTGTATATAATTGATTTATTGATGTCCGGTTCATTAATCTGATTATTTAACAATCCGAAAAAATATTCTTATTTAGACGGGGTCAAAATTACATTTTCTTTGGTAGGATTATTTTTGAAGGGGGTAACAGATAAGGTAACAGATTATTAAATGAATTGGAAGCGACTGACCGGCCCGGACATTGCAAGGGTTAAAATCCAGTCAATTAATTTTTGATAATTTTGTTTGTGCATTTTCTGGAATCTAAACCAAAAGTGATCAAAAGTAAGATCATATATCTTTTTTTGCTGTTCCCATTCTATTTATCAGGTTCGGACGGAGTGGAGTTGCTGAAGGACAGCGTTCCCGTTTATCAGGGATATCAAAAAGCCTATGCACTTTACCGCCTCGGGCATTATTATTTTACCAGTAATAACGACAGTGCAATGTTCTATTTTGAAAATGCCTTGAAGGAATATTCAAAGATAGATGACGAGAAGGGGATAATTAATTGTTACGGGATGCTTGCAAACATTTTTAATGATTATGGAATGTACGACACATCCATTGCACTGAATTTTAAGGTCATTGACTGGGGGAAGAAACATAATGATATCCGCACTTTTATAGCATATCTCGGGCTGGGCAACACTTATAAAGATATAGGACAATTGGATAAAGCCAAAACATTTTATATGAAAGCCATCCGGGGAGATTATCTTCCGGCGAAAACGGCAGCTTTTGCCAATATGGGCCTGATTTATCTAAATAATGATGAATTCGACAGTGCCTCCTATTACTTTAACGGAGCGCTTCAGGAATATTACACATCTGATACAAGCCAGCGTCTTAATCAATTTAATATTGCTACCATCTTACTCAATCTGGCATCAGTTGCGTACGGGAAAGGTGAATATGAAAAAGGTATCAGGTTACTGTTCAAGAGTCTTGATATTGCCCGCAAAATCGATAGTAAACGGCTTTTGGCAAAGATTTTTTTAAACCTTGGAGAAGGTTATTATCATCTGCAACAGGAAAATGTTTCGTTACGTTATTATCTGAAAGCCAAAAAGATTGCCGACTCTCTTGGCGCCAATGAAATAAGGGAAGAAGTATTTCGAACAATGTCGGATTACTACCATGAGCAAGGGGATTATGAAAAGGCATATTTCAACCTGACAGAATATCATAAAATCCATGACAGCCTGATCATTGAAGGTTATAAATCATCAATTGCCGAAATGGAGGTAAAATATTCTGTTCGTGAAAAAATTGCAAGGATCAATACTCTCAAGAAGAAAGAGCAAATGATCATTGGTTTATTTGTATCCATTGTCATGGGTATTATACTTATTGGCCTGATTGTTATTCTGTTACTGAACCGGCACCGTTTGAAGCTAAAGTATGCCAGAAACCAGGCGGAAGCCAGATCGGAAATGGAAAAAATGAAAACAAAGGTTGCGGAAGAAAAGCTTGAGAAAATCATCACAAGCCTTCACGAGAAAAGTGCATTCATTGAAGAACTTGAACAGGAGATAGAAAAACTCAGTATTAATACTGAAAAGGAAAATATAGAAGAAAAAATTAGAAAACTCCGAAAAACAAGAATATTAACTGACGATGACTGGGAAGAATATTATCGTGTTTTTAATGAGATCCATCCTCTGTTTTTTTCCAGTATTAAAAATTACCGTGACCTGTCGGTTGGTGATAAACGCCAGTTGATTTTCCTGAAGCTGGGGTTGACACTAAAGGAAATAGCTTTCCTGATGGGCATCTCCCCCGAGGGCGTGAAAAGGGCCCGGCAACGGCTTTCCAAAAAAATAGGGTTGAACGATGCCGGTGAGTTGAAAGAGTTTATTGAAAGGTTGTAAACAAGTTGCGGTTCTATGTTCCACCTTCCAGTGTGCGAAGCTCCTGGAAGAGTGGATGTGCAAGTTGCAGTAACTCCATTATGCCTCTATACCTTTATTCCCTACTCTCCAATTGCCATTAACCAATTTCAAATTCCCTGACCCAAATCCCAATTCCCCAAAGCAGTTCATACACCGCTTAGTCATAAACCACTCCCGCATAGCCCACCCAGTGATGCATGTTTGCCGGAGCGGTTACGCCCATGTTCAGGTCTTTAACGGGTAGATGCGGATGGTCGATGCTGTTAGCATATCCGATGAAATGCCCGGTTAGCGGTGGGTTACCCTCTATCCGGTCGAGATAGTAAGATGTGAGCAATCCGAAGGGAACCGAATATCTGCCGCACCAGGTCCATTTGTAGGTTTTATAGTCGTTTTCTTCTACCGTATATTTTGTAAAAGCTTTGACTTTTTCCGGCTTCAGTTTGCCGGTCAGTGTGTTGATGATTTCGTGTTCATGAGCGATGGTCTGTTTGTACCCGGCTGAATCCGTTCCGTAATAAGCAAAGTTCTTTCCGCCCCAGTCTTCGTCGCCGTAATGGACGGCATCGGTTGAAATGGCAATGGCAAAGTCTTTTCCCCATTTCCAGTTTCGTTCTTTCGCAACTTTATTGATGGCTTTGGCCAGGGGTTCCGCAATTTCTTTCATCCTGTCAAAAGACATATAGGGAACAAGGATGGAGACGATCTCAATGTTGTGATTGTAATATTGCAGAAAAGGCAACAGCGCTTCCACCGAATGCTCTATGCCTTGCATGGAGTCGTTCACCTCGTAAATTTCTTCCGGTAAAGCATTGATGATCTCTTCCCTGATGGGTGAAGGCCTGATCTTACCGAAAGGTCCTTTCCAGTCATCGTAGGAATCGAAAATGATCTTATTCTCAAGATTGAGCAGGCGGGCTTTGTGTGCCACTCCGATCAGAATAATGGTGTTGGCTTTGACGTTTCGCAGTACAGCAGGATACAGCCATCCTACATACGTATAATCATCGTGAGGAGAGATCACTGTCTTTGCCGGCTCGCTATTTTGACCGGCAGCTTTCAACTCCTTCGGAAACATCCGCTCAACCCGCTGCATGATGCTGTCCATCTGCCAGTCATATTGCGCAAAACCCACCGTATCGGCCAGTGGTCTGATCCTGTTATTTTCAGTTTTTGGATTTTGATTAAATGAAAAAAGAAAGACTGAGGTAACGATTACCAATAATACATTGTTGATTGAGCTTTTCATTTCCTTTTGATTTTGTCCAAACAAATTTAGGAAATAAAATACTGATATCTTCGAAAGCTGTAACCCCGGATGGATGGGTGTTTATCAGTGAATGATCAGTTTTTTAACGACAAACTCTTTATCCGATTTGACTTCAACAAAATACAAACCTTTTTCAGGGTGCTTTAAATCCAGTTTTATCAGACCTGAAGCATTGGTAATATTCTGTTTCAACAATATCCTTCCGTTAACATCATATACTTTTACGGAAGATGATCTTTGTAAGATCGGGGAATTCAGATAAAATACACCGGTCGAAGGGTTCGGGTAAATCCTGATCTTATTGTCGGATGACATTTCATCCACGCTGATTATGACTGTCGTAGCCGGGAAGACAATGTTATCCAACCAGCCGCAGTCACTGCCGCCGGAGGTGTTCATGTCTTTCTCGTAGCTCCATTTCAGCACATGATAACCATCCGTCACCGGATAGGAAAACTGTTCCCAGTCTTTTTCCCCCGACCATTTATCCACAATATCGCCATCAATGTAAAATTTCAGAAAATCCCAATCCAGTTCGGAAGAAACTTTCCGGTAAAAAGAAATGTCATCATCCCCTGCTGTTTCAAAGGAAATAATCAGCGCTGAAGTCTGGTTGTCATTGATGTCGCCTGACCGGGCGCTGTACTCACCTTCGTATGGATTATCAGAAATGATGATCCAGGGTTTGTTTCCCCCCTGCATCCATTCAAACGCTGTAAAGTCACCGGTTTCAAAATCCTCCATTATAATTCCGATGCCGAGATAATATGCCCGGGTAAATGTATATGAACCGGTGGTCATGTCTAATTGCAATTCAAGCGGGGTTCCGGGTGGGGTGAATTCATCGATGACCGCAGTAAACGAAACAGTGATGCTGTCATCAACTCCGAGATCACCCATATCGGCAAAACCGGTAGTCAGCGTAACATAAGGGTTGTCCGTGTTCATTGTTGCTGAAGCACCGGAACAGGCGCTGTGCCCCGTATTTTTAATCATGATCTGGAAATTGACCGTTTCGCCGGGGTCTATCATTCCGTCACCGTTTCCTCCATCGTTATCATCCACGGTAATTTCTCCGGCGACAAGCAGGGGCGCATTGGCGGTCAACTGGAACTGTGAGGTCCAACTGCTGTCGCCATCCGTAGCCGTAACTGTGAAATCCAGAGGAGTCTGGTCGGGAATGCTGTCGGCCACATCAAAAGCAAAAGCCTTGTTTATCATGATCGTGTCGCCGGAGGCAATGGAACCATATTGTTCAATTGTATCGGTAAGTGTGATCCATTGATTATCGATACTCAACACACCACTGACATTTTCAGCGTCACTGTATCCCACATTGGTCAGCGAAAGGTCCAGAAAGATTTGCTCGCCGTAATCGACAAGTTGATTGTTATTTCCTGTGGAATCGTTCACCGTGTTTTCAGCATAAACAACATAAGGACCTGCAGCAGGGATAAACAGGATGCTGTTGGTGTCGGGCAGGCAATCGTAACCGCTGACGATCAGTGATGCTTCGCCCGTTTCTGTCACCACCGGGTCAAAGATAAGGGTAGCTATACCATTCGTATCTGTCAGAGCTGCCGCACGCAATTCGCCTTCTTTCATGACGGCACAACTGAAACCTTCCAGCGGGTCGCCGTCCAGTGTAACCGTAACTTCAATGGAATCGGTACCGACAGTCACTTCTTCCGGATAATCCACATCAATGTCGATGGGTTCGTCATTCCATACGCTCATGGCCGGATCGCCGAGAATATTGATGTCGTAAAAATTCCATCGCAAAGCGCCTTCTTCCCATTGTCCGGGGGCTTCCACCCACGGTGCGGTCTGTATCTTACATTCCACAAAAGCTTTCCCGATCTGGGCAATCTGTTCGTGGAACATGGCATCCACCATTTCGCGGTGCAGGTGGGCGGCAGGCCCTTCGGTTTGTCCTTCGTTGAACCAGCCAAATCGTGAATTCCCGATAACTGCCACCGCAAAATTTTCGATATTGACCATTTTTTCCAGGATGCAATCGCTATAATCAAATGCGCCGCAGTCGCAACCATGGGTCTGCATAATTGTGTAATTATGATCTTCACCGTTTGCAGCATAGAAATTGTTGTCGGTGATGTCGCTGTTGTACAAATGGGCCACATAGGTCTGGCTGGCATGTCCCACGTGGTGAATAAACTGTTTTCCCTGATTTACTTTGTTGATCAGGTCGGTCCCCGTCCAGGGGGCAGTGTGCTCATACATTGTGTCAATGTCATAATCTATCGGAATGCCAATGGTGGTGTAGCCGTTGTCATCGTGCTCGCCGATGATAAGCTGTAAATAGTCTCTGCCCCAGGTTTCAGGGTTATCATACAGGTACTCACCTGCCAGTAATGGTTTTTCAAATTCACCCAGAACAGGTGAGTTTTGATAATAAATACTTTTGTGAATCAGGTTTGAAAGTTCTGTTAAATTGCTTGAAGGAAAACGGGCGACGGCCACATCCGGGAGCAGGTCATCCTCGTCGGGTTCGCCCCATCGGTTATCGCCATCATCATTCCATGTTCCGTCAAGTGCAGAATAATACAGGTCGGCAGGGATGTCATCGTCCGAGTAGCCGCCACCGGATTGAACGTAGCAATAAAATCCGCGGTAGGGAACATATTCCACATCTCCGCCAAGGAGAACGTATTCGATATCCGAATCCTGGTATTCCTGAATGATGAAGTTTCTGATCTTTTCCTGAATGTCCTGCCCGTCAATGTTTTGCGAAATGTATTGTTTGGTAAATACTTTTGATGTAACTCCCCTTGAAAGATAAATGTCGCGCAGGTCTTCAAAATCATTCTCAAATTGCTGGTCGGTGATGATCAGCAGTTTGTATTGTTCTTCCGATCTGGAATTTTTTTCAGGATACAATGCCAGCGTTTCCGGATTTTGTGCTAACAGAGCAACCCGTTTTCTGACATCCTGTGAAGATTTCAGGTTTTTCAAAGCTTTGGCGGCTTTTTCACCGGGACGGTATGTGACACGGATGGTGACTTTGGAGAAATAAGAAACTTTTCCCTCGGCGGGATTGTATTGCACCGGTGTAAATGCAGAAAAAGCAAATCCGTGCCCGTTTAAAAACTGGGTGGATAACCTGCCTTTCTGTGTAACGGGGTAAGTTGCGTTGGAAGTATAGATCCTTTCATTTTTATAAAATTTTGCTTTCTTCGTCTCGGACAGGGGTCTGGAAGGCTGATACGGCCAGATGTTATAACTTCCTTTAAGCTCAATTTCATTTTCTCCAATAAATTCGATGTTCGTTGCAACTGTTCCCGGTGGCAACAGCAGGCTGACCGCCTGATAAGGAAGGGCAGGCTCACCGGCGGGCGCTGTCAGCATATCATCCCCGAATGAGATTTGCTGATAGTCTTTTACCTGCATTACCGAAGGAGTTGAGAAATACCACGTTTTTTCAACCGTTTGTGCTGATGCCGAAATGATAAATGTCAGAAAAAGAGCAAAAGATAAAAGTTTTTTCATGATCAAGATGGTTTTTTGAAAGGCCAAAGGTATTGTAAAAAAGGAAAAATCATATTGAATTGCTGAATACATTTTATAAAATTCCTAACGCTAAAAAAGGATAAAAGTTACAACGAAAAACAGGGTGAGAAGCGGCTCCGGCATGGTTGAACGATTATCCGAAAGGTTTTGAAAGGGATAAAATGTAAAATACCGAAGGAAAAATCATTTTTTAACCGGCTTACCTTATGAATTAATTGTACATTTATTGCGAAAATCAAACAATTAAACCGGCCAAAAACAAAACGGACATGAATCATAAAATAAAATCAGCCTTGGTGCTTCTGATATGCAGTATAACATTTTATCATCTTCAGGCACAAACGGTCATCAACGGTCCTTACCTTGTAGAACCGGGAAATAACGCAATGTCAATCCGTTGGGAACTGGATAAAAAAGCGGATTATTTTGTGGAATACGGAAAAGATACAGTGAAAGTTCAAAAAGAAAAACTTCACCTGAGGGGAAATAAATTTGGCGGTTACCTTTACGAGGCGGAACTCCGGGACCTAAAACAGAAGGCTGTTTATTACTATCGTCTCGCCGGCGCGGCTGATCCCACATGGTACAAGTTCAGGACATTTGGCGACGGTCAGAAAAAAGTAACTTTTGTAGCCATGGGCGACAGCAGGAGCAATCCGGATATTTTCAAAAGAATCATGGAAGAAACATCTGATGAAAACCCTGATTTTTGTATCAGCATGGGTGATCTGGTTGAATCCGGAGGAAATTACCGGCAATGGCATGACTTCTTTTTTTCGATCGTAAAGGGATTCGCCGAATCCATACCCATCGTCAGCACGCTGGGTGACCACGAAGGCTGGGGTGATGGCGGCGAATTGTTCCGCTATTATCTTCTTGAAGACGAGCCCGTTGATAAACAATGGTTTTCATTTGATTACGGCATTGCACATTTTATCTCACTCGATTACCGTCATCCCGATGACAAGGAAATGATCGACTGGTTTATCAACGATATCAAAAATCATGAAAAGGAGTGGAATTTTGTTTATATGCATCGGGGAGCGTACAATTTTGGCGGGCATGGGACTTCCTGGGGCAAGGGTATCTGGCCCGAATTGTTCAGTAAATATAAAATTGACATTGTCTTTGCCGGCCATTCTCATTTGTATGAAAGATTCTTTCCGGCCAGGTCGGATGATGAAACAAATGCCGTGACATATATTACCACCGGAGGTGCCGGAGCCGGACTGTATCAATCGGTAAAAAACAAATTTGTACTGGCGCAAACGGAATCGGTCAATCATTTTGTAGTCGTCAAAATAGACGGGAATAAATTGAGTCTGAAAGCCATCAGGATGGATGGTACATTGCTGGACGAATTGGAGGTCGTTAAAAACAAAAAAGGTTATAACAAAAGCTTTGAGGAACAGGTTGTTTCGTCAAATGAGTTAAACACGATGGCTTCTTTAAACTCGGCAATATCGGGCAATCTGCCGGCAATACCCTTTTCCGGCGACCCGGTCAAATACAAAATGAACTTTCAGTCGTATATTTCCGAAAGCATCCCGTTCTCGATACAAATGAATGAAGAATCTGCCAAACATTATAAAATGGAGGTTTACAAAGATACTTTGCAGGGTAAAAAACAAAAGACCGTAGTAACGGAAATCAACAGGACAGGCGACATAACCCTCTCGCTGTGGGGAGAAGTAACTCCGGAGTTACATTTGAAATTAATCTATGAATATCATTCCGTCAAAGATACAATCACGGGAAAAGCAATAGGTTACTGGCCTTAAACAAGGATAAGGTCAATATTCATTTTTTCGAGTTTAATCTTTTCCTGTTCGGGGATTCCTTTATCCGTTATGATGATGTCAATTTTATCGAGCGAGGTTATTTTTACGAAACTTCGTTTTTGAAATTTACTGGAATCCGTCACGACAATCACCTTGTTTGATATCTCGATCATTGCGCGGCTGAACGTGGCTTCGTAAAGAACCGGTGTTGAAATTCCGATGTCGCAATCTATTCCGTCCACAGCAAGAAAAGCAATATCACAATTGTAATTCAAGAGGTTTCTTTCGGCCATTGGACCGATGAGCGAACGCATTTCGGATCGGAGGACACCTCCCGGAATGATTACCTCAACACCCTCGAAATCAGCCACGGCATCTGCGATGGGTAAACTGTTTGTGATCAGTTTTATTTGCTTGAAGCGATCGAGATTCCTGGCGATCTGAAGGGTAGTGGACCCGGAGTCCATGACGATGGTGTCCCCTTCACTAATGAACTCAACGGCTTTCCTGCCTATTCTTTGTTTTTCTTTAAAATACTTTTTTAACCTTTGGTTTAAACTCAAATCGAAATTTACAGGCTGTTTTTTGATCGCCCCACCCCGTGTTCTTATGAGTAAACCTTTGTGTTCCAGATGAGATAAATCATTTCGAATTGAAACTTCACTGACACCGAATAAACGGCTGAGCGCCGCAACCGAAATGTTATCCTGCTTTTCAAGGAGTTTCAGTATATCAGACCTGCGTGAAAGCGTGTTATGAGGTATCTTCATGGGCTCTGCTTAAAAAAGTCGGTTAATTATCTTTAATTTGGAATAGCAAATATATTAAAAATAATTTTTACCTTTCTTTTGTATTCTTATATTTTTTGCTTTATATTTGTACAACGAAACTAAATGAAACTTTTAACTAATCAAAAACCTTATGTTTATGATTAAAACGGCAGACACTTTCACTTTGCAGGAAATCCATCAGCAACCTGTTTTATGGGAGAAAGTGTACGATCTGATCCTGTCCAATAAGAAAGGTCTTCAGCAGTTTTTGAATAAACTGGAAAAAGAAAGCGGTGACGAAATTATATTCACAGGAGCCGGGTCTTCTTTTTTTGTAGGAGAAATGGTAGCCGGTTATTTTCAGAAAAACACCGGCTTTTCTGCCAAAGCCATTTCGACAACGGAAATTGTAACCCATCCTGACTTATATATTAACCCAAATAAACGCACGTTGCTTGTTTCGTTTGCGCGGTCGGGAAACAGCCCGGAAAGTGTTGCTGCCGTCAACAATGCAAATCTGATCAGCGATAAAATACTGCATCTCATCATTACCTGTAACAAAGACGGAGAGTTGGCAAAAATGTCATCATCAAACCCAAAATATGTGTTGACGTTACCTGAAGAAACCAACGATAAAGGACTGGCGATGACATCCAGCGTTACTTCGATGGCTTTGGCTGCTCTTTTGATCTCCTATCTCGACAAAACAGAGATGCCTGAAGATCAGGTAAAAATTGCTGCCGGATATGCCGAAAAAATAATTTCAAAGTATTCGGAATACATTGAAGCAATTGCATCTTTAGATTTTAAACGTGCGGTTTTCCTCGGTTCCGGTCCGTTTCTCGGAGTGGCGCATGAAGCTCATCTGAAATTGCAGGAGATGACAGATGGAAAAGTGATCTGTAAGTTCGATTCGTTTCTCGCATTCAGGCACGGCCCGAAAGTGGTGCTGGATGAGACAACTTTGCTGGTGTACTTTTTCTCCAATGATGAGTATGTGCGTCGTTATGAGTCCGATCTCGTTCAGGCGGTTAAGAAAGATCATAAAATGATGGCAGTGGTAGGTGTTTCGGAGACAGAACCGGAAATCGGGATGTTTGATCTTGATATTTTTATGACTGACGGGGCAAGCAAATTAAAAGAACCGTTTCTTACTTTATGCCACCTGTTGCCGGCACAGTTGCTGGGTTATTACAAATCGCTTGACTTTGGGCTAAACCCCGATCATCCTTCAAACGGAGCTATTCACAGGGTTGTTCAGGGTGTGACTATTTATGAATTTAAAAAATAACGGGCTTGCATTGCCCCGACTGTTATTGAAATAAGAGAAATTATGGCTGATGTTGAAAAAGGTAATCCGCAGAATCTTCCGCTGGTCGAATATGTTCTCGGACGTATTCAGACCTTGAAAAAAGATACGGGTACCGGCCGGACGATCTTTGCCGCCTGTCCCAATTCACGGGCTGTCATCAGGGCTGCGATACGGTCGGCCAAACGGTGCAATGCGCCCATCAAGTTTGCAGCTACATTAAATCAGGTGGATTTTGACAGCGGTTATACCGGGCTGACACAAAAGGAATTTGTCAAACTCATTCGCCAGGAAGCACGCAAAATTAATTTTACCGGGCCGGTGATGATCGCCATTGACCACGGCGGCCCGTGGCTGAAAGATGCCCACAGGCTGGCGAATCTGCCGTATGAAGAAACCATGGAACTGGTTAAAAAATCCATGATCGAGGCGCTTGAGGCCGGATACAATCTGTTGCATGTAGATCCTACGGTTGACATTACTTTGAAAAAAGGTGAGGTGATCAATATTGAAACGGTAGCCGACAGAACGGTGGAAATCATTACGCATGTGGAGACCTACCGGCGCAGAAAAAACATCCCGAAAATTTCTTACGAGGTAGGTACCGAGGAGGTGCACGGCGGACTGGCCGACATGAATGTTTTCAGGAAATTTCTTAACTTGCTCAAAAAAGGATTGGCAGAAAACGGATTGAGTGATGTGTGGCCTTGTTTTATCGTGGGTAAAGTGGGCACCGACCTGCATACCACCACTTTTGATCCTGTAGTCGCAAAGCAATTGACGGAAGAAGCCCGGAAATTCGGGAGTGTGATCAAAGGGCATTATTCCGACAATGTGAGCAATCCCGAAGCTTATCCGCTGGCCGGAATGGGCGGAGCCAATGTGGGACCAGAATTCACTGAAATGGAATACGACGGATTGATGGAATGTGTTACCCTGGAACAAGCATTGTTTGAAGAGGGAAAAGTGCCGAAACTTTCAGGTTTCAAGTCGGTTTTATGGCAGGCGGTCATTGACTCGGGAAGATGGAAAAAGTGGCTTTTACCTGATGAAGAGGGTAAGGAATTCAGTGAGATTGCCGATGATCGCCAGTTATGGCTGATCAAAACGGGTTGCCGTTATATCTGGGAAAAACCGTCAGTGGTGGCCGCCCGGACACGGCTGATGGAAAACCTTGAAAACAACGGCGTGGATGCGGAAACCATTGTTTTAACACCGATTGAAAAATCCATGGATAAATATTTTTACAGCTTTAACCTTATTGATTTGAACAACGAATTATAACCGTAATTAATGAATGGAAAAAGAATTTGATATTCTGGTAATCGGGGAATTGAACGTGGATTTGATTCTGAACGGGCTGCCCTCATTGCCGGAGGAAGGTAAAGAAATTCTTGCGGAAGAGATGACCCTGACCCTCGGCAGTTCATCGGCTATTTTTGCATCCAATGCCAGCACACTGGGAAACCGGGTGGCTTTTCTTGGGAAGACAGGAATAGACATGTTTGGAGATTTGGTTTTTAAAAGCCTGAACGAAAAAAAAGTAGATACTCATTTTATTATTCGCTCCACCTCGGATAAAACAGGCGCTACCATTGTTTTGAATTTTGATGAAGACCGTGCGATGGTAACTTATGCCGGCGCCATGGAAACCCTGATGGCAGAGGATATTAAAGAAAATCAGTTATCGAAAGCGCGGCACATGCATGTTTCTTCCATTTTTCTGCAACCGGAAATAAAAAAGAATATCGTATTCATATTCAGGATGGCCAAAGATTTGGGACTGACCACATCACTTGATATTCAATGGGACCCGGATGAAAAATGGGATATTGATGTGGAAGCGCTTCTTCCGATGGTGGATGTTTTTCTGCCCAACGAAACCGAGTTGCGGGCATTGACGGGAGAAAAAGAGATCAACAAAGCCATTCAGGTAATCAGACCGTTTATTAATACTATGGCTATAAAAATGGGCAACAAGGGTTCAAGGGGAATTACAAAGGATAAAGATATTACCGTAAAACCTTTTCTGAATAAAAAAGTGGCAGATGCCATCGGAGCGGGCGACACGTTCAATGCAGGATTTATCACACAGTTTATAAAAGGAGAGCCGCTGGATGAATGTCTGCGGTTCGGCAATTTAACGGGAGCGGTAAATACGACCGAAGCCGGTGGAACAGGCGCTTTTTCAAGTCTGGAGGATTTCAGCAACAGAGCGCAGCGTTTTTTTGGTGTGGAAGTAAATTAATAGTGAGAATCAATGATTAGACTTCAAAAGAAATTCGGTCAGATGAGGGAGCAGGGCAAAGCGCTGCTGGCAACCAATTTTTACAATTATGAAACATTGCGCGCTGTCCTTGAAGCAGCCAAAAGCCGTAATGCACCGTTGATATTACAGCTTACCAAAAGCTCAATTGATTACATGGGCCTGGAAAACGCTTATGCCATGGGCCGGAGTGGGTTGAAATATTTCGGCGTTGAGGGCTGGATACATCTTGATCACGGTGGCTCCCTTGAACTGGCGGAACAATGTTTAAATGCAGGCTTTGATTCGGTGATGTTTGACGGCAGTGAATTACCTTTTAAAGAAAATATTGCCTTAACAAAAAAGGTGGTTGAAATGGCAAAACCATACGGTGCCAACGTGGAAGCCGAACTGGGTTATGTGGCCAAGCTGGGCCAGGATACCGAAAAGATGGAACTGACATCGCCTGAAGACGCCAGGGTATTTGTGAAAGAGACCGGAGTAGATGCTCTGGCAGTGGCCATCGGTACGGCGCACGGTTTCTATAAAAAAGAACCCAGACTGGACTTTGAAAGACTGGAAGCAATCAGGCATGCAACCGAAGCTTTTCTTGTCCTTCACGGCGGTTCGGGCGTTCCCGATGAAGCCATCCGCAAAGCGGTGAAACTGGGCATCTGCAAAGTGAACATTGCAACCGAAATAAAAAATATGTTTACAAAAACACTGAAACATGAACTGATCAACAACCAGGAAATTGATTTGAGAAAAACATTTCCTCCCGCTATCAAAGCGGTTAAGGAATTGATTGAGCATAAATTATCACTTGTTAATTAAAACCATGAGTTATGAGAAAAACTTTATTTTTAATTGGTTTTGCTCTTTTATTGTTACCGGTATTTGGCCAGGTCACCGGCACAGTTTTTGATGAAAACAAAAGCACTTTACCTGGTGTAAATATCTTCGTAAAAGGCACAACCAATGGTACGGTGAGTGATTTGAACGGTAGTTTTACGATTGATGTCAAAAAAGGTGTTGTGCTGGTCTTTCAGTACACCGGATATCAAAACAAAGAAATTACCATTGAATCCCCAACAGAAAAACTTGATGTGTATATGGTGCCGGATGTGGTGAATATGGATGAAGTGGTGGTTATGGGTTATTCGGATAAGACAAAAACGGAAGTTTCCAGCGCCGTGGCGGTGTTGAACTCCAATCAATTGAAAGACGTAACCACTGACGACCTCGGTTCCATGTTACAGGGAAAAGTAGCCGGGGTGCAGGTTGTGGACGCAACGGGAGAACCCGGAAGCAGTTCGCAAATCCGCATCAGGGGTGTCTCTACCATCAAGCCGGGAAACCAGGAACCGCTTTATGTGGTGGATGGTATTATCGGAGGGTCGTTTGATCCCAATGATGTGAAAACAGTTACTGTGCTGAAAGATGCCGGAGCCACCGGAATGTACGGAGCCCGCGCCAACAAAGGGGTGATTGTCATCACGACCAAATCCGGTTCTTACGGAAAAACCACCTTTAATTTTAACGCCAGTGTAGGGGTTAAAATCGCAGACCAGGGAAATTTGACCATGATGACGGGTCCTGAGTTTTACGACTGGAGCAAAGAATTGTATCGTGATCCCGAAACCCACGAGATTGATATCATCAAGTTTTACAAAGCTTATCCCAAATATCTGCCCGATTCAAATTACAACTGGGTGGGCAACGGTTTTCAACCGGCGATAACGCAGCAGTATAATCTTTCAGCCAGCGGCAGCAGTAAAAAATTCAACTATTATGTAAGCGGTGTTTATGTTAACGAAGAGGGAACTTTCAGGAATACGGATTATCAAAAACTGAACTTCCGCCTGAATACGGAATATCGTTTCAACAAATGGGCCTCCCTTCGGAATAACGTAAATGTCTATACCAACGAAGGAAGTTATTATGATTATATGGATATGTATTATACCTATCTGGCCCTTCCGTGGGACAACCCATATACTCCTGACGGCACATTGAAATACATTGACGGGAATACACCCGGAAAATGGTGGTCGCGCGACAAGATCAATCCCTTTCACACCATCGACAACTCTGAACATCGTTCCAAAGGCGTAGGGATTGATTATGACCTGGTGCTGAAACTCAAATTCACGAAATGGTTGTCTTTTACCAGCTCGAACCGTTTAAGCTACAGTACAGACTTTTCACATGATTACGTATCGCCCATTGCAGCAGGGCCTTACCATGACAAGGGATATGTCAGGGAACAGCAAAATAACTGGAGGGGCGCTATCACGACAAACTTGTTGCACTTTGATTTTGAATTCGGGAAAAATACGCTGAACGGACTGGCCGGAATTGAACTGGACGGAGGTTCTTACGAATATTTGTGGAATGAAGGCAAGGGCCTGCCCGAAGGTTTCGATGTACCCTCAGTCGCTTCCAGCGAACTTAAAATTGGCGGAACATCAACAATTGAATATTTTAATTCATTTATTTCACAGATAAATTACAATTATGACAAAAGGTATTTCCTGACCGCCTCTTTCCGCGTTGATAAGACTTCCAACTTCCCGCCCGATCACAATACCGCCATGTTCCCCAGTATAGCTGCCTCGTGGCTGGTAAGCAACGAACATTTCTTTAAAAATGTCTCGTTCATGAACCTGCTGAAACTTAGGTTGAGTTACGGAGTTACCGGAGATCCTGATATCGGAGCTTCGCGGTTTATGGGGTTGTTTTCGCTGACTTCGCAATACAACAGCAATCCGGCAGCCATTCCTTTTCAGTTGGCTAATTACGATCTGACCTGGGAGCATACCAATGAATTTAATGTCGGTCTGGATATGAGTTTTGTCAAACGGGTCAGCCTGACATTTAACTTTTACAACAATATAACCAAAGACCTGATCGTTTTGGTAGCTCAACCGCTTTCACAGGGATTTGAAAGCCGTTGGGAAAATGCCGGTGAGGTGACAAACACAGGGATTGAACTGAACCTCGATGCCATTATCATCAAATCAAAGTCGGTAGAATGGAATTTCGGAGTTAATTTTTCACAAAATACAAACATATTGTCTGGCATAGAAAATCCGTTTTACAGTACGGTGAGTGGTGTTTCGCAGATATACCGTAATGATGCTTCCATTTACACATTCATACTACCCAAATGGCTGGGTGTGGATGTGCAAACCGGCGCTCCGTTATGGGAAAAAGTGAATGATGACGGTACAAAAGAACCGACTTCAAATTATAAAGATGCCACTCCGCAGGAAGTAGGAAATGCACTTCCCGACTTTCTCGGTGGCGCTTCTACTTCTCTGTCATGGAAAGGATTATCCCTGTATGTTAGCGTTGCTTATCAATATGGTAATGATATTTACAACTATACCCGCCGCTTTATGGATAACGATGGACATGAACCTTATGTGAACGCCATGGTCTTCAAACCCGGCTGGTCGCGGTGGGAAAAACCCGGCGACGTGGCAACACATCCGAGCATGCAGAATGCCGACTTGTCAACAGAAAACTCTTCGCGGTATCTTGAAGACGGAAGTTTCCTCAAAATAAGAAACGTTACCCTGAGTTACTCATTGCCGAGACGATGGGTTTCGGCCATGAAAATGACGGACTTCGTTCTTTCATTACGTGCTGACAATGTTTATACCTGGACCGGTTTCTGGGGACAGGATCCGGAGGTCACCCTTGCCAAGGGCGACTGGTCCATGCCCGGGGTAACCGACTTTAAATACCCCATTAACCGCCAGTTTGTTTTTAACATAAATATCAAATTTTAAAACCGAGCCGATATGAAAAACAAATATAAAATCTATGCATTGGTTGTTCTGATCGCCGGAGGAATTTTTACCTCCTGCAGCAAATGGGATGTAACACCCCGTGATCAGATATCCACCGAGTCCATAGCGAAAACCAAAGACGGCATCATCAATGTTACCAACGGCGTTTATGCGCTTTTTAAAGATCAGGTTATGTTCAACGGTTTCATTGACGACAACAATCAATACTTAAGGCAATATTTCCAGATGTCCGATTTTGCAAGCGATGACATCGTATGCGGACAGGTAACCACTGACCCCCTGTATTACAGTTTTACCTATACCCATTCGCCAGACCAGGATAATTCCAGATTTTTCTGGTATGTGGCTTACAAAATGATCAACGGAGCCAATACGGTAATAGATATCATAGAGAACAGCGGTGAGATCGAACCCGATCAAACGGTGTACCAGATTCTCGGTGAGAACTATTTTTTACGTGCTTTTACCGAGTTCAATTTATTACGTTTTTATGCCTTTTTGCCCACAGTAGGCAATCCGGAATCGGATCCCGGAATTATTTTACGGCTTGATCCGGCAGAACCGGCAAAAAAGGCCAGGGCTACAGTGAAAGAAAGTTATGATCAGGTGATCGCAGATGCAAGAAAAGCTGCCTCTCTGATGACAATGGTCAGAGGCAAGGAGTATGCTTCCAAAGAAGCCGCGTGGGCATTGCTGTCAAGGGTTTATCTATACCTTGATAATAACGATATGGCCATTGCCTATGCAGATTCAGTCATCAATTCGGGAAGATTCTCGCTGGAAACAGCAGATTCATATCCTTCTTATTTTCCAAATGCCATCACCCGTAATGAAACCATTTTTCTGATCGCTTTCACACAACAGGATAACCGTGGAAAATTCGGTTCCATCGCTTCAATGATATATAGCGACGGCAACAGTGGCTGGGGTGAAGAGTATGCTTCCGAGTCATTGAGGGATGTCATGGACGAACATCTTGAAGATGTAAGATGGAAATACATTGATACGCTTTATAATGAAGATGGAAGCGTACATAAAAAGAACGGAATAGAAGTTTATTACATTACCAAGTTTTCATTCCAGGACGGCGATCCCAACCTGAGTTCTCCGGTGATGTTCCGTCTGGCCGAAATGTATCTGAACCGTGCCGAGGGCTATGCCAAAAAAGGCAATGAAGCTAAAGCGCTTGATGATGTGAACGAAATCAGAAAAAACAGGGGACTTGAAGAATCACTCTACACAAGTGTTCCGGCAGGCCAGACAATACTGGATGTTGTGCTGAAAGAAAGACGCATCGAGCTGGCATTTGAAGGACATCGTACTTACGACCTGATCCGTAACCACCGTGATATTATCCGGAAATACTGGGGGTATCACATTACGGGAATTCAGGTGCCTGACATTGATCCGAACAATCCACCATCGGGTTATCCCGGACTGGATATCAAGTGGAATGATCCCATCACACTGTATTACATTCCTTCGGATGAAATTTTAGCAAATGATTTATGTGTTCAGAACCCATAAATAGATTATTTTATGTATTTTTATTTTATTAATTAATTAAATTTTTACGCTATGAGAAAAACGAATTTAATTTTCCTTGCAACATTTACCATGTTGATGGCAGCCGTAATTTTTACCGGCTGTAAAAAAGATGAAGAGCCTGTAAACATTACGGGTGAAGCGTTGTTTTCCTATGTTGCAGATGGTTTGACGGTAACTTTTACCAACGAATCAACCGTAACACCTCCCGTGACTTACCTCTGGGACTTCGGTGACGGTGAAACGTCAACCGAAAAAGATCCGGTTCACACTTATGCCTCAAAAGGTGAGTACACCGTGAAATTAACAGTAACCGACCAGAACGGAGGTAAACATGATGTCTCCACAAAGATTGCTGTGGACCGCAAAGGCCGCATCAAGCTGGATGACGGTACATTGGATGACTGGAATGCCGTGACCGAAGAACAGTTTGTTGTTCCTCTGGGAGACTATTCAGGCAATGTTGTTTCAGCCAAGTACGAGTATGATGCTGATATGCTTTATGTTTATATCGAATTTGAAGGCGATATCAACAACGAATTCCAGTACGACCTGATGTTTGATTTCGATAATGATAGTACAACCGGAATGAAAACATGGCTCTGGCCTGCATCTGCCTCGGAGTATTTGATTGAAATAGCACCCATTACAGATCCTGAAGTTGCGCCGATAGGCTTTAACTATATGGGAGAAGACGGTGTTGATGACTGGAACTGGGAAGAAGATCCTTTGCCTGATGGATCCGTCGTACTCGGAACCATGAAGCAGGTAGGCAACAACGTAGCCATTGAGCTTGGTTTTGTAAGAGCCAACCTGGCAGATGGAGAACTCACGGGAGATTCCGTTGCCCTCGGTGTGTTCATCAGCGATGCCGACTGGGCAGAAGTCGGGTTTGCACCTGATGCTCAACAAGATGATGGCCCGCGCATGAAACAGTTCTTGTTTATCATGAACTAATTGCGGAAATAATTAAATTTTGGAGGATGCTCTCCTGAGCATCCTCCAATTTTCATCTTTTTTAATCACCTCTGTTCTTTCAGGATTATTTATAAGTCTTGCCTGAAAGATTAGTTTATGTAATGCTGCAACGAGATACAAATATGTTGAGAAAATACCTCTTTTTATTCCCTTTTGTTTTAACCGTTTTCAGTTTGTCAGCCCAAAACACTTCGTTTGTGGAGTACCCGGCTGATGACTCGGATTTCCCCAATCCGGGAAGAGGGTTTTATCATGCTGATAATACACTTGATCCGGGAACTATCTCGCAATATCCCCAGGAAGGAATAACCTTGGTTTTCAGGGAATATCATATCGATGAATTCAGGGATACTGTTCTGCCTGTGTGGTACTTGTGGAACATTCAGCGCGACTTTGACAATGTCCGCAATGCCGGACTGAAAATGATCCCGCGATTTCGTTATACGGCCAAAACAACAAAACCTTATGGCGATGCCCCACTCGATATTGTCTTAAAACACATCAGGCAACTGGCTCCTGTTTTACAGGCCAACGATGATGTGATCCTGACTTTTCAGGCCGGATTTATCGGTGCCTGGGGTGAATGGTATTACACTGACTACTTTTCGAAAATGCCCGGCGTCATAACTGACGAGAACTGGGTTGACCGCAGGGCTGTTGTGGATGCTTTGCTTGATGTCCTGCCCTTGGAAATACAGGTCAATGTCAGAACACCCAATTACAAAAAGCATTTGATGGAAATGGATGAATATGTTCCCGTTACGGCTGACGAGGCCTTCCAAAATACGCGAATTGCACGGATTTCACATCACAATGACTGTTTCCTCGCCACATCATCGGATATGGGGACTTACATCGATTCTACGATTGAAAAGCCCTACCTCGCCGAAGATACCAGATTCACCAATATGGGTGGAGAGACCTGTGGCCAGAGTTCTTATTCCCATTGCGAAAATGCTTTAAAAGAATTAAAAAGATTTCACTGGACATACCTCAACCGCGATTATCATCCCGGCGTACTGAACGACTGGATAGAAGAGGGATGTTTCCCCGAAGTCAAAAAGAAATTAGGTTACCGTTTCCAGCTTATCAATGGTGAATATACCAACGAAAGCAATGCCGGCGGAACCTTCCTGTTTAAGCTTAAACTGATCAACGACGGATTTGCCAATTTGGTAACCCCGATGGTTACAGAAATCATCCTCCGCCATAAAACCACCAAAAAAGAATATGTCCTCAATCCCGTCAGCGACCTTCGTTATTGGCCAGTTGGCGACACCATCCGGATTGACCTGGCCTGTGGTTTGCCGCAGGATATGGAAACCGGCGATTATGACCTTTACTTTAACATTGCTGATGCCCACGGAACCATCAAAGACAATCCTTCCTATTCCGTCCGGCTGGCCAATGAAAGTGTGTGGAATGAAACAACAGGTTACAACAATCTGAACCATACACTGACGGTTGGCAATAACACATCAGACGTATATAACGGGGGAAACTTTTTCAAAATAAAAAACGGCATCCCACCTCAAAACATTTCCATTGTTGTTGACGGAAACGACAGTGACTGGGAAGCAATTCCTGCCGCTTATTATACCGGAAATCAGAACCTCCGGATTTTGAAGGCGTGGAACAGTCCCGACACACTCTACATAATGGTCAGCGGACTGGATATCAGCGATTCTTCCGTATTTTATATTGATGCTGACAATAGAATCAATTCACCCCTTTCGGATTATGATTACAAGTTAACCTGCTGTAAATTATTTTATTTCGACAATGACCAGGCTGACTGGGCAGAAATTCCGGGTGCAGATGTGAACTACTCCGGAAATAATTCTGTGAATGAAATTGCCGTGTCAATCAACGATTTGTCTGCTGTTTTGCTGGGTGAAAAATACCGTGTGGCTGTTGATAATCTCCTCACGCCGGGTATTGACATTCCCGAAGACGGAAAAGATGTACCGCTCATTGATCGGAATGTATTATTCGCGTCACCTGCTCTTGCAGTCAAAAGTTCGGGTAACACCAATACACTGTACTGGAATCGCAATATATTTTCACGGGAGGTTTATGCCACCATGGAACGTTCTTCCGATGGCGTGAATTATGCTGCGATCAGTACTTTTCCAAATAATCATATCAGCTATCAGGATAACAATCTTGAAGCAGGAACGCAATACGTGTACCGGGTAAGGTATCAATCCGGTGATCAGGTTTCCGGGTGGTCAGCTCCTGTTGAAGTAAATACCGAAAGTGGCGAACAGGAATACATTTATTTGCAGATTGACGGCAACCCCGATGACTGGAATTTATGTCAGCCGGTGGCTACCGGTATTCAGGGGCCTACATTACAGACCGTTCGTTTTTTCAATACCATCGACACATTGTTTTATAGTCTGGAAATGCCTGATGACACTCTGAAAAGTTACCGGTTGTCTTTCAATATTGACGGCCTGCCAGGGTTTGAGTATATGATCAGCAACGATTCGCTTTTTGCTTATCAGGATGGGCAATGGAGCTTTCAGCAAGTCGTTCGTGTTGCTTCTTCCCCTGAATTTCTGGAAGGGGGGATTGATTTTTCGGATATCGGTCTGGACACAATTGATTATTTCACTGCATCGGCGATAATAAACGGACACGACGTTTGGGGCAACGGCAAATGTTTTGCTTATATGAAACTTGAAACCCTGTTGCCTCCTGAAAATTTTGATTTGAAAGTATCTGTGGAATCCCCCTACCACCGCATCAAAATAAAATGGCTTCACAATACTAATCCTGACGCTTATGTGATTGAACGCTCGGTAGATGATAGTCTGAACTTCACGGTAATTGCAGAAGTGGAAAGTGCAATATCTTTTTATCTCGATAACGATGTGGACAGCAGTCATATTTATTATTACAGAATGTATGCATATAAAAGCATTTTAAGGTCGGCATACACAAAAACCAAATGGATGAAGCCGGGCTTTGTGGGAATTAATTCTTTCAAAGAAAACAGCGGGAATATCAATGTTTATCCCAATCCCGTGAAAAATAAGGCGACGATTGACATTGATCTGAAAACACCGGATTCAATTACGCTGGAGTTGTTTTCACTCGCCGGAAAAAAGATCAATACATTATACAAAGGACTTGTTGTTGACAGACGAAGCATTGACATCAATGCCGAAGGAATAAAGCAAGGGGTCTATTTGCTGAAAGTCACAGGGAGCAAGACATTCATGGTAAAAAAAATAGTAGTGCAACAATAACATTGTAGAAGATTTGGTAAGAGAAAACAAGTATTTTTCTTGTGGGGTAAGTTTTGGTTAATAATGGTTTCCCGGGCTTCCGGTTTTTCCGGAAGTCCCGGGTTATTTTAAAAGTTGAAATTGGAAATGAATAAAAAACACTGGTTGGTTTATGCGCTGGTTACCACCCTTTTCTGGGGTGTGTGGGGAGCGCTGATCTCTTTGCCTGAAAAAAACGGTTTTCCGGCTACCCTGATCTATGTGGTCTGGTCGCTCACCATGATCATTCCGGCATTATTTGCCCTGAAGAACATTAACTGGAAACTGGAAACAGATAAAAAATCAATCTTGTATGGTGCGATCATTGGTTTCCTTGGCGCCGGCGGGCAGTTGATCTTATTTACGGGTGCCATCATGGAGGGGCCGGCGTATCTGATTTTTCCTATTATATCACTTTCGCCGGTAGTCACCATTTTGTTATCCGTCATTTTTTTAAAAGAAAAAGCTTCGGCAAGGGGTTGGATTGGAATCATTCTGGCATTACTGGCTATTCCGTTTTTATCATACCAGGACCCCGAGGGAAAATTTTTCGGTTATCTGTGGCTTGTTTATGCTCTGCTGGTTTTTCTTGCCTGGGGCCTGCAAGCCTACTTCATGCGTTTTGCCAACAAAACCATGAAAGCCGAAAGCATTTTCTTTTACATGATGATCACGGGCCTGTTACTTTCGCCCATAGCCATCTGGATGACCGACTTTTCAAAAGTCATCAACTGGGGATATGACGGGCCTTACCTTGCTTTTGCAATCCAGATTTTAAACTCGGTAGGGGCGCTGACCATCGTTTATGCTTTCCGGTACGGGAAAGCCATTATTGTCAGCCCGTTGACCAATGCCGTGGCGCCGGTGATCACCGTGGTGATCTCGTTGTTCCTGTATCAGGTTTTCCCGCATTATATTATTCTTGTCGGAATGGCACTCGCCGTCATCTCCATGTTTGTTTTGGCATTTGAAGAAGACAGTTAAACAAAGAAAAAATGAATCTACCCATATCAAAATTTTACGCTGCCGTTCTTTTACTAACGGCGTTAACCATTTCGGGAACCAGGCTGGTTGCCCAGGATGATTTCAAGGAAATCAAAATAAACAGCAGCATTACGCATGTGCAGCCCATGACCGGTATCGTTTTTTGGGACGGACAACATCAGGATGTAGCTCAAGAAGCCATTTCGCTGGAATTTTCCTACATGCTTTACAATGACGTCGTGAAAGAAAAAGGCGTATATGACTGGACGCCTGTGGAAAGCAAACTGAACCGCATTGCTTCTCGGGGCCACCAGGCCATTTTCAGGTTCAGGTATGTGTATGTGGGAGAAGAAACCGCCGTGCCGGATTACATCAAGGCCATGCCCGATTACCACGAAACCGAAGGCATATCCGAAGGTGAAACAACCTGGTTTCCAGACTGGACCAGCCAGGAGTTGCAGGACTTCACACTGGAATTTTACACAAAGTTTGCCGAAAAATACGACAACGACCCGAGGATTGCTTTTCTGGAAACAGGATTCGGACTGTGGGCCGAATATCACATTTATGACGGTCCTTTTGAACTTGGGGTTACCTTTCCGTCAAAAGAATTTCAGGAAAGTTTTTTCTATCACATGGATACTACTTTTCTCGTAACACCATACATGATCTCCATCGATGCGGCAGACGATACCTATTCTCCCTTTAAGGAAAAACCCGAGTTGCTTGAAATCCGGTTCGGCAACTTTGATGATTCTTTCATGCATGAGGGGTTTGGTGAGCCCGGTGAATACAATACCGAAAGCTGGAAATTTTTTGGCAGCGATCGTTACAAAACCTCGCCTGCGGGAGGCGAGTTCAGCTACTATACCAATTATGACCAGAGACATGTGCTTGACTGGCCCGACGGCCCTTACGGGAAACCTTACGAGTATTTTGCCGGAGAATTTCATATCACTTTCATCATCGGTAACGATCAGCCGGAATATCAAACTGCCTCACGGATAAAGCAAGCAAGCATGGCTTCGGGCTATATGTTCAAAATCGTTTCCTTCTTATCAAAACAGGACTCCTCGGTGGTGACAGTTAAAAATGTGGGAGTAGCGCCTATCTATTACGATGCTTATGTGACCGTGGACGGAGTACGGTCGCCGGTTTCCCTGAAATTCCTTGTTCCGGGAGATTCCATTGCCTGTCCCGTGGCTGCCGGTGGCGACAATCCGCAACTGACCATAGAATCAGACCGTCTGGTCAAAGGACAGACCATCGAATATCTTGGAACAGAAAATTTTCTCGGTATCAGAGAAAAAAGCAAAAAAACGGGATTTTTGATCTTCCCCAATCCCGTCAGGCAAAACGGTAGTATCATTCTGAAAAGTGAAACGGATAAATCAAAACAGGTCAATATATTTGATTTAACCGGGCAAATGCTTTATTCGGGATTGTTCAAAAAAGAAACGGCTATTCAGTTGTCGAATTATTCAAGGGGCCTGTATCTTGTTTCGGTCAATGACGGCATAGGGGTAGCGACAAAAAAACTATTGGTCGAATAGTACTGAAAAAAATATCCGGCCAGCAAAGCCAATGATCATGAAAAGAATTTCAATGTTTTTTCTGTTGGGTAGTCTGATCATGATGATCTCATTATCCGGTTGCAACGAACAAAGCACAACCATCACAAACGGAAACCTGATCCTGAAAGTGGATGATTTCCTGCAAACCTCGGTCGGCAACAAAGAAAAATTAAAAACTCCGCTTTCAGCGGGCAATCTTCCTTCGGAATATCTGGTTATCAATGACCGAGAGATAACTGATTTTAAAAGAATCTCATATGACAGGAAAAAGATCAGTGACAACATCGGCACAGGAACGGCCTATTCTTTTACCGGTGCTTTTAACAACAAGGGGCTGAATATCGAAAAACTTCTGACGATAAAGGTATATGATAATTTTCCCGGCATGGCTTTGTTTGATGTTCGCTATCACAACAAAGGAAAGGAAGACCTGAATATCAAAAAATGGATCAGCAATAATTACCGTATCCTGCAAAACAACGATACCGTTTTCTGGTCGTTTCAGGGGCAGTCCACCGAAGCCCGGGCGGACTGGATACTCCCGGTAAAAAAAGGTTTTTACCAGCAGAATTACATGGGCATGAACAACACCGATTACGGTGGTGGCATTCCTGTTTCCGATTTGTGGAGAAAAGATATCGGGCTGGCGGTCGGGCATACCTCCCTGCACCCGGAGTTGTTGTCTGTTCCTGTTAAAATGGATAATAAGAACTATGCCGAGTTGTGGGTGGAAAATTCCGGCATTGAACTGAAAGCAGGGGAAACCCTTACACTCCCCGAGACATTTGTACTGATCCACCACGGTGATGTTTTCAATACATTGCGGGAATATTCAACGCTAATGCAAAAAAAAGGCATCATGTTCCCGGAATCTCCCGAAACGGCTTATGAGCCCATCTGGTGTGCATGGGGCTATGAACGGAAGTTCACGATGGATGAAGTTGCCGGAACACTGCCCAAAGTGAAAGAACTGGGAATTAAATGGGTGGTCATTGACGACGGGTATCAAAAAGGTGAAGGCGACTGGAATGTGGACACCAAACGTTTTCCGGAAGGTAACCTGACCATGAAAAAGATGGTGCGTAGAATCCATGACAACGGGCTGAAAGCCAAACTGTGGTGGGCGCCGCTTGCACTGGACCCCTGTATGCCTTTGTGGAACAATCACTATGATGACATTCTGCTTCTGAACGAGGACACAAGCCCCCGTTTTATCACCTGGTGGAATGCTTATTATATGTCGCCGGTAGCGGATATCACTTACCGTGAGACACAGAAAGTGCTGAACCTTTTTTTCGATGAATGGGATTTCGACGGACTGAAAATGGACGGCCAGCACATGAATGCGGTTCCGCCCGATTACAACTGGAAGCATGACCTGGATAACCCGGACGAAGCACCCTGGAAACTGCCTGACTTTTTTAAAACAGTGTACACTACAGGAATGGAAAAGAAAAAAGATGCCGTTATTGAGAATTGCCCCTGCGGTTGTTGCGTGTCGTTTTACAACATACAAGGAATGAACCAGGCCGTTTCTTCTGATCCTTTATCATCGTGGCAAATCCGGCTGAAAGGTAAGGTTTATCACGCCATCAATCCCGGCCTGGCCTATTACGGAGATCATGTTGAGTTAAGCGACAACGGAGATGATTTTGCCAGTTCGTTTGGCGTGGGCGCCGTGCTGGGAACCAAATTCACCTGGCCTGCCGACAATCCGTATGCCGAAGGCAGTTACCTGCTGACACCGGAAAAGGAAAAGGTCTGGAAAAAATGGTTTGATATGTACAATAACATGATGCTTTCAAAAGGAGAATATCTCGGCTGGCTTTATGATATTGGTTTTGACAAGCCGGAAACTCATGTGATCAAAAAGGGTGATACACTTTATTATGCCTTTTATACAGACAACTGGAACGGCAAAATCACCCTTCGCGGACTTGACGCTTCCAGGGCATACACCATCAACAATTATGTGGATGATGAAAAGATTGATAACCTGACGCCAGGAAAAAATGAGATTGAAACAGCTTTTCAAGGGCACCTGTTGATAGAAGCAGTTCCCGAAAAGTTAACCCCTTCAAAATAGACATTATGGTAATCAAAAGACGTGAATTTATCAAAACAACCGCCATTGCCGGGGCCGGACTGGCCATTGCTCCATCTGTTGTTTTTGGTAAAAAAGCCACTGACTCGAAATTACGGCTTGGTTTTATCGGTGTCGGCCTTCGCGGAACCATGCACCTGGAAAACGCCCTGAACCGCAATGATGTGGAAATAACCGCCATTTGCGACATTGACCCCAAACGGCTGGAACTTTGTCAGAAACTTATCAAGAATGCCGGACAGAAAAAAGCCGAAGAGTTCGGAAAGGATGATTATGACTATCAAAACCTGCTGGCGCTTGATAAAGTAGACGCCGTAATCATTTCCACACCGTGGTTGTGGCACACACCCATGACAGTGGATGCCATGAAAGCAGGAAAATATGCAGGAACCGAGGTGTCGGCCGCCACTTCAATGGCGGAATGCTGGGACCTGGTGAACACCCACGAGGAAACCGGCACCCACATGATGATTCTGGAAAATGTGAATTACCGGCGTGACGTGATGGCCGTATTAAACATGGTCAGACAAAATGTTTTCGGGGAGTTGCTACATTTTCGCTGCGGCTATCAGCACGACCTGCGTGAAGTTAAATTCAACAACGGCATGCAACCCTATGGTGGTGGCGTATTGTTTGGTGAAAAAGCCACCAGCGAAGCCCAGTGGCGTACGCTGCACAGTTTGAAACGCAATGCTGACCTTTATCCTACACACGGTATCGGGCCTATTGCTGCTTACACAAATATCAACCGCGGAAACCGGTTTATTTCAATCACCTCGCAAGCCACCAAATCACGCGGGCTGCATAAATACATTGTTGACCACGGTGGCCCTGATAATCCCAACGCCAAACTGAAATGGAAGCTGGGTGATGTGGTCACCTCCACCATTACAACGGCCAACGGTGAAACCATCATCGTCACCCACGACACCAACTCGCCGCGCCCTTATTCGCTCGGTTTCCGGGTGCAGGGCACAAACGGCCTCTGGGAGGTGGACGGAAACAGGATTTACATTGAAGGAATATCGGAACTGCACCGCTGGGACGATGCCACCGAATGGCTGAAAAAATACGACCACCCTCTCTGGCAGAAATACGGCGATGATGCCAAAGGCGCCGGTCACGGCGGCATGGACTTTTTCGTGCTGAATGCCTTCATCGAATCGGCCAAACGGAACATTGCCCCGCCGCTGGATGCCTATGATGCTGCCGCATGGAGCGCCATTACGCCCCTGTCGGAAATGTCCATTGCCAACAATGGCGAAGTACAGGACTTCCCCGATTTCACCCGTGCCCAGTGGATCAAACGAAAACCTTACGAGTGGATGAAGGATACATGGTAAACAGGAAAGAGGATTTTGAACTTATAGCTGAATAAGTTTCTTTTCTACTTCAGGATAGTATTTATCAATTTCTTTCTGAATCTCAATTGTTTTGGCGATGGCCGTGACAATCCGGCAATATTTCGGGGCATCTTCCAAGATTCTGCCTTTCCGGTCTTTCAGGTATTTGTGGAGCACCTGATAACCACCGATGTGATAGTTCCATACTTCCGGCTGGATAGTTTCAAAATACTTGTCGGAGTTGATGTATATCCGCTGCAAATTTTCTTTGTAGGTTATTTTCTCTATCCGGTCATTTGAACCCATACCCTGGTATCTGGCAATTGGTGGATCAAGATCACGACTATGCAATAAATGCATATCGGCCAGCTTTTTACCGAGCTTTCCCAATATTTTGAATAATTTATGGTCAGCAGTGAAAGGTACCCTGGGAAAATCAATCTTTAAAAACTCGGCATAAGTTTCCCGGTAGATATTGCTGTACAAAACAGCATAAATGTAATAGAGAATATCTTCGGGGGAAGGTTTTTTACCAAATGCTTTTGCTAAACTTTCAAAAACATAAGGTACAATATTCGGTTTTTTTGTATAAGAAGGTTTAGGCTCAAATGCCATCATGATAGTCGAACCGATGGAAGTTTTTTTATGTGGGTTTTGCGGATAAATATAAAGAGGAAACAATAACTCACCACCACGATAAAACAGGTTTAAGTCAATAATGTTTTCAGATATAAAAGCCAGATTCCAAAGATGCTCAAGTCCAACAACATGTCCTGCCCTTCCGATAGTCAGTCCAATATTATTTTCCAGCATGTGATTCATGACTTCCGAACGTGGTCTGCAAAGGAACCCTCTGCTTTTCCCTGTGTAATAAGTGTATCTGATATCAAATGGTCGGTAAAGTAACGGTTGAATTTTACTTGCTTCAGGCCCGCTACTTTTTAAATCATCTTGTGCTGATTTCACTTTCCAGTCTTTAGCATCTTTCCCAAGATTATAGGCCTGTCTTGCTATGTCCGTATCCAGTTTTGAAAAATTCATCACCGTTTTCCAAATATCATTTTCACTCCACCGGATAGTTAGTTTGTCCCTTGCCGTGACAATTCCTACGCTGTTAACCGGAAATATCTCAGTTACTTTTTTCCATGTTAAATACTGCCTGATTTTATCCGTATCTCTTTTAACAAGAAAATAGTATGGACTTTGAGGATTAATTTGTTTGTAAATTTTATTTTTGAAATCATTGTTCTCAAGCCAGTTGTATTTATCTTCCCTGAAACCGTATAAATCCTGATGAAATACAGATGAGTTTTCCGGATTTTTGTTTTTTATGAACAATGCAATGGCCACTCCCTGCCGGATATCAAAAACATTTTCATCCTTCCCGCCATCAGGGGTTGTTTCTTTTTTCAAGCTGTTGCCATGAAGATCAAGAATGTAAATTTCATCGAAAGTTTTCATTAAACTTTGACGCATACCCCTGAACGTAGGATTGTCAAGATAACTGTGGTTTGTGATCATACCAACAATGCCTTCCCCTGATTTTTCAATTTTCCATTGGGCAAACCGGAGAAACTTAACATAATCATCCTGAAGCCATTTGGGATTTTTTTCTCCAAGCGGTTGACCATCCACTTTATAATAACTTTGAATATTCACCCCGTCAACATTGTCTTTCTTAAGAAGTTTCTCAGTCCATTCGTTTTTGTTCGCAGAATGACCGCTGTAAGGCGGATTCCCAAGAATGACCAGAATTTCCCGGTTTCTTTTTATTTCACCGGCCAGATGACTTTCATCGCTTAATGAGCTTAACCCCGGAATGGCAATAGTTTCAATTTCTTCCATTTCGAGTGTATTGGTCAGGTAAAGCTGAAACCGCTCATCTTCTTCCAGTTTATATCCCATTTCCTCCAGAACAAATCCCATTTTCAAATGTCCGATAGCGTAAGGTGCCATCATGAGCTCAAAAGCATAAAAATCAGGAAGTATGTGATTCTTAATCCATTGATGGATGCCACCCTCGCCGTATTTTTCTTTGAATTCTTCGGCCGCAACACAAATGGCTTCCGCCGGGAAAGTCAGCGTGCCACCTGCCGGGTCGAGCAGTTTTACGCCTTGGCTGGCCAGGCCGTCAACCAAAGCAAAGTTGGTTTTAAGGAGGGAATGAATGGCACGGACAATATAACCGACAACCGGTTCCGGTGTGTAATAAACTCCCCGGCGTTCCCTGATGTCAGGATCGTAAGTAGCCAGAAATGTTTCGTAAAAGTGGATGATAGGATCTCTGCCTTTTCCCGTTTTCTGATATTCGTGTAAAATTTTACCGGCATCAGCAGCATTTAATATTTCAGCAATGTCATCAACGATGATCTGCAACGATTTCGGCGGGTCTTCCAATGAAATAAAACGGAACACATCGCGTAAAATACCAATCGTGTGCGGAATATAATCAAACGCCAGCCGCCTGTTAAATTCACCGTTGGCGCGTGTTCGCGCAGCAAACAGCCCGTAAGTAATGGTTTGAGCATAGAGGTCTGCAAATTGTTTTTCGGTTAATGTCCCGATAAGATATTTTTTAAATGCCTCATAAAACCCGATGATTTGTCTGTGTCCTTTACTTCCGTTTTCTGCTATTTCCACCGAAATAACTTCATCCCTTAAAAAGCGTGTGCGTTTGGCCAGTTCAACCGCAAGCGATTTGGCATTCCTGACAGCTGGTAATGAAAAAGAGAAAAACTGCTCAAGCAATTTTTCAAATTCATCCACATTTTCAACCGGAGGAGCGGTTTGCATTCTTTGGGCAATAACCGGTCGTCCTATCATCACACGGGCAATACGTTCGCCATTCCTGTAAAGACGAAATTCAAAGAAGTTGGAAAGAATGACATTGGGGAACGTTGTAGTGTAGCGTTTTAATTGTTCCGACCGTTCAATGTGGTCAAGGTTTGTAATCGAAGGGTCCTTGGCTTCAATATAACCTGTAATGTGGCTCTTCCCGTCCCAGATACGGAAATCCGGGTTGCCGGCTTCGGTTTTCTTGGGAAGTATAGTGACGTCAACATTTTTGATGCTCCGTAAGTTTGCATATTGTTTTATCAATTCATCAAGATGCTTGTAATAGCTCTCCTCCCGTGCATCTCCTCTGTTGAATGTGTCGGTTAAATTTTTCAGATATTGTTTTATCAGGGATTCCACTGAACAAACTGAATTTTAATTTTTTATGTAGAAGTCATCAATAATTATCAGGCGATAGCCTTCATAAAACAAAAGTAAAATATAAAATGAGAATGGATTTGAACAGTTTTCAAAAGTTATTTACAATTCTTTTATAAGATCAAAAAAACAGTTATCCATTTAAAAAATGGGTAAAAATGTCTCTAAAGAAAATATGGTTATACTTTTATTTCGTTATTGTCCAGCTATCCAGCACTGTCCCGTCAGGGCTGATGTATTCCTGTGTCAACGTATTTCCGACTACTGTGATCTTTGACGCCCCGTGTTTGGAGATTCTGACTTCGCTGCCCGGGTGATACGGTTCCCGGTGTTGGTACAATGTGGCGCCTCCGCCGGCAGTTGTGATACAATAAAATCCTTCGTTATTAACACCTTTGTGCTTGAATCCTTCGGGTAGTACTACTTTTTCATATCCGTGATCATTCCCTGCAAACAAAATATCAATGCCCGTGGCAATCCATCTCCAGTCCATTAAATAGTGACCGGCTCCACCCTGCCAATGGTTGTTGGAGCCGTATGGCGGCCAATGGGAAATAACAATCTTAAACAAAGCATCGGAAGCGCAAGCCTGTTCCTGCAGCCATTGGGCCTGTTTTGAATCTTTACCGGCGCCGTCGGGCTCCGCCACATCCCAGTCCCAGGTATTCAAAATAAAGAAATGTACATCACCCCACCTGAACTGATAATATCTGCCATGCCCGGTATTGAAACCGCCCGGTAAATCCTGATTGGGTAATGAAAAGAAATCCATATAGTTCTCAATACTGAATGGTGACTGCCAGTCGCCCCCGTCGTGGTCGCCAATTGCCGGAAAGAAGCGCCAGGTGTCGGAACCTTCTCCGTATTTGCCGTGATAATTGTAAATGTATTCATGGAAATACTGTCCCACGCCACGGTCGAACCCGTCAAATTTCCTGCCGTCGGTAGCATAATCATTGTCACCGCATGTTACAATAAAAGCGGGATCCCAGCTTTTTATCAGGTTGGCCACGTTTTCTTCAACATTACCCTCATCGCCCAGGTCGCCCACGATGGCAAAGACCAGCGGTTCGGAAGACGTGGAACGGAAATACGGTACATTGTCACATACCCACCGGTCATCGGGGTCACCGGCATTGGTCACATATCCCAGCGGCTGGAAGCAGGTATCAACGGAAACCAAAGGATTTCCCAGTCCGTCATCGTCGGCATCCTCGTAAAAAGTTTTCTTTTCGCAGGGTGTGCTGTCATCATCGTCATCATTGTTTGAGACATAGCCGGGGGGCTGTTCACACACAAATTGTGACACATCGGGATTCCCCAGGCCGTCGCCGTCGGCATCTTCATAAAACATGGATTCAACACATGTGTCGTCTGCGTCCGTACTATCAGTCACATATCCTTTTGGGCGGTCACAAACAAAAACACTTACGTCGGGATTGCCTCTGCCATCACCGTCAGCATCTTCGTAAAAATACGATTCGACACATGTATCATCGGTATCCGTACTGTCGGCCACGTAACCTTCGGGCTGTTCACAAGCCATTCTTCTCATATCAGGGTTTCCCCGTCCGTCGCCGTCATGATCCTGATACCATGCCGTTTCAACACATGGCGGCTCTTTCTTTTTGCATTGGGTTATGAACAGAACCCCAATGCCAAGAGCTAAAAAAAGGATGAGTATTTTTTCCATTTTTAAAATATTTTATGTTGTTTACAATACTTATCTCATGAATATTAAATTGCCTATCACCATTGTAAATATAAACAGTTTTTTGAAATTACCGGCACTTTAAAAAATAACCTTACCTGGTTATTGTCCAACTATCAATCACCGTTCCGTCCGGAGCAATAAATTCCTGTGTAAATGAATTACCGGTAACTGTTATTCTTGAGGCACCATGACCGGCATACCTTACTTCACTTCCCGGATGATACGGTTCGCTGCACTGATAGATTGTTGCCCCTCCGCCTGCTGTTGTGATACAATAGAAACCTCCGTTGTTTATGCCTTTGTATTTGTAACCGTCAGGCAGCACCACCTTTTCATATCCGTGATCATTTCCCGCAAACAGGACGTCAATACCCATGGCTTTCCAACGCCAGTCCCTGAGATGCTGACTGTCACCTTCATGCCAATGTTTATTCGAACCGTATGGTGGCCAGTGAGAGATGACGATTTTAAATAATGCGTCGGAAGCACATGCCTGCTCCCTAAGCCATTCTGCCTGTTTTGAGTCCTTATCCGCACCATCGGGTTCCGCCAGACTCCAGTTCCAGGCATTCAACACAAAAACATGAACATCTCCCCATCTGAATTGATAATACCTTCCATGGCCGGTGTTGAAATCACCGGGCAAAACCTGATTGGGGAGGGAGAAAAAGTCCATGTAATTGTCAAGACCAAAAGACGATGCATCCCAGCCATTTCCGTCATGATCACCTATGGTGGGGAAAAACCGCCACGTATCCGATCCCTCTCCGTGTATGCCATGATAATTATAAATGTACTCATGGAAGTAGCGTCCTATTCCGCGATCATAACCGTCAAATTGCGTCCCGTTTGTTACATAGTCGTTGTCTCCACAAGTAATGATAAATGCGGGGTCCCAGCTTTTGATCAGGTTGGCCACACTTTCTTCCACAGTACCTTCGGCACCGAGGTCACCGACGACGGCAAAAACCAAAGGTTCGGGGGATGTTGGCCTGTAAAGGGGAACCTGGTCACAAACGGAAAGGTCATCGAGGTCGCTGCTATTGGTCACATATCCTACCGGTTGCAGACAGGTATCAATGGATACCAGCGGATTGCCAAGTCCGTCGCCATCGGCATCCTCGTAAAAGGTTTTCTTTTCGCAGGGTGCGCTGTCATCATCGTCATTTTTGTTTGAAACATAGCCGGGTGGCTGTTCACACACAAATTGTGACACATTGGGATTGCCGAGACCATCGCCGTCGGCATCTTCATAAAACATGGATTCCACACAGGTGTCGTCCACATCAGTGCTGTCGGTCACGTAACCATCGGGTTTCTTGCATTCCCACACGAACACATTGGGGTTGCCTCTGCCGTCACCGTCGGTATCCTGAAAATACTGCGTTTCAGCACAGTTGTCATTTTTGTCTGTGCTGTCGGCCACATAGCCGTCGGGTTTTTCACAGGCCATTTTTTTCAGATCCGGGTTTCCCCGTCCGTCGCCATCATGATCCTGATACCATGCCGTGGGGACACACGAAGGTTCTTGTTCTTTCTTGCACTGGATTATGAAAAGAGCACTGATGCCGATAAGTACGAGAAGGATAGATAACTTTTTCATTTTCTTTAACTTTTGGTCGTTTTTCTTTTATACGAAATTAAGTAAAATTCTTTAAGATTTCCAAGCCGGATGCCATTTTTAATGAGGTGAAATAACATATATTTTTTTATACCTTGCCCCCTCAAATTCAAACCGTAAAAAATCAGATAACATAATGAGACCTACACTGTTAATTCTTGCCGCAGGCATCGGAAGCCGTTACGGCGGAGTGAAACAAATGGATAAAGTGGGCCCTTCCGGCGAAAGTATTATTGACTATTCCATTTACGATGCCATCCGGGCCGGTTTCGGCAAAGTGGTATTTGTGCTGAATCCGAAGATCATTGACGATTTCAAAGAAATTTACGAACCACGGCTGAAAGGAAAAATTGAAACAGAATTTATCCTTCAGGAATTAGACAACATCCCCGAAGGTATTGAATTTAATCACGAACGCATCAAACCCTGGGGTACGGGACATGCCGTGCTGGTTGCCAAAGAGTTTATTAATGAACCGTTTGCCGTCATCAATGCCGACGACTTTTACGGCAGACATGCCTACCAACTGATTGCCGGTTTTCTCAATAAAAGCAAAAACGACGATACCGGGTATGCTATGGTGGGCTACAAACTGAAAAACACTTTGTCGGAGCATGGAACTGTGTCCCGCGGTGTGTGCCGGGTAATCAGCGGTTTCCTGACTGATGTGGTGGAACGCACAAGCATCCGCCGAAAAGATGATGTGGTGGTTTTTGAAGACGAAGGTGAAGAACAGGTTATTGATGAAGATGCAGTAGTATCTATGAACTTCTGGGGATTTACGCCGAAATATTTTAAGCAGTCGGAAGAGGATTTCAGAAAATTCATTGCGGAAAACGCCGACCAGTTGAAAGCGGAGTTTTACATTCCCACAGTGGTGAACAATCTCATCAAATCCGGCAAAGCCACCTGTCGTATGCTGACCAGTGAAGACCAGTGGTTTGGAGTTACTTATCAGGAAGATAAACCGGTAACTATCGAAAAGATCAGACAACTGGTGGAGGAAGGGATTTATCCGGAAAATCTGTGGAAAGATTAAAAAGAATATTTATTTTTACACATGATATTACTATTATAATTCATGAATTCTTTGTGAGTCTCGGTGATAGCTCTGTGGCTCTCTGTGATATAGTTATTACACAGAGCGACACAAAGAAGCCACGGAGGACCACAGAGAAAAACCAATAATGTTTCAATTTTAAAAACAAAATCCTATTAAAGTATTGGAAGAAATATTTAGTCAATTTTTCAGTGGTGAAAGATTATTGAGCTACAAACCTTTCGGGAACGGGCACATCAACGATACCTACCTGCTTGAAACAGTCGCGGAAAAATATATTCTCCAGCGGGTCAATAAAAATGTTTTCCGTATCCCGGAACTGGTGGCCAATTATGAAATCCTTTTCAATGCCATTGATGATTACCAGAAACAAAAAGGGATACGGTTGACGCCGGCGCTTTACAAAACGACTTCCGGGAAATTCCATTTTATTGATAAAGAAGGTTATGCCTGGCGGGTGGCCGAGCTGCTGCCAGACGCCGTTTCCCACGAAATAGCAAAAGACCCTGAAATATCCTATCAGGCAGCCAAAGCCATGGGGAAATTTCAATTATTCCTGAACACTCTGCCCCAACAGCATTTTGGTGACACCATTATCAATTTCCATGACCTGCCCCGGCGGCATAAAGCTTTTAAAGAATCGCTGACAACCGCTGATAAAGAACGGCTGGAAAAGGCCAAAGCCGAAATCAAACGGTCGGAAGAATACATTTTTATTGTTGAGCAGTTCGAGTCGGCAGCCCCTGATCTGCCGAAAAGGATCACACATAACGACACCAAGATCAACAACATCCTTTTTACAGAAGACCAAATCCTGGTGATTGATCTCGACACGGTGATGCCGGGGGTTATCATGCACGACTACGGCGACATGGTGCGCACTTTTACTTCTCCCGCAGCCGAAGATGAACGTGACCCACAGAAAGTCGTTTTCCGTTTGGATCATTTTGAAGCCCTCACCAAAGGATATCTTGAACCTTTGAAAAACGACCTGACGGGAATAGAAAAAGAAACTTTGTTAACCGGAGCCAAAAGCATCATTTACGAACAGGCGCTCCGTTTTCTGACTGATTACCTGAACGGTGATATTTATTACAAAACGGCCTACCCCGAGCACAATCTGGTACGTACGCGCACCCAGATTAAACTGTTGGAGTACATCATTGAAAATGAGGATAAACTGAACGATATCATTAACAAACAATTGACCTAATTAACCTAATGTCTAATTGCTAAACAATGACCAATTAACCAATGACAAAATCCGAAATTTCTTACACAATGTACTTCAGGAAACTGTGACACAGAACTTATTTGGAAACGGATATTCAGGAATTATTTAGAAATTTTAAAACTGTAAACATAAACAACCCATGAAAAAGAATTTTATCTCACTTGTCATCCTGTTTCTGCTGGCGGTTGCCGGCTCACAGGCACAGGTAACTTTTTCCACTTATGAAAAAGACGGTGCCACTGTATTTGTTTTGCAAAACAATATGGTCAGACAGAGCATTGTCATCAAGGACAACCAGCTTTTATCGGACACATTGCAAAGCCTTGAACGGTGGACTGAAAAATATAATAACCGTCCTTCAAATTTTCTAGTTACTGACGGCAATTTTGAACTGGAGGTTATGTGGAACCGTTGGTATGACCGGACACCGGGAACAAGGAATAATGCGGACAATCCGGCTCATCTCACCAAAAAAGATTTTGTTTTCAACCATCACAGCCTCAGCGAAAGCAAAAACGGAGAAAAAATTCTGGATTTGTATTTTGATCAGACAGGCCACACCATTCAGTTGAGGTTGAGCTACAAACTGGCGCCCGGTGAGTTTTATTCCAGGAGAAAAATCATCCTGAAAGACCCCAAACTTTACGGACACTATCTTGAGAAGGTGAACCTGCTGAAAGGATGGATGGCCTTTGAAGATGAAAATTCAGCCGAAGATATGACAATAACCATCAGCATGGAAGGTTTCGATTATTCCGAATCATTTAATGTGGAGCGCGGTCAGAAACAGGAAGAAACGGCAGTCGTCAAAGCCGGAGAATTCGGACAACCCTTTGCATTAAAAAACAAAACCGGCGGGGCTTTCGGCGGAATTGAATATCCGACAAGCGTGAATCATGCCGTGCAAACATCCACAGGAATGATCAGGGCGGACTGCTATCAATATATCGGAGAAAAATTGGGTGATAAACCCGTGGAAAGCAACTGGATGGTTATGGGGATCACCCCGGAGCCTTATGTGAAAAAATGGTTCTTCGATTATGTGAAAGATATCCGCGTGGCTCCTGCCAATCCTTATTCGTTGTATAATAGTTGGTATGACTTGCGCTCGGTGGACTATCCCAAAGTTCCCAAAGATGCCGTCATGAACGAAAAAAATGTCCTCCGCATCTGGGATGAAATAAAGACCAATATGATTGAAAAACATGATATTCACCTGAATGCCTTTGTGCTGGACGATGGATGGGATATCTATGAAAGCGACTGGCAACTACGCAAAAAACAATTTCCGCACGGCATGAAACCCATTGCCGACACGCTGGCCAAATCGGGAACAGCACTTGGCATCTGGTTCGGCCCTACGGGTGGCTATTCTTTTCACAAAGAACGGGTGACATGGATGTATAATCACGGTTATGAGGTTACGGGCAATGTCAACGATCCTGCATCAGGCATGCTTTGTTTTGCAGGAAAAAAATACAGCAAACTTTTCCTGAAAAGGGTTACCGATTTTGTGAAAAATGATGACGTGGGCTATTTCAAATGGGATGGTATCCAGTTTGCCTGCTCCGAACCTGACCATGGGCATCCCATTGGCATTCATTCGCGCCGGGCGGTCATGGAGTCGGTCATTGAAAAATGCAAGGCCGTAAGGGCCATTAATCCTGATGTTTATCTCAACATCACTTCGGGAACATGGTTGAGTCCCTGGTGGGTTCAGTATGCCAACCAGATATGGATGGATGCCGCCGACTATGCTTTTGCCGATGTGCCTTCCATCAGCCGCCGCGACAATGCCATGACCTACCGCGACTTTGCACTGTTTGACGATTTCCACATCCGCAAGTTCTGGTTCCCCGTTGCCAACCTGATGACACACGGCATCATCAAAGGACGGCTGGAAAATATCTCGAAAGAGGAACCCATCGACAAATTCACCAACAACACGGTACTTTATTTTGCCCGTGGGGTTTCGATGTGGGAATTCTACATCTCACCCGACGAACTGACGCAGCCGGAATGGAATGCCCTGTCTCAATCTGTTAAATGGGCCAAAAGCCGGTTTGATATCATGTCGGGTACTTTTATGGTGGGCGACAACCCGGCCCTGGGCAACACTTATGGATATGTGCATTTTAAAGGCAATAAGGGGGTAATTGCTGTCAGGAATCCGAAAATTGAGAATGATCGTCTGACCGTTACCCTTGACCCGGCTTACGGCATAGCCGAAGATGCAGCCAACCTGGTTGTGGAGCAGATCTATCCGAAAAGATACATTTTCCCGCAATTGTATTCGGCGGGAGGCAGAATTACGTTTGATCTGGACGGTTTTGAAACAGCCATCTTTGATGTCTATCCACTCGACGAAACCTGTCCGCCACTGCTGGCCGGAGCCATCTTTGATTTAAAAACCGACAGGACAACCCTGACTTATACGGTCATTAAGGGGGAAAACAATATTCGTTTTCTCAATCCCGAGAAAATAGAAACCCTCGAACGGGAAGGAACGAAAATCGGTATTAACGACCTGCATCCCGACTATCAGCTTGATGTGATGGAACCGGGATACAGTACACAATTCACAGCAGATGATGACAAATACATTTATACGATCAACCCGTCAAGAACTTTGACTTCCACGATAGAAATGGTTGCTTTGCTATTGAAACCGGACACGGTAGGTGGTGATTTTCCCGAAGTGCTCATCCGGCAGGGGAAGAAAGAACTGAAGGCCGATGAACAATCCGGCAGAGGCGCCTGGCAGTGGGTGTCGGCAGTCCCTGACGGCAGTTCCAAAGACCTGATCACTGTTGAGATTCGCAAAACAGACTGGAAAGGTGATAGTCAGCTGTGGCTGTACACCGGCATGAAAAAACACGGCTATGTTCTGAAAGTCACAACAGGGCAGAAATTCAACGAAAAGGTTATGCCGCCGTTGCCTTATCCGGCCAATGAGTTTCGGTCTTACCAGATGCTGGATGAGAAACCGCTGCATTGACCTGTTGGTTTATCAGTAAGACTTAACATTCGAAAGATCAGCAAGTAAATTCCATAAATTCACTTCCTGAAAGGGAGTAAAGAGAAGATCATCAAAAAATATATTTTGCTGCTGATCTTTTTTTATATGGCTTTTCATTAATTTCGCATACAAACAAATCATTAAAATAATTTCATCATGAGTACACGTATTATCAGCTATTTGCTTGTTTTCCTTCTTTTATCAGGATTGGAAGGGATGGCACAAATTACTGCAAAAGGCAGTCAGCAATCGAAAAAGAAACCGGGTGAAACAGCCGGCACTCTCCCTGCGGACCAGACGGTTTTTCAAACTACCCGTGCCGATGATATAAAAAGTTTTGACCATTATCAGAAAATGTTTCAGGAGGCCGTAAGAGGAGGTGTTACCGAAGAGGCGGAGGTGTTACGCAAAGAACTGGTTACCATTGCCCGGCGTGAAATTGCACGCAGCAAAAAGAACCTTCAGGATATGGAAGCGGGAATTACAAAAGACCTGGAAGCATGGCAGAAAGAACATGCACCGGACAAGCCGTTAAACATCAGCATGGAAAAACAAAGCCTGAATAACAGGATCAATTATGAGCAGGCGGTTTTGGACAGATTAGTGGCGGCAAACCTGAACAACCTGTCAAACCAGCGGGACAAAACATCGGTGACCGGCTATCTCGACAGTTTTAAAAGCCAGATGGAGCGAAATCTGAAATACGGAGACGCCATGGACAAGCAACCTACACCGCCACCACCACCGCCAAAGGGTGGGGGAGAACCACTTTCCGGTCCGGGATACACCACTAAAAAAGGAAGCACTGAAAAAACAGAAACAGGTGACCCGAGGTTGAAACGGTGGAACGATTCGCAGGCATCCCTCGCCAACGATTTTATCAAAGGACAGTCTGAATTTCAAAAATACCTCGATACTGACAACAGTAAAATGGCCAAAACGACTTATCGCTCGCTGATCCAGATGATGATGACCGCCATTAACTCAAACAACTGGTTGCTGGGGCAAATGAATTCGGGAAACATCAGCAAATCGGGTTTTGATGTATCGGCCTTGCAGAATAAGGTAAACAAACAGCAAAGTATTCTTCAGGAAGCGCAAAAGATAAAAGTATCCACACCGGATGACCTGAAAGGCAATGCATCCAAGGCTGTTACGGTACTTCAGAAATTTGCCGGCACGTTGAAATAAAAAAGTAAATCAGCTTTCATGAAAAAAAATATTGCTGTTATCCTGTTTTTTTTCCTGTGCGGACAGTTGGCTTCACAGGAAACGTCAACTCCCGATTGGGAAAACCCCGATGTCATCGGCATCAACAAACTTCCCCCGCATGTTACGATGATGCCTTATTCCAACCTGAAACAGGCGCTGGCGGGGATATCTGAGGATTCACCCTGGTACAAGTCGCTGGACGGAAAATGGAAATTCAACTGGGTCAGAAAACCGTCCGACCGTCCGGTGGATTTTTATAAACCGGACTATGATGTGAGTTCATGGAAAGACATCCCTGTCCCGTCGGATTGGCAGATGCAGGGCTACGGGGTACCCATATACGTCAATCAACCTTATGAATGGACCGACAATCCCAACCCGCCGCATATCCCCCATGATTACAATCCCGTGGGGTCATACCGGACAACATTCACTGTTCCCTCCGACTGGAACGGAAAAGAAATTATTCTGCATTTCGGTGCTGTTAAGTCAGCCATGTATGTCTGGATAAACGGAAAAAAGGTAGGATACAGTCAGGGTAGTAAGCTGCCTGCCGAATTCAACATCACACCATTCCTGCAAAAGGGAAACAACATCCTTGCAGTGGAAGTTTACCGCTGGTCGGACGGCAGCTACCTGGAATGCCAGGATTTCTGGCGCATCAGCGGTATCGAACGGAGTGTTTATTTGTATACCCTTCCCGAAGTGGCTGTCTATGATTTTTTCGCCCATGCCGGACTGGAAAACAATTACCGTGACGGTGTACTGAAAGTGGAAACATGGATCAAAGATTTTTCAGGTAAGGAAAAGGGTAAAAAGTTCAAACTGACCGTTTCGCTTTATGATGATCAGGGGAATGAGATTATTTCAAGAAAACATTCTTTTACACTTGATAATCCCGATTCTACTGTGGTTGTTGAAGAAATGAACATTAAAGATGTGAAAAAATGGTCGGCGGAGAAGCCCAATCTTTACACGCTTGTTCTCCATTTTCAGGGGGATAAAGGGAAATCATCGGAATACGTCAGCAATAAAATTGGTTTTAGGACTTCGGAAATTAAAAACGGGCAGTTATTGGTCAACGGTGTCCCCATCCTGCTCAAAGGAGTCAACCGTCATGAACATGATGAATACAAAGGACATGTTGTTTCAAAGGAATTGATGGAAAAAGACATCGCCATGATGAAACAGTACAACATCAATGCGGTGCGCACAAGCCATTATCCCGATGACCCATACTGGTATGCGTTGTGCGACAAATACGGTATCTACCTTGTGGATGAGGCCAACATCGAATCCCATGGCATGGGCTACCGTCCCGATCGGACACTCGGCAACAACCCCGTCTGGAAAAAGGCCCATCTGGATCGTATCCGCCGGATGGTGGAGCGCGACAAAAACCATCCTTCGGTCATCATCTGGTCGATGGGTAACGAAGCCGGTGACGGCGTGAACTTTGTTGCGGCTTCAAAGTGGATACACCGGCGGGATCCCTCACGACCCGTGCAGTATGAACGGGCACTGAAAAGAAATCACGTGGACATCTACACCCCCATGTACCCGTCTATCGAATACATTGAGAATTACGCCAAAGAAAAACAAACACGACCACTCATCATGTGTGAATACGCCCATTCCATGGGAAACAGCACGGGCAACCTGCAGGATTATTGGGATGTGATCGAGAAATACGACCAGCTTCAGGGCGGATTTATCTGGGACTGGGTGGACCAGGGGCTGGTGCAGTTTGACGACAAAGGAAAAAAATTCTGGGTTTACGGCGGCTATTTCGGCCCCACAGGCACGCCGAGCGACGGTAACTTTTGCATCAACGGCATTGTTAACCCTGACCGTTCACCGCATCCGGCTATGGTGGAAGTGAAAAAGGTTTACCAGTACATCAAGATAAAACCGTTCAACCAGCCCAAAGGTTTGTTCATGTTGACCAATATGTATGACTTTACAAATCTGAATGAATTTGACCTGAAATGGGCTTTGCGAGCCAACGGTGAGGATGTTTTGACCGGAAAGATCGAGGGACTGGAATTGGCTCCCCATCAGTCTGACACCATCTATGTGCCGTTGGATATGTATGAGTTGAAAAGAGGATTCGATTACCGGCTGAACTTTACCCTTGTCCCCAAAAAGGACAAGCCTTTTGTAAAAGCAGGAACACCTGTAGCCGGCGAGCAGTTTTTTGTGTATTACCGCAGGCCGGCTGAACGTATCAATATCAACAGGATACCCGGCCTTGCCGTGGATGATCAGGATAAAAAGGTAATTATCGTAGGTCAGGGATTTGAGGTGGGTTTTGACAAAGCCACCGGTTTGTTGAATCTTTACAAAGTGGATGAGAAAAAACTCATTGACAAATCAATACAGCCCAATTTCTGGCGGGCGCCGACCGACAATGATTTTGGCAACAGAATGGATCAGCGGCAGGCCATCTGGCGGACGGCAGGGAAACATCTTGTACTGAAAAAGTTTGATGTTCAGCACTCTAACAATGCCGTGGTCAGGATTTTTGCCAGATATTATCTGCCGGATGCCCGTTCGGAGCTGAAAATAAATTATGAGATTTTCGGTAACGGCGAGGTGAGTGTCGAGATGCAGCTTGATCCCGGGATTGATGGTTTGCCCAACCTTCCGCGTTTCGGGATGCAGGTGACAATAGTCAAAGGACATGAGCAATTGCAATATTACGGTCGCGGGCCGAAGGAAAACTACTCCGACCGTCATACGGGGTCTTTTGTGGATCATTATCACAGCACGGTCTCAAGGCAGTATTTTGCTTACATCCGACCACAGGAGAATGGTTACAAGACCGACGCGCGATGGATGGCGGTAACCAACAATACAGGGGAGGGGATGTTGTTTAAAGCCATCAATTATTTCAGCTTCTCGGCCTTGCA
>JAOZOO010000330.1 GCA_029933225.1 Bacteroidales bacterium | reverse complement strand
TTGTGAGTGCGATAATGGCATGACCACACATAGTACTGTAGCCCTCGTTGTGAAGAAAAAATGTGCCGAAATCGGCATCATTACTTACCGGATCAGTAATGACTGCCCCGTACATGTCAGCATGGCCTCTTGGTTCGAACATTGTTCCTGTGCGGATGTAGTCGAGGTTATCGCGGAAATACCGGCGCATTTCAAGTATTGTGTTGCCTTTTATTTCAGGCAATCCGCCTGTGTAAACCCTTAACGGTTCTCCTCCTGTGTGAAGGTCAATAGTTTTTATTTTCAGCCAGTCATCGTGTGGTTGCCAGTGCCAGTTGTTCAGTATTTTGTTCATGAAAATCAGTTTTTTGTTTTTGGTTAGTAGCCTGCCCGGCTTTAGACGGAGTTCTTAGTTAGTTGGTTTTTAAGTTTAATTTTGTTCCATGTTTTCAAGTTCCAAGTTCTTTGCAAATCTCAAATCTGCTATCGTAAATCAAAAATGTTCTTGGATGTTAAGTTTTGTTGTTACAGGTTCTTTACATCAATTACTCAATTTATCAGTTCCTCAATTCCTCATCTTACTACAGCTCAATCTCCGTTCCCAATCCTTTTTCTTTTGCATTGCGATAAATGACATCAGCACAGGTTATGTCGAACAGGGCCATACCTACGGATTTGAAGATGTTCAGACCATTATTCTTTAGCTCCGGCTTTTTCAGGAGTTCACTGAACGGGATAACATCAGACTCTTTGATGATTCCTTTTTTCAATGGTATCTTAATGTCGCCTGATTCCCTTTTTGCATGTTGTGTGTCTACAAAAATGTTTTTTGCAGCTTCAAAAACAGAAAGTGGTAGCTCCTGCATGTCAGGCTTGTAGGAACCAATGGCAATGATGGTCTTATCTTTCAGTTCGTCAGGCTTTAGATCGAAAACAGGAACCGAAGAGGAGGTTGCAGTTACGATCACACAGGATTCGAGCACAAGTGAATTGTTGTCTGTAGTAATTTCGATGGCGATGTCCGTCATCTTCTCTAATTGCTGCTTTATGGTTTTTGCTTTTTCAACGTTTCTTGCTCCGATGATCAGTTTTTCAAAGCCTGTTGTCTCCAGGATCATCAATGCCTGATGGTATGCCTGAACACCTGTTCCGATAACTCCCAATGTTTGTGTGCCGGCAGAATTAAGGTGTTTAACGGCTGTAGCTC
>JAOZOO010000329.1 GCA_029933225.1 Bacteroidales bacterium | reverse complement strand
GAAAACGTGGTATCCGTGCTGAAAAAATAGCCCCCGCTCCCGTCAATGTATGTGTTGAAAACATTGACCTCTGAATTTTGCATCACCCCGATCTCCCCGAGAATACAACCCTTTACATCCACAAATACGTTATCAAACGTATAAAGACTCCACGTTCTTACATCGCAGTTGTTCAGGTGAAAATATCTGTCGGTCAGAGGTGCCGTATAATTATCATAATGGTTATCGTTTACCAGCCCGCTTACGCTCACCGAATCGCTTCCTCTGAATTGCATCCCGATGGAGCGAATACGGGAATTGGAGATGGTTACATCCGATCCGTTGTACGGCATCATACCCCACAGCACATGTTTACAGTTGTTGATTGAAATACTGTAATTTACACCCGTAACTCCGGATGTTGAACCGTTAAAAACATAGGAGTCCACCTGGTTACCGTCAGGGAATGAGACATCAATTTTCGCATCATCGTCAAAAGAATGCCATAACAAAACAGTGGTTGCGTGACGGATATCCAGATTGACATTTTCGTCAATAATGAACTCACCGGCCATATCAATGGAATCAATGGTTATGGATGATTTGCCATACATTCCCACAGTGGAAAAATCCGGTTTTTTAACATTGAACAATTCAAGGGATGCGGAATCGACAGTAGCGAGACTATGGACCATCCCGCCGAAATCCAGGGTGGAATGGTTTACTTTCATTGAGGAGTTCCCGGTCAGGAAGATATTCCGCTGATAAAAATATTCCTGTGGAAAATAAAGAGTTGATGAATCAACAAAAATACGGGCATCCTGCATTGTAAACAAGTCGCCGAGAATAGTAGCGTGGGTATTCCTGAACCTCAAAACCCCGTCGCCAAGGACAATGATGGGCCCGGGATGAAACCACTCTCCTTCAATAACCAATTCATCTCCGGGTGTCGCCCCGATCACCAGGGTATCACCAAGATAAACCGTATCAGGAGAAAGCAGCAAAGCCATGAGTTTTTCCTTGATTCCAAGAATATGCGATAACGTCAGTTGCCGGTGTTCGGTTTGTAAAGGCTCGGTAATATTTTCTCCTTCGCCCCTGACCATTGCCCTTTCAATGAATTGACGATTCAATATCTGATTTGCTTTTTGAATATCTTCCCGGAAACGCTCATCAGACTGAACCTGGGAAAAAACAGGAATAAATA
>JAOZOO010000189.1:1604-4652 GCA_029933225.1 Bacteroidales bacterium | reverse complement strand
TTCCACCATTCCAAACTCAACATTCTCCATTCATCACTCTACACTTCTGTTACTCTATCCTCAACGCATCTGCCGGGTCGTTTTTCAGGGCTTTGTATGCCGGGTACAGGGCGGCAATCACACCTGTGAGCATGACCAGCAAAGTAACGTTGACCATCATGGCCGGATCAATGCTGGTATAGACAAAAGTATCATAACCGATTTGCTCATAACCCTGTGCCCACCAGCCCAGATCCACCGGGTGCGTTTCGCCCCATTTGGCTGCCGCTCCTCCCATGATCACCCCGACAATACCCCCTGTCAGTGAAAGCATCACCGACTCGAGAACGATCATCGAAAATATCCTGAACTTGTTCATCCCGATGGCCATTAGCATGCCGATCTCCTTGGTCCGTTCCATGACCACCATCAGCATGGTGTTGATGATACCAAACAGCAATGCCAGCAGGATAATGATGATGAAAATGTACATATACATATCCATGGCCTCGATCAGATAATCCATCTCGGGACTCAACTGTTTCCAGTCAAGCACTTCGTAGTCTCCGGCTAGTTTTTTCACCTGTGCCATCACTGTGGGCATGTATTTGTTATCCTCCAGGTTTATTACGATTTCGTCGGCCGCATCATCAGGGAAATCAATCAGTTGCTTCAAATCGGAAAAGCGGACAAACACATTGGCTTCATCGTACATATTATCATTGGTTGAAAAGATACCCACCACCCTGAAAGCGCCCGACGTGATGTTGTTGTCCATATCCTGCAAGGTGATGACGACTTTCGACCTCACCCTTACGTTCAGTTTTTCAGCCAGCTTTTTCCCGATGACAACAGGATTTCTTTTTATCCCTTCAAAATATTTTCCATCGATTATTTTATCCTGAAGATTAGTGACTTTCTTTTCATTAGCAATATCCACCCCTTTTACAATCACACCTGAAGCCGTTTCAGCCGAGGCGATCATTGACTGAGAAACTATTCTCTCGCTAACGCCGGTTACATGAGGAACTCCGGCAATCTTTTCAGTGAGCTGGCCCGTTCCTGTCATGAGGATCTTGAAATCGGAAGTTTCACGGAAACCCGGTTTATGTACCTGAATGTAAGAAAGCTCGGTGTCAATCACCTTCCTGATGCGCTGATCGGCCATTCCCTTGAAAAAAGCCGTGGAATAAAGTCCGGCAAAGATTCCCACCGCCACCGAAAAGATAATGACTGTGCTTCTGACCCTGTTTCTCCAAACGTTCCGCCATGATAATGAGAAAAGCATGTTATGAGTTTTAAAATTTTGTTATTTATCTGTTCTGAAAAATTATTTACCCCTTTATTATTTATGAACACTCATCCTGGAAGGTTGGAAGGATGCGGGGATGGAAGGTTTGTTAAAATAAAACACTTTCATATTTTTTTCCATCCAATCATCCAATATTCCATTATTCTGCCACGGGCATGCCCGCCTGGCTACATTCGGGCAGGCCTTCGGCACACTCTTCCACCATTCCAATTCATCAATCAAATTTTGTTTTCCCTTCCATTAAACCTGACAGGTTTCCATCACACATGGCTTTCTAAAACCTGTCAGGAAGATCTTTCCAATCTTCCACCATCCATTATTCCATTCCTCCAACACTCCATCATTCCATCCTTCCAATTTCCCCCTCCTCACGCTCTCAACGACCGGATCACGTTAAACGTAAACGCCTTGTACACCGGATATATGGCAATGACCATCGTAATAAAAAACACCGTCAGCGCCTGGGTGTAAAACACAAAAGGCTCCGTTGTGAAATACATATACGGCTCAATACCAATTTCAATGTATGTCTTGGCAGCATTTCCCGTAATTTGTATCGGGTGGTTGTAATAGTAAAAAACAATGGGCAGGCTACCCAGCAATCCCATAACCGCTCCCAGCAACCCCATAAAAAGTGTTTCGAGAAACAGGATCACTGCCAGCTTGCCACGTTGCATTCCGATGGACACCATGACCCCCAATTCTCGTTTTCTTTCTGCAACCAACATCAGGATGGTCGCAAAGATGCCAAATGCGATCACCATGTACAATATGGCTTTCATGAACAAGCCCCCTGCACGGTCGGCCTCGATCATGGAGACAAGCTCCGGTTGCAACTTTCTCCACGACATCACCATCAGCGGAGGTTTTATTTTTTTCTCCAGGTGACGTAAAGCCCTCGACATGTGGTAATGATCCTGAACCATAAGCACCACGGAGGTTATTCTGTTGCCCGTGCTGAAAAAGTTCTGGCAGGCAGACAAACTCATGTAAACAAATTGTTTGTTCATGTCAGGTGAGGGGAATTTCAGGATGCCTTTTACGGGATACAAACCGGCTGCCATCACACCGTGATAACCCTGTCCGTAAAGCACCAGCGTGTCGCCCAGTTTTATATTCAGATATTTTGCCAGATCCACGGCAACCAGAACACCATTGTCATTTTCACCGAGATAGCTTCCTTCGGTCACCCATTTTTTCAGGTTGGTTACTTTATTTTCTTTTTCCGGGTCAACCCCGATGATCACGGCTCCTTTGGTAAGGTCTTCCGAAGAGGCCAGCGAGAAATATTCAAGCCGGGGTGTGAAAACCGTAATTTCCGGTTCATTTTCAATGATGCTTTTCAAAGAATCCGAGAACTCAAAAGTATTGTTAATGGTCTTGTTTTTATTGTAGTCCTCGGTAAAGATCTGAATGTATCCGGTATAAAACTTCACAACATTGTCAATCATTTTATCATACGAACCAAATTGCATCGAGGTCATAACCGTTGAAAAGATCACCCCGAAAAATATGGAAGCGCTGGTAATGAGAGTGCGCCTTTTGTTTCGCCAGAGATTTCGCCAGGCCAGTGTAAGGTTTTTCATTTTTTTGGTATTCTTGTTTTTTATATCCCCAACCCTAAAGCCCGCCTGACTGACGCAGTCGGGCAGGGGCTGGGTTACTCATCTGTAAAAACCTGACAGGTTGTAACCACACATTGTCCCTGAAACCTGTCAGGTTATTCTATCCAACCATCCATTCATCCAATCTTCCAA
>JAOZOO010000189.1:0-1504 GCA_029933225.1 Bacteroidales bacterium | reverse complement strand
TGTTCCTTCAACCTTTCAGGTCTCCGCCGCTCCGGCCTGCTTCGACATAAAAGGTTATCAAACAATCCATTCGTCATTCATCACTCATCATTCGTCATTCATCATTCGTCCCTCACCTCACCATCTTCATATTCTGCTTCGAGAAAAAGCTGTCGTCAATGGGTTTGTCAAACTCTACATTGATAATTTCCATTACGGTCTTTTTCCCTTTTTCATCAGCCGGTATCATTTCCATGCGCGACGGGATATCCCTGTCGCCAAAATGTTTAATATCATAAGAGTTTTCAATGTTTTGCAGGTAACCGTCCTCGTCATAAAATTCAGATTTCCACATATTGTATCCGTCTTTGGTGATCCACGAAATGATCTTTCCCCACACCACCGGCGCATCGGGATGGGGCGTCAGCACGATTTTGTAACATTCCATTCCGCGGAGCGTATCTTCACCGACCAGCTTATGGTCATAGTCTTTCACAATGGACGATTGCTTCACAAGGTCATCGTTTGTAAAGTCTGAACCCATCCACGACTGCATCATCATCGAAGGGGGTATTTTGATCATCCTGGAAATGGTCGGCACATAATTCCACATTTCATTTCCGACTTTCAGGAATACCTGTCCTTTTTCCTTTGCCGGCGCCGTGATGTAGATCATGAAATAATCGTCACCTTTCGACCAGTATTTCATGCTGATGGCCCGTTTCCACTTTGGCCGGATGATGGTCATGGTCATTTCGCCCTGGCTGGTTTTGCCCCGGTTTTTTTCATCTGCTTTTTGCACAATTTCCGTAGCCGTCAGTTCCTGTGCAACGATTTTTGCTTCAGGAATAAGCAGGAAAGAAAAAACAGCCATCAGGATTAAAATCAATTTTTTATTCATCTCATTCGTTTAAGTCAGTTTTTCGATAATTATTTCAACAGCATCTTCGTACGGAAAATTCTCGGGATCAATCATATAGTTTACACCAACACCGTCCAGAATTGCCCCAAGAATACGGGCTTTGGCCATCGGGTTTTCAAAACCCCGATTCTCGTAATATTTGGCCATCATTGTCAGTACAGGCATCGCAATCTCAAGGAATTCCTTTTCCACCAGCCCCATCACATCGGGTTGCATCATCACTGTAAAATACATTCTCCAGTAAGGCAGGTTATTTTTAAAATCCTCCATTGATTTCCGGATGAAACCGGCAAACATTTCTTTGGTCGGAATTTTATCCGGATCATCCTCAAAGCCACCCATCAACTTATTGAGTGCATCTATAAATATCGTTTTGATCAGATCTTCCTTGCTGTTAAAATAATTGTACATCAGCCCTTTGGACACCCCCGCCCGGCCTGCTATCTTGCTGATGGATGCTTTGTCAAACCCCTCCTCACTGAACACCTCAAGGGCCGCCTGCATGATGCGGGTTTTTCTTTCGGTCCTGATTTCCTGATATTGTTCCTGTGTTCTCGGAGGCATTTGTATTTTAGATATAGGATTTAAGATTTTTGATGTTTT
>JAOZOO010000011.1 GCA_029933225.1 Bacteroidales bacterium | reverse complement strand
TTTGCTATTTTATTGATTGTCAGTTCCTGTTCTGGGACAAAGAATATCACCCAGCTTTCGGAAAATGCGGAAACGGCTTATCAAAAAGGAGATTATGAAACTTCGCTGAACGACCTGAAACAGGTTATCGATCATTATGAAAAAGCAGGCACACAAAAGGAATGTCCGGTATATGCCAAAGCGGCTGAATGTGCCATGCACCTCGGACAAACGGATGTTGCCGAAGATTATTTGGAAAAGAATACTTATACAAACTTCGTTTCAGGCGATACTTACCTGATGCTGGCGAAGATCTATAAAAACCAGGATAACCTTTCCAAACAAATGATGGCTCTGCAGGATTACAAAGAGAAGTTTCCCAACGGGAGCCGGATTAATGATGTCAATAAAGATTTATTTGAGATTTATGTGGAAAGCCAAAACTGGGAACCCGCCGAAAAAATATGGCCGGAACTGCCTGACAGCACCCGCTCGGATGAGGGCATGATGGAGCTGTATTTCAAGGTGAACAAAACACTGAAGAAAGACCTGAACTGTGACGAACTGGCCACGGAATTGCTGAAGATCAACGAAAACAACACTACGGCTCTCGAGTGGCAGGGGGCAAAGTATTTCTGGCAGGCGGAAAATCTTTATCAGACTTCGCTGAAAGAATACAACAAAAACAAAACCAAAAAACAATACCGGATTCTGCTGAAAGCCCTCGATGTGGTAACGGCCGATTTTAAAAAGTCTCTCGAATTTTTTCAGAAGCTGTATAAGCTTGACCCGCAAAAAGAATATGCTCAATACCTCGGAAACATCTACACCCGGTTGGATGACAAGAAAAAGGCGGAATATTATTATAAACTGGCGGAGTAGAACCCCCTCTGCCTTCGGCATCCCCGCCTGACTGACGCAGTCGGGCAGGTCCCCCAGGGGGGAGAAATGTTCTTGTGTTATTTGGCAGATTTTGAGAGTCTTGTGTCTTGGTTCTTGTGTCTTGATTCTAATGTCTTGCCTCTATTTACCCCGCAACAACAATTCCCACCTTATTACAGCGCCTTTTTTAATGATCAGTAATCTCCATGCGGTCAGCAAAGCAAACACTCCAAAGAGTATCATCAGCTTATAGATGTCGGTCATGACGTCGGCCCACGAGCCGCCCATGACCACAATGCGTGTTCCGGCATGGAGAAAATGCGTTGTGGGGATCAGTTGCGCCAGCCACCGGATGGGTTCCGGCATGGCTACCACCGGCCACGAATATCCCGAGGTCATAAAGAACGGATAAGTAGTGAAAGCCATGATGGCCATGTAGCGCGCCTGGCTTTTGACAAGGGAACCGAAAAATATAGCGAGCATGGTAACCACCAGCGCAAAGAGCATGCCCACCGTCAGGAGGGCAAGTATATTGCCTTTGACGTGAACACCAAGAGAAGGATAGACCCCCCAGAAGAAGATCAGGAAATAGGAAAAGTACAAAAACAGATAATAGGCCGATTTGCCGGTCATGTAACTGAATATTGAGTTCTCGCCCTGTAGATATTTTGCGAACTTCCCTTCCTGATTGTCCACGGCCACGCTTTCGCCCATGCCGATCAGCAGGGTTTGCTGCAGGATCAGAAACAGCAGACCGGGCAGCAGGAAATCGCCGTAATTGTTGGTCGGGTTGTAGATGGGCCTGATCTCGGGCAATACGGGATTGATGAGTTCCATGGCATGTTTGGGATTGATCCCGTGTACCTCGAAATAACGAAGCCGCACACCCGAACCGGCGGTCATCATCACCATATTTACCGCCTTGTTCAGGTCGTTTGAAGGGAGAAACCTCGTGGTGTTCAGATAGAGTTTCACATTGGCGCCTTCCAGTTTCAGGAGCTTTTTTTCAAACCCTTTCGGAAACCATAAAAATCCCTGAATTTCCTGCCGGTACATTAAATCCATGGCCTCCTCGTAGCTGTGTATTTTGCCTTTGATGTTGATCTTGGGATCAGCCGACAGCAGACGGGTCAGTTCCAGGGTTGTCGCCGTGTTGTCCATATCAAGGATGGCAAATGAAATGCCTTCAATATCTTTTTCAAGATAAATGGTACCGAGAAGTGAGGCATACAACAACGGTGCAATGATCACGGTCAGCAATATGCTGTGGTTGTCAATCACCATATTGAGCTCGTTCTTTAGTATTTCCTTGATCTTTTTCATCAGGCCACTTCTAAAACGGTTTGGGTTTCCACTTTCTTTTCTTCACGAAGGCGCAATTTCAGGGCCACATAACTTGTGATGAAACCCACAGCGAAGAACAGGGCCAATATCATGAGATCAGGTAAAATATAATGGAACGGCGTTCCCATCTGGTACAGCTTGAAGAAGGCATGTAAAAAATGAGTGTACGGTATAAACTGTCCGTACAGACTATTAAAAAACGGCATGCCGAACAGCGGAAAAGTAAAGCCGCTGAACACAAACGCCGGTGAGTTATAGAAGAATGCCAGATCCAGTGCCACCAGTTCATCGTCAATGGTGGTCGAAAGCATGAAGCCAAGAAAGATATTCACGAGTGTAAAAATTGTAAACAGCGTGATCAGTTCCACCACGCGATCCATGAACGGAATGCCGAAAGCAATGTAAACAATGGCGATCAGCATGATAATTCCCATACCAAAAGCCATGTAAGCCAGCGCTTTCCCAATCAGCATGTGCAACGGGCTATTGTTTGAAACTTTTAGAAGCTCTTTAAACGTTCCGTTGTTGACTTCCGTGTTGAAAGCTTTTGTGGCGGCGAAAAAGATGAACATCTGCAAAAGTACCGTCATGATACCCGGAATGAGATAATACAGGTAGTTGAACCAGGGGTTGAACAGGATTTTAGTGTGCGTGGAAACCGGCATGATAAGGGCCATTGCCGTTCTGTGATCAATGCCTGCATGTTCCAAACGGGTGATGGTTACCCCGGCCGATACCGTTCCGGCGATGACCGCCGCCTCCCTGTACATGATGTTTCCGTAAACGATATTGGATGAGTTGGTGAACACCGTCAGCCGGTTGGACTTGTTGCGGTAAATGTCTTTGGCAAAACCACGCGGGATATAAAAAACGGCCAGTTCATCATGTTCCAGGAAGAACTTATCCAGCTCGTCTTCAGATGAAAGATAATAGGTGACATCCATGTCAGCGGAACTCTCGATCATCGAAACAACCGTTCTCGACAGTTGCGAATGATCTGCATCATAAATGGCAACGGGAATGTCACGCATGGCACCTTTCACATAAATGAATGCCAGAAAGAAATACACGATCGCAGGTAAGAATACCAGCAGAATGCGGGCGAATTTATCCCGCGAGATCATCTCCATCTCCCGTTTGGCTACTTTTATGAATGCAAAATATTTCACCTTGTTGTTTTCGTTTTTCCTCTGTAAACCTCTGTACCTTCTTCGTGGTCATTTGTGAAATAACTCAATGGCATCACAACTTAATCCTGATGGTCATGCCGGGCCGGAGGTCTTTAATTTGCTCCACCGGTTTTAGTCTGACTTCAAAAGTTTTCAGATCGAATTCTCCTTTGTCTTTTGTGGGCGCCCAGGTGGCAAAATCAGGCATCACGGCAATGTAGCTGACGACCACTTCAATTTCTTTGTCTCCCAGCCCGGGGACAATACCTTTGAGGTGTTCTCCTTTTTTAAAATGTGAAAGTTTGTCTTCGCGCACATTGAGCACGGCATAGATCTTTTCGGGGATCATGATGGTGATCACCGGAAACCCGGGAGCCATCACTTCGCCTTCCTCGGCAATTTTGCTGCTCACAAGGCCTGAAACCGGAGCGCTGATATCTAACTGCTCATAAAATGCCATGGCTTCTTCATACACATTTTTGGCTTGCATATATGATGCCTCGGCCGCCTGAATGTCTTCCTTCCGTGCGCCTTTTTCGGCCATATCGTAAAGCGCTTTGGCGGCATCCATGGCATCGCGGGCGGCATCGTATTTAAAGGTCATTTCATCCATCTCCTGCTGTGAGATGATGCTGTCGGTATAAAGCAGTTCAAAACGTTTGTAGGTTTTTTCCGCAAAATCAAACTGGCTTTTGGCCATTTCGTACTGATTTCTCAATGCCCGTTTTTCTTCTTCACGTGCACCCGATTTTGCACGCTCCACAACCGATTCGGCGGCTTTGACAAGTCCTTCGGCCTGCCCGACTTTGGCATCCATGATTTTTGTTTCCAGTGTGAAGACCAACTGGTCTTTTTCAACCCGGTCGCCCTCATCAATCATGATGGTTTTTACCCTGCCGGGAATCATGGAGGATACATTGACTGTCGGCGCTTCGAACATGCCCAGCATGATATTATCGCCGGTTTTTTCACTTTTGAAAATGAGCATGATCACTGCCACAATGATGACGATCACAGGAATTAAAAGGGCAAATGTGCTTTTGGATAGTTTCATGTCAGTATATTGTTTTATTTTGAATTCAGGTTTAATGCTTCCACGGCCTTTTGGGCATCTCCGGTGGCAAGGTACAGGTCGGTGACCGCGAGGTAATAATCGTACAGCGATTTCAGTCTTTCCACCTCGGCGCCTTCATACAGCAGGCGGGCATCGATCACATCAATGGATTTTCCAAGTCCTTCGCGAAAACGTTTTTCGTTAATTTCCAGATTTTTCCGGGCCAGCTCCACCGTGGGTTCCATTTTCAGGTAACGCTCCCGTTTGTTGATCATTTCGCGCCACGATTTGTCAACCCACAGGTTAACCTGCTCATGGGCATACTGGTCGGCCAGGTCAACCTGTTGTGCCAGGTAACGGGTGGCTTTCAGCTTGTTGATTTTCTCAATACCGTGGAAAATGTTGATGTGCGCCTGAATGCCTACCATAAATGGAGGCAGCGTTACCGGATAGCTGTTACCGAAAGCATTGTACTGGCCCCAGGCAGCTATCTGCGGCAGGAATTCCGACCGTTCGAGGGCATGCTTTTGCTTGACCATCAATTTCTTCTGGTCGATCATTCTGAAAATCGGCTGTTGAACGAAGGCGTCGTTCTTCAAACCATCCACTGCGGGAGATATCATTTTAAAAACCAGACTGTCCGTAACTTCCACCTCGGTTTCTTCCGGCAAACCCATGCTCGATTTCAAACCCAAAAGGGCCAGGTCAAGCTTGTTCCGGTCATCGATCAGATCACGTTCGGCATTGGCCACCGCTACTTTGGCACGAATCACTTCATGTGCAGGGATGACACCAATCTCAATGGCACGTTTGGCATCCCGTTCATGGCGTTTCATTCCTTCCACAACTTCCTGTCTCACTTTGACAACCTGCCGGAGCAACACCACCCCGAAATAGCGTTCGATGGTTTCTTTGGTTATTTCGTTCGTGACCTTCTGCAATTCGGCGTCGGCATAATCAAGCTCTGCAGTGGCAAAACGTTTGCCTGCAATGATCTTGCCGCCGAGAAACAGGGGCTGGGTGGCCTGAATGTTCAGGTTCGGATAGTTTTGCTGGTCAATCACAATATTGTATGCAGGCAACTGACTTAACCGGGAAACGATCCGGTTGTAAATGACCTCCTGCGATTCATCCGACAGGCCCAGTTCCTCGGCAATATAGGAACCGTATTTCCCGAACATGTCGTCCACCGATTCTTTCACCTTGCTCATGTTTACTTCTGGGTTCTCGCTGAAGTAGGTATATCCGCCGACGACATCGATCGAAGGAAAATAATTACCCACGGAAGCTTTCTTCAAATGCTCCTTTTCATAAACAGCCTGCCTGTATTGCTTGATCTTGCTGTTGTTCCGCATGGCGCTGTCCACAGCGGAGCTGAGCGATACACTGATGACTTCCTGTGCATTTAAATCATTTGCAGGAAAGCCCGGCAAAAGAAAAACAGAGAGAAGTAACGACAGAGATGCAATAGGTTTCTTTATCATTTTCAAAAAATTAAAATGGTATTATTTCGAAAGTATTTTATGAGTTGTGAGAAGAATCATTGTGTTATTCGTTAGTTCCTTTGGATTTTGAATCTCAAAGTCTTATGTCTTGGTTCTTGTATCTTGGTTCTTTGTTCTAATTAAAAGACTGCAATTCCTGAAGCCGTTTATAAACCCCGTTCAACCTGGTCAGTTCCTCATGTGTTCCCCGTTCGACGATCTCTCCTTTTTTCAGGACAACGATCTCGTCGGCATGCTTAATGGTGGAAAGACGGTGTGCAATGACCACTGTAGTACGGTCTTTCATCACATTGTTCAAAGCTTCCTGCACGTATTTTTCCGATTCCGTATCCAATGAAGAAGTAGCTTCGTCAAGGATCAGGATGGGCGGGTTGGCCAGCACGGCACGGGCAATACTCAGCCGCTGGCGTTGTCCGCCCGAAAGCTTCACACCACGGTCGCCGATGGTTGTCTGATAACCGTGCTCGGTTTGCATGATGAACTCATGGGCGTTGGCTACTTTGGCCGCAGCGATCACTTTTTCTTCCGAGACATCCGTTTTGCCGAAAGCAATGTTATTGAAAAAAGTGTCGTTAAACAGGATACTCTCCTGCGAAACGATGCCCATCAGCCCCCGCAGGTCACTGATTTTAACGTCTTTCACGTTTTTCCCATCCACAAGCAGTTCACCATGGGTTACATCATAAAACCTTGGCAGCAGGTCCACCAGCGTTGATTTTCCCCCGCCTGATTCGCCAACGATGGCGATGACTTTTCCTTTCGGGATTTTCAGGTTGATATTTTTAAGTACCGGTTCATGATCATAAGTGAAGCCCACATTTTTGTACTCAATCTCTTTTTTAAAAGCACGGATGGGAAGCGCATCCGGTTTTTCTTCAATGACTTCCTCGGCATCCAGTATTTCAAAAATCCTCTCGGCAGAAGCAATGCCTTTCTGAATACTGTAAAATCCCTGGGTAAAAGTTTTGGCCGGTGGAATGATCTGCGAGAATACGACAATGTAAGTGATGAATGCCGATGCCTGTATGGCCGGGTCGTCACTCAGTACCATTTTTCCGCCAAACCAGAGAACAACCACGATAACCACCGAGGACAAAAATTCACTCAGTGGCGAAGAAAGGTCGCGCCGGCGATAGATCCAGAGAAGGGTTTTTGCATAACTGTCGTTTTGCTGTTTGAATTTGCCGTCGGAATAATCGATGGCATTGAACGCCTTGATGATGCGCAGGCCCGATATGCTTTCTTCAATAATGGACAGCAGCGCAGCAAAACGGGCTTGACCGATCTTGGATCGTTTTCGCAGACTTTTTCCGATAAGCCCGATCAGGAAACCGGTAATGGGTAAAATAACCAGCACAAAAATGGTAAGCTTTGGGCTGAGAATGATCATAAAGATCAGGTAAGCAATGACGGTAACCGGATCGCGCACGATCATTTCGAGGTAATTCATGATGGAAAATTCCACCTCCTGCACATCGGTGGTCAGCCGGGCAATGATGTCGCCTTTTTTGTTTTTACTGTAAAATGAAAGGGGAAGAATAAGCAGTTTCTTGTAAATCTCGTTCCGCATTCCTTTGACGGCGCCGATGCGCACATTGGCCATGAAATACATCGCAAAATAACGGGCGAAGTTGCGCAGGAAAAAAGCGGCAAGAATGATCATACAAATATAAACCAGCGCCTGTATCTTTCCTTCGCTGATGATCACTTTGCTGATGAAGTAATTCATGTTGTCGAGTATGGCATCCTTGCTGAATGAGAATTCGGGCCTGACGGTGACCAGTTCGTTGATGCCGAACAACAGGTTCAGAAAGGGGATAAGCAATGCGAATGAGAAAAGGGAAAAGATGACGGTCAACAGGTTGAACAGGATGTTCAGTCCGGCATATCCCCAGTAAGGTTTGATGTAAGCAAGGACTCTGTAAAACTTTTTCATAATTGCTGCTGATCAGGTGGGCAAAGATAAAAGTTTAACGGATTGTGAGTTTATTCCTGATTTCCTATTTCTAATTTCCAAATCCGGATTTACAAAAGTTCCAGCCCCGTATAGTTATCCGGCCTGATTGCGCGCAGCTCCTGTTTTACATCCTCATCCACATCCAGCTCATCAATAAACTGCCTGATGGTTTTGCCGGTGATCTTTTGATTAGTGCGGGTCAGTTTTTTCAGTGTTTCATAAGGATTGGGATAATTTTCCCGCCGAAGGATAGTCTGGATGGCTTCGGCCACCACTGCCCAGTTGTCTTCCAGATCGGCGTTGATCTTTTCACGGTTCAGTATCAGCTTGTCCATGCCTTTCATCAGCGATTTGACGGCAATCAGCGTGTGTGCCAGCGGTGTTCCGATGTTTCTTGTTACGGTCGAGTCGGTCAGGTCGCGCTGCAGCCTGGAAACCGGCAGCTTTTCAGCGAGATGATGAAAAAGGGCATTGGCAATACCGAGATTTCCCTCGGCATTTTCAAAGTCAATGGGGTTCACTTTGTGGGGCATGGCCGACGAACCCACCTCGCCCTCTTTGATCTTTTGCTTGAAATAGTCCATCGAAATATACATCCACATGTCGCGGCTAAAGTCCAGCAGGATGGTGTTTATCCGTGCCAGGTTGTTGAAATAGGCAGCCATGTAATCGTAATGCTCTATCTGGGTGGTTGTCGCCTGACGGTGCAGCCCCAGGTTTTTCTCCATAAAATTATTGGCAAAATCGTCCCACCGCACAGTAGGGTAGGCCACCACATGGGCATTCATGTTGCCTGTTGCGCCGCCGAATTTTCCTGAAAAAGGGATATCTTTCAACAGTTCCAGCTGGTCTTCTATTCTTTCGGCAAAAACATAGATTTCTTTTCCCAGCCGGGTAGGGGATGCCGGTTGCCCGTGGGTTCTGGCCAGCATAGCCACGTCTTTCCACTCAAAAGCCAGCAGACTGATCTTGTTCAGCAGTTTCTTGATCAATGGAAGAATGACTACATAATGGGCGTCTTTCATGGACAACGGAACCGCTGTATTGTTGATATCCTGTGAAGTCAAGCCGAAATGGATGAACTCTTTAAAACCGGACAAACCGGTTTCATCAAAATATTGTTTGATAAAGTATTCGACGGCTTTCACGTCGTGATTTGTCGTTTTTTCGATCTCTTTGATGGCAAGGGCATCATCGGGGGAAAAGTCTTTGTAAAGATCGCGGATCGTGTTAAAGTTTCTTTCGTCAAAGTCTTCAAGGCCGGGAAGAGGCAGTTTGCAGAGTTCGATAAAATACTCAATTTCAACTTTTACCCGGTATTTGAAAAGTGCATATTCCGAGAAATAATCGGCCAGCTCATTGGTTTTATTCCGGTACCTTCCGTCAACGGGCGAAATGGCGGTGATGGTTGAAAGTTCCATGTCAGGTTTTTTTTTCAAAAATAGGAAATTCATAGCTTTCAGATGATGGATTTGCAATAAGTAAAATAATGCGTAACCATGGATGAAAAATTCTTCGCGAGGGTGTATTTGACAATGGCCTTTATTTTTACTATATTAGCAACGGCCAAAAATCCAGTTATTTATATGTCGAGAAACCTGAAAAGAGAAATGTTCCGGGTAAGGCCCCGCTACAAACGGGTTACTTTCCTGCCACCTTGCCTGGTCATCGATCAGGTTTTGCAGGCACTGATAAACAGAAGAGAGGTTAAAGGAATGATTCTTGAAAACACGGCGCATTTGAAAATCCCTGAAGATGAACGGCGTTTCTGGTCACCTGAGTTCAGGCTTACGGTTTATAAAATGGTGGAAAAAGGCTCGCTCATTCGTGGTGTCATCGGCCCGAATTCAAAAATATGGTCACTGTTCATGTTTTTGTATGCGGCTGACTTCGTTCTGTTGTTTATCGGCGTGATCATGGGAATCTCACAATGGGTTTTGGGTATGGAAGCCCCCATGTTGTGGAGTGTGCCGGCTTTTATTGCCCTCTGGCTGATCATTTACCTGGCGGCACAGCTTGGCCAGTTAAAAGCCCGCAAACAAACCGAAAGGCTCTGGAAATTCCTCGATAGGGCCATTGACAGGGGAGAGAAGGCAGGGATGGAGTGAAAACTAATTACTTTTAATACACTTCTTATTATCGAATCTTATTGAGTCTAAAGTTATTTTATCTTCTTCATCCAGATCCCAGTCAATTGCACCTAAATTTTCTTTGAGATGTTTAATATTTGTTGATTTGGGAATTGTGATTATATTCTTTTTTGAAACCAGCCAACTGATTGCAATCTGACCTTTTGTTTTTCCATACTTTTCTGACAATTTATTTAAAACAGGATGTGGATCTAATAATATTCCTCTTTCGATTGGTCTGTAGGCAGTGATAATCAAATCGTTTTTCTGACAATATGGAATTATCTCCGACTCCATTTTGCTACAATAGCTTTTGTAATCAATGTCTCTTGTACAGAGATTATAAGGTATTTGGTTTATTACCAATTTATTTTTTAAGAATTTTTGCGCATCGATAATTTGTTGAACGGAAAAATTACTTACTCCAATAAACCGAACGAATCCCTGTTCGACCAGATAATCAAGCGCTCTCATTGGTTCATCAATTGGTATTTCAGGATTTGGAGCATGAATAAGATAAATGTCAATATAATCGGTGCGTAATCTTTCCAGACTTCTTGTGCAGGAGTTAATTACATCCTGATAATGCAAATTTTTTTGAAAAACTTTACTGGTAATAATGATCTCCGACCTGTCAATGCCTTTAATGCCTTCACCAATTAATTCTTCAGTATGCCCCGCGCCATAAAGCTCTGCGGTATCAATATGAGAATACCCGAGTGCTATGGCCTCTTTAATGATTTTAATCAGTTCCTTATCTTTTGTATAGTCAGGTTCCAGGTAGCCGCCAATGCCCCAGGTGCCAAGTCCGATAACCGGAATCTTAAAATCTTTGGTTAATGATTTGTATTCCATATAATATTTGTTTTAAATCAATTCTAACAGATAGAAACAGAGACGTTAAAAAAATAAATTCTCGTTGTGACGTTGATATTACGGAACCAAAGATACTGTTTTAACAATTTCTGATTAATAATTGGTTAACCAATTTAGACGCCCTCTAAATTATCAATAATTGCTAATTCATAATAAATGGATATACAATCTGTTATGCCTCCGCCAATGTATATTTACACACATTAATTGTTTATTTTACTTGACAAATGAAGTATTTGTATTATCTTTGGTTAACCAATTTACCAATTAACCAGTAAACCAATAGGAGTCATGGGAGATGCTGTTCTGGATAATTTTGAAGAGATTGTATATACTAAACCTTCAGATATAATTATCAATCAAATAAAGAATTTAATCATAACCGGCCAGCTCAAACCCGGTGAGAAATTACCTTCCGAAAGAAAACTTTCCGAAAAACTTTCTGTTAGTCGTTCAGCAGTACGGGATGCAATTAAGAAGCTGGAATTTTACGGAATATTAAAAACCCATCCGCAAAGCGGAACCGTAGTTGCGGGAATTGGTCCTACGGCTTTACAGGGATTGATTTCCGAAATATTGGATATTGACGGAAGCGATTTTAAATCACTGGTTGAAACAAGGGTTATTCTTGAAATCAATTCTGCCCGGCTTGCAGCCGAAAGAAGAACTGAAGATAATATCCTTAAAATATCATCTGCTCTTGATAAATACCATAGCAAGCTTATTACCGGCCAGCAAACCGTGGAAGAAGACCTGATGTTTCATCTCGAAATAGCCGAGGCCACGCATAATTCGGTTTTAAAATCATTGATGATGGTCATTATTCCTGATATAATTTCAAATTTCATCAAATATGATGTTTGTGGAGCGGACGAAAAGATCAAAAGATTTCATGAACATAGTGCAATTCTGAACTACATTCAGAATAAAGAACCAGAAAAAGCCGGGTTGGCTATGAAAAAACACTTAAAGGATATTAAAGAGTTTAGTATCAAAAACCATTTGACAAAAACGTAGAGCAAATAAACTAATTATAAACCAAAAACCGATTCATATGAGTGAAAACACAAGTTAAAAAAAACAGGATTAGCCTTAAAAAGACCAATCCTGCTCGGCCCCTTCAACTTTTTATGCGAGCGAAAATCTTTCCAGGATACACACGCAAACAAAAGCTGAAATGATTTACCGGTAAGGTAACACAGGGCTTTTTGTTATGCACCAATTATAAACGGTGCAAGAATTAAAATAGTTTACAAATTTAATAATAAAAAAATGGTTATGATCAAACTTTTACAAAGGTTCAATTTTTCCTTTTCAGGTAGCCTGTGTGTAAGTGTTTTATTCTTGTTTTTTATTGTAGCAACTACACAGGCACAAACAGGCCAGGCTGTTAAAAAGGAAGTTACTGGTAAAGTTGTTGATAGCGAGCATCAGCAACCTCTTCCAGGCGTAAATGTTGTAATTAAGGGGACAACGATTGGCACCGTTACGGCCACGGATGGAACCTTTAAAATTACGGTTCACCCCAACGACATCTTGGTTTTTTCTTTTGTAGGGTACGTTACCCAGGAGGTAAAAGTGGGTGAGAAGTCAATTATTAATGTGAGTTTACACACGGATTATGAACAGATTGGAGAAGTTGTTGTGGTTGGATATGGTGTTCAGAAAAAGTCACATGTAACCGGGTCTGTTGCGAAACTGAAGAATAATAAGCATTTATCACAAATGCCGGTATCCCGCGCAGCTGATGTGTTAAAAGGTCAGTTAGCCGGTGTATTGGTACAAAATACCAATGCTGAAGCCGGAGCGGCCCCAAAGATCACAGTACGCGGTATTACTTCCGTGAACAGTTCAAATAATCCGTTGATCGTTGTTGACGGTTACCCCATACCGGGTGATCTTTCAACTGTTGACATGTATGATGTTCAGTCGATAGAAGTGCTGAAAGATGCTGCTTCAGCGGCTATTTACGGTTCCCGTGGTTCTAACGGGGTAATCCTCGTTACCACAAAAAGCGGTCAGGCCGGAAAAACCATTTTCAGGTTCAATGCTTATGCAGGAACAAAATCTGTATATAAAAAGCCGGGGTATTATCCGACACCATCCGAGTGGACAAATTTTGTCAATTCTTCCGCATCCGATCCGAGTTTGATACCGGACCAAATAGCAGCAATGAATTTATTGGGTACCGCGACGAATTATGAAGATATTGTTTTCAAAAACGGTGTGATTCAGAATTATTCCCTCGGCGCCAGTGGAGGAAACGAAAAAGTTAAATTCTATATCTCCGGAGCATATCTGAATGATGACGGGGTTATCATTACCAACAACTACAAACGGTATAACATTAATGTAAATGTAGATGCAAAAATCAATAAATGGTTTGAAGCAGGGGTGACGGTTATCCCGAGTTTCAGCAAACAACGTGTCATTGCCCTGGGACTTCAGGATGCTTTGCGAAATCAGCCCTGGTTGCCTGAGTTTCATACGGAGGCAACCGTTGGATATGCACATGCGGCAGGCTATGAAGATGTTAAAATCGGTGACTGGGCCCATGAAAGGCATTTTACAAATGTTGACGGGGTTAGTTTAAAAGTGAGCAGCAACAACAATGCGATTGCAAAGGTTGAAGGAAAATATAAATATTACAATAATTATCAGGTAAATGCCAATTCTTACCTGAAATTTAAAATCCTTAAAGGACTTACTTTCAGATCTACTTTCGGAACGTTTGTAAGTTATTATGAGTCACAATTTTATCAGGCCGCATGGTCGCACAGGAAATCTGAGAATTACGGAACTTACGGCGGGAATCTTACTACAGATTACCTGAATGAGAACACCCTTAATTATACCCATACTTTCGGCAACCATTTCCTGAGTGTACTGGCTGGTTTTACTTATCAAAGCACCCAGCATCTTCTTTCCAACATCAGGGTATCGGATTTTCTTACGGATGAGATTCATACCTTAAATGCAGGTACAGTACTCGATAAAGGTTCAACTTACAAAACCAAATCAAACCTGGTATCCACGCTTTTCAGGGTTAATTATGCATATAAAAACAAGTACCTGGTAAACGCAACGGTCAGGTGGGACGGAAGCAGCCGGTTCGGAGAAAACAACAAATGGGGATTCTTCCCTTCGGTTTCAGTGGGATGGAATGTTGCTAATGAGGGCTTTATGGAAAACCAGGATGTCGTCAACACTTTGAAACTCAGGGTCAGTTATGGTACCACCGGGAATAATCGTATTGGAGACTATGCTTCCCAGGCTCTGGTTGAACCCAGTGCCAATGCAATAATAGGTGACGGTGTCGCTCAGGGATTCACGGAAATTAATATTGCAAACCCCGATTTGAGTTGGGAGCAGACTTATGAGTTTGATGCAGGAATTGACATCGGTTTTCTGGGTGATAAGTTTGATATTACATTTGATTATTATAACAAAACAACAAAAAAACTACTGCTGTTCAAGGAGATCCCGGCTGCAACCGGATTTACAAATGTCTGGACGAACATGGGTAAGGTTCAGAATCAGGGTTTTGAAGTTGAATTTTTCGGACACATTATTGACCATAAGAAATTTAAATGGAATATTGGTTTAAATTTCTCTCATAATGCAAACAAATTACTTGATTTTGGTGGTCCGGAGGAAGTTATTACTACACCTGATAAAAAACGACCAAGCCAGTTTATTGCACGTGTAGGTGATCCGCTGGTTCAGTTTTACGGTTATGTTTATAATCATGAAATTAACAGGGAAGACATGACTTCACCTTATTACCCGGTGAACGTGCAGTCAGCAAATATTTATGTAAAAGACATGAATGGTGATGGCGTTATTACGCCGGATGACCGTGTGCCATTAGGCAACCCGTATCCTGATTTTATCTGGGGTATTACCAATACTTTTAACATTGGTAATTTTGATATTTACATGTTATGGCAAGGATCACAGGGCGCTTCGGTTTACAATATCGACTCCTATTATTTCGGAACGCAATGGAAAGGCGGGAACAAATCAGATATTGAAAATGCCGATTTTCTGCAAAGCAAAGTGGTAACCGACTGGAATGTTCAGGATGCTTCTTATACAAGCCTGAGGAATCTTACAATCGGATACAGTTTCCCGGCCAGATGGTTTGAAAACAACAGCATAGGAGGAATCCGCATCTATTTTACTTCACAAAACCTGTTGTATTTCACTTCCAGCGAATATACGGGAATGAATCCTGAAGGGGTTAACCGGTTTAACACGACCTTAACTTATGGTTATCAGCGTGGTGCAGCACCCATTGCCAGATCTTTTGTGTTTGGTTTGGATCTTAATTTTTAATTATTAAAAAGATTTGATCATGAAAAAATTAATATTTATCAGCATTGTATTCGTTCTAATAGGTACATCCTGTTCAAAACAACTTGATTTAACGCCCGAATCTGCCATTGGTGAAAAAGATTTTTATCAAAACACAGATCAGGTTGAGGCAGCATTAGTAGGTTGTTATGACGGTTTACAGCATTCAATTCAAACTGAATATGTGCTGTGTGAAATCCGGTCTGACAACACAACTACCGTACTCGGGGAGGGAGAATTTAAACTCATTGATTATTTTATGGAAACTCCCGATAATAGCATAACGACAAATTACTGGCAAGTATGTTATAATACGATTTTCAGGACAAACAAAGTGCTCCAGTATCTGGATGTAATCTCGGATGGTCCAACACGCGAAAGGGTTGAAGGCGAAGCGCTGTTTATCCGTGCTTTGAATTATTTCAATCTGGTCAGGCTGTTTGGGAATATCCCTTTGGTCACTGATGTTATCCTGGCTGAAGACAAAGAAAAATTTGCCAATGTGTCTCCTGACAAAACATACGATCAGATTATTGCCGACCTTCAAAATGCAATATCGCTGCTTCCTGCCAGCAATGAAGGGCAATTCTCAAGAGCCACATCGGGAGCGGCAAAGGGATTGCTTGCCAAAGTTTATTTAACACTGAAACAGTATGACAAAGCCCTTTCATTATTAAGGGAAGTCACTTCGTCAGGCGTTTATTCGTTACAACCAACCTATCCCGAGGTTTTTGATCCCCAGGTAAATAATGAAATACTGTTTTCTATCCGGTTCATGTCGGCTGTGGGGGGAGAAGGAGAATCTTATTCCAGTGAATTTACACTCACTGGTGTTTATGGCGGTCTGAATAATCCCACACCTGATATGATGTCGGGTTATTCGGTGGCTGATAGTATAAGGTATAATTTCAGCATTACGCCGGATTCGTTGTGTGGTAAATATCTGTCGGATGCCAACTCGGGAGATGCCGGAAACGACTGGCCCGTACTTCGCTATGCAGATATCCTGCTGATGCTGGGAGAGACCATCAATGAAATTAACGGTCCTACCCAGGAAGCGCTGGATGCCATCAATGCTGTCAGGGAAAGGGCTGGTTTGCCTGATTATACTTCCGCTGATCTCTCAACAAAAGATCAATACCGGTCGGCCATGGAAAAGGAAAGAATCCACGAACTCGGGTTTGAGAACCATCGCTGGTTCGACCTGTTGCGTACCGGAAGAGCAATGGAAGTAATGAATGCACAGGGAGCCAAGTATGGCTTTACCATGAGCGAGCATCAGTTGTTGTTTGCCATCCCGCAAAGGGAAATTGATGTAAGTGACGGATATCTCGTTCAAAATCCCGGATATTAATTACTTTTAAAAGGTGAGGGGTGATTATTTAATATGAAAAAGATTTTCACCCCTCACTTTCACCTGGATAATTTGTTTCCCTTATGAATGAAAAAATAGTCACTTTCGGAGAAATAATGTTACGGCTGTCAACTCCCGGTTTTTTGCGCTTCGGGCAGCAAAACCATTTTGAGATTAATTTTGGCGGGGGAGAAGCAAATGTTGCTGTATCACTGGCCAATTACGATTTGAAAGCGGAATTTGTTACCCGCTTACCCGAGAATGATATTGCCGAAGCATGCATCAGGGAGCTGAAAGGACTAAATGTCGGCACTTCGTACATTTTAAGAGGCGGAAACAGAATGGGTATTTATTTTCTTGAAAAAGGTGCTGTTTCGCGTCCGTCCAAAGTGATTTACGACCGGGCTTTTTCATCCTTTTCCACCATCGATCCCGGAATGATTGACTGGAAAAAAATATTTCAGAACACTGTCTGGTTTCACTGGAGCGGCATTACACCGGCTGTTTCGGAAAGCGCGGCACAGGTCTGCCGCGAAGGGATAAAAACGGCAAATGAACTGGGGATTACGGTTTCGTGCGATCTGAATTACCGGAAAAAACTCTGGAACTACGGCAAAAAAGCTACGGAAGTTATGCCCGAGCTGGTCGCAGGATGCGATCTCGTAATGGGCAATGAAGAAGATGCCGAAATGTGTCTCTACATCAAACCCGAAAATACGGACATCACCAAAGGACAGATTGATGTTGAAGCCTATAAAACGGTATCAAAACAAATTATCAGCCGGTTCCCGAAAGTTAAGAAAGTGATAACGACATTGCGGGAGTCGGTAAGCGCAAGCCACAATAACTGGTCTGCCGTGTTATGGAACGGAAAAGATTTGTTAAAGTCGAAAACGTATCGCATTACTCATATTGTTGACAGGGTTGGCGCAGGTGATTCATTTATGGGCGGAATGATCTACGGTTTATTGCGTCTGAATAATGAACGGGAGGCGCTGGAGTTTGCCGTCGCAGCCTCGGCATTGAAACATACCATTGAAGGAGATTTCAACAGGGTGACGATTGAAGAGATTGAAAAATTAATGAGCGGGGATGCTTCCGGTCGGGTATCAAGGTAAAATACGAAAAGAATGATAATGGGAGGAATTTTAAAGGAAAGAATCATCGAAAGCATGAAGTCATCAGGGATGGTACCTGTTTTCAACCATGTAGACCCGGATACCTGTAAATCGGTAGTAAAGGCATGTTATAAAGGAGGAATCCGTGTTTTTGAATTCACAAACCGCAGTAAATCTGCAGCCATAGTGTTTGCCGGCCTGGCGAAATATGTTAAATCGGAATTGCCTGACATGTATCTCGGAGTGGGATCGGTAACCGACGCGGAAACGACAAAACATTTTATCAGGTCAGGGGCTGATTTTATTGTTTCTCCCGCACTTGTTCCCGAAATGGCAGTCGTTTGTAAAGAGCAGAATGTGATGTGGATACCTGGTTGTGGAACGGTATCCGAGATTGTACAAGCGGGAAAACTCGGAGCGGAGATCATCAAATTGTTTCCGGGAGAACAGATCGGAGGACCCGGTTTTGTCAAAGCCGTTTTGGGGCCATTACCCGGTCTGTTACTTATGCCGACAGGAGGAGTAGCTCCCGACTATGAGAATCTGAAAAACTGGTTTGAAGCAGGGGTCTGTTGTGTCGGTATTGGATCGAAACTGTTTCCCGCAGAGATGATTAACCAGGGCGATCTTCAGCAAATTACTGATCGTGTAAAACAAACACTGGCAATCATTCAGCAAATAAGATACTGATAATACGTTGTAATGAAAAAAATTAGTGGTTTATTAATTCTGCTGTGGTTTTACCTTCCGGTGACAGCCACGAATTATTTTGTGAGGAATTTTTCCGAATACAATGCCGTCCTTGAAAAATTAAAACCGGGCGACACGCTGACAATGGCCAACGGTATCTGGGAGAATGTCAGGCTGATTTTCAAAGGTAACGGTACGGAAGAAAATCCGATGGTACTGACTGCCGAAACACCCGGTAAAGTCAGTATTGAAGGTGAATCATGTCTGGTATTGTCAGGCAGTTATCTGCAAGTTACCGGACTGTTGTTTACAAACGGTCATGCTCCGGGGAAAGCGGTTATTTCTTTTGCTCAAACCCCTGATAATCCGGCCACGCATTGTCGCGTTACACAATGTGCCGTTATCAGTTACAACCAGAATGAAAGATTTAATAAAGACAACTGGGTTGCTGTTTATGGAAAACATAACCGGATAGACCATAATTACTTTGCCGGGAAGCTGAATGCCGGTGTAACCGTTGCAGAATATCTGAACCATCCGAATAATCAGGATAATCACAACCGGATAGACCACAATTATTTCGGTGAAAGAAAACGGCTGGGTTCCAATGGCGGCGAAACAATGCGGCTGGGGACATCCACTTATTCACTGGTGCCCTCAAACACAATCGTTGAGGATAATTATTTTGAGCACTGCAACGGCGAAACCGAAGCTGTCTCAATAAAAGCTACGGATAACATCATCCGGCGAAATGTATTTTTTGAATGTGAGGGAAGTCTGGTCCTTCGTCACGGAAATAACAACCAGATTTATGAAAACTATTTCATTGGAAACGGGAAGTTCTCAACAGCAGGGTTGAGGATCATCAATACGGAACATCAGGTTCACGACAATTACTTTTTTGCTTTGACCGGCAAACGATTCAGGGCGGCCCTTGCTGTAATGAACGGCGTGCCGCATTCTGCCATAAACCGCTACCATCAGGTAAAAGATGTCACCATCACAAACAACACTTTTATCAACTGCGACAACATCGAATTTTGTGTAGGCAGCGACAATGAGCGTACCGCCCCACCTGTCAATACGGTTTTTGAGAAAAACACCATTTACCAGCAAAATGACATCCCTCCTGTCAGAATGCTAGATGATGTATCGGGAATTGAATTTAAAGAAAACAGCTATTATTCAAAAGATACTTCCTTTAGGATGAAAGGATTTGAGCTTGTTGAAATGGTTCTGAAGGAAAATAAACAAGGAATATATTATCCGAAGAAAGGAAAGGTTAAAAAACAGCAGGAGAATGATATTAAATACCTGCCGGATGTTTTTGAGCAAAAACGAAATGCAGGTCCTTCCTGGCTGAATTTAAAAGACTCTGCTGAAAAGAAACCGGGTAAACAGATAGAGGTAACCAATAACCGTGGCGAACTGGAGAAAGCTGTTGCAAATGCCGGGGACGGAGATACCCTGATTTTGGTTTCATCAGGAGAGTACTTTATTTCCACTCCCCTTGAAATCAACAAACTGCTTTTCATTCGCAGCGATCATCCGGGGAACCGACCTGTGATCAGATTTGATGGTCAAAAACAGGAGAGAAAATCTCACATGATCATCAAAAACGGCGGAGCACTGTGGATAAAAGGTATTGCGTTTGACGGGACCACTGAAAACGGCGGCAAAACTTCCAGCGCAATCCGTACCGATGATCACGGCATGATCAACCACTATTGGCTGAAAGCAGAAGATTGTGAATTTTACAATTTTAACGAATCACGTTACAATGCTTTCAAAGCGGAAAAAGGTTCGTTTGCCGATTCTATTGTATTTTCCTATTGCCTGTTCCATACCATTTCAGGTGACGCCATCAGCCTTTCGGCAGAAAAAGATGACCGGGGGATTTACAACGCAGAATACGTAATCCTGGAAAACTGCATTTTCATCAATGTGATGGGCAGCGCCCTTGACCTATACAGAGGAGGCAATGATGAAAGCACATTGGGACCTTTCCTGAAAGTGAATCATTGTCTATTTGAAAATGTAAACAATAAAGAGCTGGGTTCGGTATTGAGACTGATCGGTGTTCAGCATGCCACGGTCACCAATTCCGTTTTTTCAAACTCGGGCAGGGGAGGAAGATCTGTGAAATTTGAAGAAACACGCTGGAACAACTGCAGTGTAAGCAATTGCGATCTGTACAATTCGGGACGTATCGAGTCATTTTACGGTGATGTTGTCAGGAGCGAGATATACCACATAAAACCACAATATGTAAATAAAGATAAACTGGATTTGAGACTGATTAATGCTTCTGAATTTCAAAAGGGAACAACCATAGGAGTCATTTACAAATAAAAATATTTTGAAAACAACCTTACACATACCCTTTAAAAAAATTATCGTCACGATTGTGATTGTATCGGTACTTTCGGGATGCATGACAAAGGAAAATGATCAGAAAAGAGAGGGGGAACCGGCTCATCCGGTATTGTTGTTGTCAAAATCAAGTGCAAATAAGATTAATTCACTGGTTGGAAGGAACAAATTAATTGACAACACTTTTTATTCCGTTAAAAACCGGGTCGATCAGGCAATAAAACAGGGCGTTATTGTTCCTATACCCAAAGATGCCGGTGGCGGATATACACATGAACAGCACAAAAAGAACGGAAAATTACTTTATGAATCAGGACTTTTGTTCCAGATAACGGGAGAAAAAAAATATGCGGAATATGCAAAAAAGATGCTCCTTGCTTATGCAGAAATGTACCCGACGTTGGGTTTGCACCCGATGCACAAAAGTCAAAGTCCCGGCAAATTATTCTGGCAGTCTTTGAATGAATGTGTGTGGCTGGTTTATTCAATTCAGGGATACGATTTTCTTTATTCATATTTAAAAGAGCCCGAGAGAAAAAAGATTGAAAACAACCTGTTCCTGCCGATGGCTGATTTCCTTTCCGCCGGCTCTCCTCACGAATTCAACAGGATTCACAATCACGGAACCTGGGCGGTTGCTGCTGTCGGGATGACGGGTTATGTGACAGGGGATAACGATCTTGTTCAGATTAGTCTGCACGGGTTAAACAAAGACGGAAAAGGCGGTTTTCTGGCACAACTGCATCAATTGTTCTCACCCGACGGTTATTATACCGAGGGGCCGTATTACCAGCGATATGCCATGATGCCGTTCATGATCTTTGCAGAAGCCATTCAACGTAACGATCCTGATATTGACATTTTCAGTCATAACGACAGCATTCTCAAAAAAGCTGTGGAGGCCTCGTTACAACTAACTTATACAAACGGCGCTTTTTTTCCTTTAAATGATGCCATTAAGGAAAAAACTTTCAAAACGGTTGAAATGGTTTATGCCGTTGATATCGCTTACAAAGAGTACGGACATGATTTTGATTTACTGGATATAGCCGACCGGCAACAGGAGGTTACGCTGACCGATGCGGGTATGCAGACTGCACTGGACTGGGAAGCAGGCAAGCAACAACCTTTTCACTGGCATTCTGTTTTTCTTTCGGATGGCCCCAAGGGTAATGAAGGCGGTATCGGAATATTGAGGTATGGAAATAACGACGACCAAAGTTGCCTGTTGATGAAATACACTTCGCAAGGTTTGGCGCATGGTCATTTCGACAAACTGGAGTTTATTTATTATGATCACAATACCGAAATATTGAGAGACTACGGCGCTGCCCGTTTTTTAAATATCGAAGCCAAAAACGGAGGACGTTATCTTCCTGAAAACAAATCATGGGCAAAGCAAAGCATTGCACACAACACGCTTACTGTTGACGAAACCTGCCAGTTCGGGGGAGATTACAAAGTGTCTTCGGAACATCACCCTGTTGCAGTGTTGTTTTCCGACAAAAACAAAGAACTTCAGTACATGTCCGCCCTTGATACCAATGCCTATCCGGGCGTTACCATGTACCGTACAATGGTCATGGTGCGGATACCTTCTCTAAAACATCCGATAATACTGGACGTTTTTAAAGTTACGACGGACAAGAAACATCAGTATGATCTCCCATTCTATTACAACGGACAACTCATCGAGACGGATTTTGCGGTATCGGTATTTACAACCCAACTTAATGCCCTCGGGAAAAGCAATGGCTACCAGCACCTGTGGTTAAACGGAAAAGGCAGGAGCAAAGGGAACAATGCACAAATTACCTGGTTGGTCAACAACCGCTTTTATACCCTGACCGCATTAACCGATAAAAACACGGAAATATTGTTTGCAACGATCGGCGCTGGAGATCCGAATTTTAACCTGCGAAACGAACATACTGGCATCCTGCGGGAGGAAAATTCAAAAGATCATCTTTTTATAAATGTGATCGAACCGCACGGAGAATACAATCCGGTCGAAGAATCGACAAAGGGAGCCACCTCGCAAATTAATTTGATCAAAACGAATGGCAGCAAAGAAAAATATATCAAAGTGGTATTGATTCTGAAAAACGGTAAAAAGTGGGAAGTTTCAATACCGTCTGACCCTGTATATGCAGCCCGGCAGTTAGTTACATTAACCGAAATATCAAATAATTAATTTCAATAAAATGAACAGAAGCAAAAAGTTTATTAAAACAAAAATGATGGAGTGGGAAGACCTGGGAGGTGGTGTGAAACGGAAGATGCTCGGGTTCGATAACCAGATCATGATGGTAAAAGTCAGTTTTACCAAAGGTGCGGTCGGCACGCCTCATTCTCATTTTCATACACAGGCCACTTATTGTGCTGAAGGAAAATTCGAGTTCACCATCGAGGGGGAAAAAGAAATTATCGAAGCGGGGGACGGGGTTTACATTCCGCCGAATGCCGAACATGGCGCTGTTTGCCTGCAGGACGGAATTCTTATTGATGTTTTCAGTCCTGTCAGGGAAGATTTTCTGGACGGTAGCAAGGTGTCCTATTTTGGAAACCCGGAGGAATGACCGGGAAAATTGATCATTTCATTCAAAATTAATAACATGATTAAAATATAAATATGAAACTAAAAGGATTGAGGTGGTGGATTATCGGATTGATCGGTCTTGCAACAGTGATTAATTATATTGACCGGAGCACGCTGGCCATCATGTGGCCAAGCATTTCCTCCGATCTGGGAATGGACAAAAAGGATTACGCGATCATACTGAATGTTTTTATGGTGGCCTATGCGGTAGGTCAATCCGTTTCCGGTCGGTTGTTTGATAAAGTTGGCACCAGGATGGGATATGTCATTGCCATTACACTTTGGGGGGTATCATCTTTTATGCATGCATTTGCCAGAAGTATCTGGTCGTTCAGTTTTTTCAGGACTACTCTTGCCCTGGGCGAAGCCGGTAACTGGCCCGGAGCTGTCAAAAGCAATGCCGAATGGTTTCCCGTAAAAGAAAGAGCAATAGCACAAGGTATATTTAACTCAGGCGCTTCAATCGGCTCGGTCATTGCTCCACCGTTGATTGCTACGCTGTGGGTTGCATTCGGGTGGCAGATCACCTTTATGATCGTGGGTTCCTTTGGTATAATGTGGTTGATACCCTGGCTTATCATCAATAAAAAACTGCCTGATAAACATCCCTGGATAACAAAAAAGGAAAGAGATTACATCGTATCAGGACAACATGAACGCGACAAGACGGGAAAAGAGATCAAAGGGTTAACGGTAAAACAAATCCTGTCGCACCGTGAATCATGGGCAGTACTTGTTTCCCGGTTTTTCCTCGAACCCATCTGGTGGCTTTTCGTTGGGTGGATGCCGTTATACCTGGCGGAAGTTTATGGGTTCAATGTTAAACAGATCGGGTATTTTGCCTGGGCACCTTACGTTGGCGCAGCCATCGGCAGCATCGCCGGAGGTAGTTATGCGGGAAAATTAATGGCCAAAGGAAAAAATATTGATCATTCAAGAAAAAAAGCAATTCTGATTGGAGGAGTAATGATGTTCCTTGGCTTGCTGGCTACTATTTTTCTGGCAAATTCGGCGCTGAAGTTTGTAATCATTGTCGCTTTCGTATTGTTCGGATTCCAGTTCTCGATCAGTAACATACAAACCATACCCAGTGATCTTTTCAGCGGGAAGTCCGTTGGTTCACTCGCTGGCCTCGGCGGGATGGTAGGCGTATTTGCCGTGATTATTATGAACTTTTTGGTTCCGGTAATTTCTGCTTACTCCTACATCCCGATATTTGTTATGATCGCTGTATTTGTCCCCCTCGGGGTAGCAGCCGTCTATTTCTTTGCAAAAGATATTAAACCAATTGACACAGAAAATATTAACCAATAAATATTAAGAAAATGAATTTACAAAACAAAGTAGCAATTGTAACCGGCGGTGCAAGAGATATTGGCCGCGAAGTTAGTCGTAAACTTGCTTCCCTCGGAGCAAAAGTTGTCATCAATTATTTTGATAACCCTGAAGATGCCAAAGAAACCCTGAAAATTATAAACGAATCAGGTGGAGAAGCAATCATTGTGCAAGGTGATATGACCAAAGATGAAGATGTAAAAAACCTTGTGAACAAAACAATCGACAAATATGGTAATAAAATTGATATCCTTGTGAATGTTGCAGGAGGTCTTGTTGACAGGAAAAAGGTTGTGGAAATGGATGAAAGTTTCTGGGATTTTCTGATGGAAGTAAATCTGAAAACCGTTTTCCTGGTAACGAGAGCTGTTGTTCCGTTTATTCCTTCGGGAGGTTCAATAATTAATTTTTCATCGCAAGCTGCAAAAGACGGCGGAGGCCCCGGCGCTTCTGCGTATGCAACCTCAAAAGGAGCCGTAATGACATTTACCAGGGCAATGGCAAAAGAGCTGGGGCCGGATAACATCAGGGTGAATGCCGTTGCCCCTGGCATGATCGCTACGTCTTTTCATGATCGTTTTACAAAAAAGGAAGTACGCGAACATGTGGCCAACATCACTCCGCTCCGTCGGGAAGGAAAAGCCAGCGAAGTAGCTGATCTTGTCGCATATCTGGCTTCTGATCAGTCATCATTTATCACGGGAACAAACATTGACATCAACGGAGGATTATTTTTCTCATAAGTGCAGTTTTTGGTTATTGATAAGAGCCCTGTGTTTATTATACAGGGCTTTTTTAAATTATAACCAAATCAACCTCACTCCCATATCCCCGAACTATCCACGACTCTGGTTGCCGGAATGGATTTGAAAGCGGCGAAATATCCTAAAGCGCCATTCGTGATGTTGGATCTGACATTTGCCGGAGGGCCGCTGAAAAAAGGAACTTTGGGATACAACTCCTGCTGGGCTTCATCAAGGTACCTGAAATAGTCTTCGGTGATGCCTGACGTGAAAAGCGTCACCGTATCCCCAACCTCAATCTCATTTTTGTACAAAAACAATACATAAATCCCTGGCAGATACATGCCATCAACCAGCCGGTCATCGGTGATGCCGAGTCTCTGAAGACTGTCGGTCAGCGGCTCACCGTTTTTCATGGCGCTGAACATATAAAAATCAGGGCCGGGTGGTTCGTAAGCATAAAGCTTTATAACCCAGCTTTCAAAGTCACCGCGATAGATCACACGGATGGAATCAATAATGGCATTGAGTTTCGGCATGGTTGTTTCCGATTCAAAGTGCGTTTCGTCACTAAGGGCTTCATTCAGGTCAATGGTCAGTTTATATTTTGTTCCTGTAGCTGTTGGAAGCAAAAACTCGGGCACGTAATTTCCAGGTCGGTCAGGATCTTCATCAAATTGATATACGTCATCGGCAACGGCAACGGTGACCGTTGCATTTTCAACGGGGGGTGGTGTTTCCTGGGAAAAATAACCTCCTGTTTTTTCAAGTTTTACATATTGAATTTCAGGGGTAATGTATCCTTCCACAGCCAGTTTCTGATATTCAGTATCCAACTGGATATCAATCCGCTCGGTACATGATTGCAGATGGAATGCCAGGATAAATAACAACAGACCGTAAGCGATTGTCCGGCGTATCTTTTTCATTTTGTTTATCGTTGGTTTATTCATTTTTATTTATGATTTTAAAAGCTGAAATTATAAGAAACCGATGGGATGATCCCGAAAAGGTAAATCATCTCGGCATAAGTCACATCCGGCTGATCAGGGTCGTTCAGAAAGTTGATCATCCACGGATTTTTGCGATTATATACGTTATAGATGGAGACATTCACCGAATTTCTCCACCGTTTGTTGGGCCTTTTCTTTTGTTGCCAGGTAAAGGAAAGATCCAGCCGGTGGTAATCGGGAAAACGATAAGAATTTCTTTCGGAATACACCGGTACAGAGGTGTTCAGGTATTTGTATTTGCCTACCGGGAAAGTAACGGGCTGACCGGTGAGGTATATCCAGCTCATACCCAAACTAATGGTGTTCGTGACGTTGTAATTGACAATAATGGAAAAATCATTGGGTCTGTCGTAACTTGCCGGATAAGGATCTCCGTTATTTATCCCTTCAATGGTTTTAAACGCCCGCGACCAGGTATAGCTCACCCATCCGGTGAATTTTCCGCGCGTTTTTTTCACCATCAGTTCCACACCATAGGCCTCTCCTTTGCCTTCAAGTATTTCCCCTTCAATGTATTTGTTCAGTAACAGATCGGCGTGGTCTCTGAAATCAACGGCATCTTTTATGAATTTATAATAAGCTTCCACAGAGGTAACGAACATGCTTTTTTTGAAGTTCCTGAAATAACCGGCGGCTATCTGATCACCAATCTGGGGTTTCACGTTAGGGCTTGAGGTAAACCAGATGTTGAACGGTGAACCGGCAGTGGAGTTTGAGGCCTGTTGCAGATATTGAACATTTCGTGAGTAACTGGCTTTGACAGAGGATGTTTCCGAAATCTTAAAAACGATTCCAAGCCGTGGTTCAAGATTTATATATGTGTTGTAAAAAGTACCGGGAGTATAAAATGCAGAATCAACTACTTCCCGGCCGTTGTACTGATAAACGGTATCGGGACCGATGTTGTTGAACATGGAAACCCGCAAGCCGTACTTAATGGTAAACAGCGGCCCGATGGATTGTTGGTTACTGATATAAACCGCGCTTTCAAAAGAATATTTATCGGGCATGAAATATTTTCCGAAGGTTGCTTCCTCGCCAAGTCCTTCAAAAACACCAGGGAAAAAGTCATGATAAGTAGATGAAAAACCGAATGTTATCATATTGTTTGCATTCAGGAACCAGGAAAAGTCGCCTTTCAGGTTGTAATCGTTTATGGACGATTGCCAGATGAATGCCTGTATATTGCCTTCGGGAACGCCAAGGTTGTAAGTGAATCTGCTGGCCACGAATGTAAAATTCGAAAACAGTTTTTTGTTGAAAAGATGGTTCCATCGTAATGTTCCGGTTGCGTTTCCCCAATCCATTTTAAATTGCGAGCTACCTTTGAATACGTCTTTTCCGAAATAACCGGAAATAAAAACCCTGTTATTCTGGTTGATATCCCAGTTTAGCTTTGTGTTGAAGTCATAGAAATACAAAGCATTGTTTTTAATATCATCGTCATTGCTGAGTTTCAGGAAAAGATCTGCATAAGTACGCCGGGCCGCCACCATAAATGATGCTTTATTTTTGACGATAGGTCCTTCCAGTGTGAGACGGCTTGATATCAGTCCGATGCCTCCCTGGCCGCTAAATTGTTTCTGATTGCCTTCTTTCATCCGGATATCGACGAGTGAGGCGATCCGTCCGCCGTAGCGTGCAGGCAGATCACCTTTGTATAGATGTACACTGGTTACGGCATCGTTGTTGAATACCGAGAAAAAGCCCATCAGGTGGCCCGCATTATAGACTGTTGCCTCGTCCAGCAGGATAAGGTTTTGGTCGGGGCTGCTGCCCCTGACACTAAAACCGGACGTGCCTTCTGCGACAAACTTGACTCCCGGCAACATTTGCAGCGCTTTGATCAGGTCAACTTCGCCCATCAGCGAAGGGATTTCTTTGATGGTCTGACTGTTGATGGTATTCACACTCATTTGCGAGGAAGTCACGTTCTCATTCAGCGCTTCGCTGGTGATCTCCACTTCTTTCAGATTTTCTGCTGAGGGCTTCAATTCAACATTAATGGTTGTGTCATTGTTCAGGTCAAATGTAAGCACCTGGTCGGCATAGCCCACAAATGAATATTTCAGCGTGTATTCTCCGGGTGGAAGCGTGATGGAATAAAAACCGTAGCTGTTGGTGGCAGTACCTTTGTTAATGCTGGTAACGACGACAGTTGCCCCGGGTAATGATTCCCCGTTTGTGGCATCGGAGATATATCCGCTGATGGTAAAATTCTCTTTTAACTCGGCAGTTGATCCCGTTAAAGGAATCAGGAACAGGGTAGTTATGAAAAGATTTATCAGGTAATATAGCTTCATTCTTAATGTTTAATCTGTCTCGTGTTGTTTATTTATAAAAAAGCATGTTTATAAGACTGTTATTCCGGAAAAAAGTTTCGTATAGATGGAAAAATCCAATCTTCATTCAATATTTAAGGAACGCACAAAGATAGGTTTTGTTGGTTTTTTGTAACAGATTTTTGTTAAATAAACGAATCAGCGTAAAAATGTTCAATTAAAAAGATAACAAAACTTTGTCTGTTTTGTCATGTTTTTTGGCCGGGCACGTATTTTGAAAGAAATTCCTTAATTTTCGCACTTTATGGAAACAGAAAAGAAAAGATTTTACAGTGCCGTTTTAATTCCGCTGGTTTTACTCATTCTGATGTGGATCATTCAGTTTATCAGTTATGCATTTGACATTAAATTTTTTGAATACGGAGTGCATCCGCTCCACTGGGATGGCTTGCCGGGTATTCTGCTGATGCCGTTTGTTCACAGTGGTTTTAAGCATCTGATGGCCAATTCGGTTCCGTTTCTCATTCTGGGAACGGCGCTGTTTTATTTTTACCGGGAGCTTTCCATCAGGGTGCTCATCGGCATCTGGCTGCTTTCGGGCATCTGGGTTTGGTTCGGTGGACGCGGCGACTCGTGGCATATTGGTGCCAGCGGCGTGATTTACGGACTTTCTTCTTTTTTGTTTTTCAGCGGTCTGATCAGGAAAAATACCCAACTGGCTGCGCTGGCACTGGTGGTGGCTTTTTTATACGGTTCGATGATCTGGGGTCTGTTCCCTGATTTCTTTCCCAAAGAAAACATATCATGGGAAGGGCATCTCGGTGGTTTTATTTCCGGTATCATTCTGGCTTTCTATTACCGTAAATCGGGGCCGCAACGGAAAAAATATTCGTGGGAGTTTGAAGAAGAAGATGAAGACGATGATGAAAACAGCTATTGGAAGCAATCGAAAGAAAATATAAACACAACGTAAAACAAAAGTATTGTGCGTTGAAGATTCGTTTTTGACATTTCGGCGACTGAAGTCGCCGGTACGGAAAATTAGAGTTTAAAATTCTCCGGCCCGTCGGGGTGGGCAGGGTCGTACAGGTTAAACCTTTCGGGATGCTTGCCCCTGAACCCACGGTAGAAGTCCTCTATTTCCTTAAAATCTTTTTCAAAATCTCCTGTCGGATAAACGACTTTGCCAATGCCGCCCCGTTTGGTCGGATAATCGATGAACCCCAGTGCAATGGGTATCTGTGCTTTGAGGGCAATGTAATAAAACCCGCGTTTCCACCTGTCAACCCGTTTGCGTGTACCTTCGGGTGTGATCACCAGGATCAGTGAGTCTCGTTCTTTGACCAACCGGGCAATGGCATCAACCATTTTTTCATTCTTTTGACGGTTGACCGGGATACCACCCAGCATTTTCAGAAAACCGCCGAAAGGGGGTTTGAAGGCTTCTTCTTTGATCAGCAGCCTGACGTCGTAACCGTAAAACCAGAAAGCGAATTTCCCGATGACAAAGTCAAACCAACTGGTATGCGGCGCCTGGATGATCACGGCTTTTTTTACGCCGTCCGGTAACCGGCCCGTGATCTTCCAGCCCATCAAATTCAAAATGAAAGTAGCTATCTTCTGCATTTTACAAGTTAAATTTTTCGGGGTACCTGGCTTTTTTCCCGCTGTAAAAATCCTTTATTTCTTTGAAATCTTTTTCAAAATCACCGGTGGGATAAAAAATACGTCCTATGCCTGCTTCTTTCTTTTCGTAATCAATATATGAGACAAGTATGGGGACATTGGCTTTCACAGCGATATGATAAAAACCGCTTTTCCATTTTTCCGACTTTTTACGGGTACCTTCCGGGGTAATGGCAAAAAAGAAGGGGTCGTTTTCTTTAAACAATTGAACAATCTGATCCACAAGGCTTGTACTTACGCTCCGGTCGATGGGTACGCCACCGGCTTTTTTCAGCAATCCGCCCAGCGGCCAGACAAAGGATTCTTTTTTGATCATGATCTTGATAGGGATCCTTTTCTGGAAGCAGTAAAGCCGTCCGATAAAAAAATCCAGGTTGCTGGTATGCGGAGCAATGATGAAAACAGCTTTTGTTATCTCCGGAGGTATGCCGCCCACGGTTTTCCAGCCGGTGGCTTTTAAAATGAATTTTGACAGTAAGCGCATACGCTGATAATTTGATGCCAAAAATAAGAATATCTTGCTAATTGGTTTTGTTTTTTCCGGGCAAGGGGTTTCGGCATGTTTACCCTCGCACAAGTCTCACTTTCGCAGTGGCCGGGCGGCTCAAAACAAAAAGCCGTTGATGAAATCACCAACGGCTTAATGAAATATGTTTTACTGATAATTATTCTTTCTCCTCCGGCATCAGGATCACTTTCAGGTAATTGTTATTGTTGAAGTAGCGGTTGGCCATTTCTTTCAGGTCGTCGGATGTAACTGCGTTGATAGTTTCTTTTATGTTTTCCAGCGTCATCATGTTCTCTTCGTTAAAATAAGCAGTTTTGATCTTGTTGAGCCAGTAGTTGTTTTTCTCGAAATTGGTTTCGTAATCGCGAGTGGCAGTTTCCCTTGCCTTCAGCAGGTTCACGTCATTGGGCCCTTTTATTTTCAATGTGTCCATCTCGCGGAATACAGTCTGAACCAGCTTATCCACATTCTCCGGTGCACAGCCCCATGATACCAGGAGATTGATCTCCTCTTTGGGATACTTGGTGATGTTGGGCCTGACACTAACGCCGTAAACACCACCCTGATCTTCGCGCATGCTTTCACGCAACCGGATCCTCAATATTTTTATCAGCATGTTCATTTTCAGCCGGTCAGCGGGTGTGTTTACGAAAGATTCATCCATCATGATGGCCGCCATACTTTTCGGTTCGGTACCTTTGTGTACCGTGACATCCGTAATTCCGGATGGGAATTCAGGGCTGACATCACGCCACATGGTTTCTCCTTTATGCGAGGGTAACGAGCCGAGATATTTGGTGATCATTGGCAAAATGGTGTCTTTGTTGAAGTTACCGGTAAACACAAATGTGTAACCGTCGGCATTGTCAAACAATGATTTATAGAAAGAGTAAACTTTATCAAGGTCAATGCTTTTGAGTTGTTCCTCTGTGGGTATAATGATAGTCCGTGGATCGTTCTGCGTAGCCAGCTTAAAAATTGTGTCGTAAAACACAGCTTGCGGATTGGACATCATAAATTTAAACTGGTTGGTCATTTGAGAGAGAAACGTTTTAAACGCCGTGCTGTCTTTCCTTGGTTGGGTAAAATACAGATAGGCAAGCTGGAATAATGTTTCCAGGTCTTTTTTGCCGGATTTCCCGGCGATACCCTGTGAAATTTCACCAATCTGGGGATGCACCGAAACATTCTTTCCCGTCAGGAATTTTTTCAGTGCAACCTGATCAAAGTCACCCACACCGCTTCTGGAAAGTATCTGGCCGGCAAAGAAAGCAGAAATGAAATCATCGTCAGGGACAATGGAAGTTCCGCCAAATCCAAAGCTCGTCATCAATATTTCATCATTCTTAAAAGTTGTGGGTTTTAACGCAACGGTGATGCCGTTATCCAGTTTTATTTCCGTAATGCCGAATTCTTCATTCTCGCTTTGGCTTACGATGGTTCCTCCGGGAAGTGGGTTTTTGATCAGCGATTTACCGACCGTTTTCTCTTCAAACTCGGAAACCTCTGAATTTCTGGCTTTCTCAAGTGTGGCAAGGACTTCTTCTTCGTCAGGGATGATAACGCCTTCTTTTTCCGGACCGGTCACAAGCACCACAAGCCCGTTGTTTTTAGCAAAATAGTAGGCTACCTGGTTGATGGCATCCAGCTTGATTCCTGGAAGCACCGATTTGGTGTAGGCCACTTCATAGTCAATGCCCGGAAAAGGTTCCTGATCGAGATAGTTGCTAACATATTCATTCACAAATACTCTGGATTCGGTTTTGTCTTTTTCGCTCAGCATTTTGTCAAGCCTGTCAACCATGGCTGCTTTCTGTCTTTCCATTTCCTGTTCGGTAAAACCGTACCGCTTGATCTGTTTGTTGACCTGCATTAAGACTTTAATGGCATCATTCACCCTGTTTTCTTTCACCATGGCAGATAAAGTATAAGCATCCAATGATCTGGAAAGGAATCCTCCGTAATATGCCCCGGCATAAATAAAAGGCGCATCCGGTTCCTGGGTTATCTCATAAAGACGTTCGTTCAGCATGGAAATGAACAGGTCGAACTTGATGTTTGTCCTGTAATTATCGTTTGTTTTGATAAAAAGCTTGTTCATTTTGCGGAACATGGTCACATTTGTGAAGGTTGCTTCCTTGTCAGTAGCGACGGCAACGAGAGGCTGCCCGTTATTGGGGATTTTATAGATCACTCTTTCTCTTTCAGGATCTGGATTATTCACGCTCTGAAAGTGGTTTTTAATTTGATTCTCTGCATAAGCAGGATCAATATCCCCAACCACCACCACGGCCATCAGGTCGGGACGGTACCAGTCGTTATAGAACCTGTGAATGACGTCATAAGAACATGAGTCGATGACGCTCATTTTGCCAATGGGCAGTCGTACTGCATAACGTGAGTTTTTGAGGATGATGGGGATGTATTTTTTCATCATCCTGTCCTGTGCTCCCAGTCCCAGGCGCCATTCTTCGTGGACCACGCCACGTTCCTTGTCTATTTCAACCGGGTCGAAAGAGAGCTCATGAGCCCAGTTTTCCAGGATCATGAAAGCCGAGTCGAGCAATCCCTGCCGGTCGGAAGGTATCTGAAACATGTAAACAGTTTCGTCAAAGCTGGTGTATGCGTTCAGGTCAGCGCCGAAATCCACACCCGATTCTTCAAGGAAATTCACAAGATCGTTTTTACTGAAGTCTTTGGTGCCGTTAAAGGCCATGTGCTCAATGAAGTGAGCCAGCCCCTGCTGGTCGTCATCTTCGAGTACCGAGCCTGCATTGACAACCAACCTGAATTCAACACGTTTTTCAGGTTTGTGATTTTGACGAATGTAATACTTCAATCCGTTGTCAAGTTGTCCGACAATCACGTCAGGGTCCTGTGGCAGCGGATCGGTGGCAAGATATTTCTCCTGAGAAAAAAGAGATACGGATAAAATCAGTATGAACTGGATAAGAAAAATGCGAATAAAAGATTTCATTTGAGTTTTTTATTTGGGGTTAGTCAGCAAAAGTAAGGAATAGTTGAAATAAATGAAGTTTTTTTATCAGCATTAGGCAGGACAAATTCCAAACTGCACTAATTTAAATGTTTAAGCGGTTTGTTATTTTGATGTTGGTTATTGAGATTTAGTTGGTATTTGGAATTTGTGATTTGCTATTTTCTCCTAATCACTGAAAGAAATCCGTACGTAAAATACACGGATATTTGAAGAAAAGAGACTAATTCATGGTTGGATCGATGGGAAATTTTGTCCAGTATTTATAAGTGCCTCCCATTTTGGTAAGCAGGCTGTCCCACATTTTGACCGGGTCAATTTTCATCAGAAAGTCTCTCGTAATGTTGGATATAACCCAGGAATTTCTTTTCAATTCGTCATCAAGCTGGTTAGCGCCCCAGCCTGAATATCCAAGGAAGAAACGGATTTCCGTCGGGTTGATCTTGCGGATGAGCAGGAGTTCCTTCAGGGCTTCGATGTCACCTCCCCAGTAAAGGCCGTCATTGATTTCGGTTGCCCCTTCCAGTTCTTCGCCCAGGGTATGGATGTAAAACAAGCTGCCGGTTTCAACCGGGCCGCCCAGAAATACAGGTGCGTCGAAATCAGGAAAGTCTTTTAAAACTTCATTGAAAGTGGCAGTTATCCTTTTGTTCACGATCACGCCAAACGACCCTTCATCGTTATGTTCCGCCAGCAAAATTACCGAGCGGCCAAAATAATAGTCGCTCATGAAAGGTTCCGAAATGAGTGCCCTTCCCCTTGCTGGCTTCAGGTTGTTGGTCCTGATCTGAACATATTTGGATATGTCTTTCATTTATTTCATTTACTTTTGCACCCGTTTTTCCTTCAAAAAACATACCAATTCATGAAGGTCTCCAATCAAAATAAATTTGACAGGTTTCGCAAAGAATATCCGTTCTTTGAGTTTCAAAGTTATTCATTTCAGGTAAAAAACAAAAATCTTGAAGTGAAATTTTCATTCAATCTGTCAAAAAAATTTTTTTTTACCCCCCGGATCACGTTCAAGGGCAGTTCTGTTATTAATTTTAAACAGGCAGATAAGAAAGCATTGGACTCCCTTGTTTTTCATATCGGCATGGTGGAACTGATCAGCTACTGGAAAGCAGCCTGTCCGCCGAAAGTGATTATCCGTCCGTATGGATTAACAGATGAACAGGTCAGTTGGTGGAAGAAACTTTACTTCCACGGATTGGGAGAGTTTTTCTATCTGAATGGCATTCAGGCGAACATGGACGATTTTATGGAGTTTGAAACGGCATTTGTTAATGATTTTGGAACTTCAAGCGGGACGCTTGAAGCGGGGGTTGAACCTTTAAGCGGGGCGCTTAAAGCATTTGAACCGGACAGGAATAAAGTAATCGTGCCTGTTGGCGGTGGGAAAGATTCGGTCGTGACTTTGGAGTTGCTGAAAGACAGTGATAAAGAAGTGATACCGCTGGTGGTTAATCCCCGCCCGGCAAGCATACGGACGATCGAAGCAGCAGGATATTCGCTGCAAAACTCGATTGTTATCGAGCGAAAACTTGATCCCGTATTGCTCGAATTGAACGATCGGGGCTTTTTAAACGGACATACGCCTTTTTCTGCATTGCTTGCATTTATCGGAGCGACGGCACAAGTTGCATCCGGTGCTGGTAATATTGCTCTGTCCAACGAAAGCAGCGCCAGTGAGAGCACGGTCCCGGGAACGAAGATCAACCACCAGTATTCCAAATCCATTGAGTTTGAGGAGGATTTTATTTCATATACACGGAAATATTTAAGTCCGGGCATCAGTTATTTCAGTTTTTTAAGACCCCTGAACGAACTTCAGATAGCACGGCTTTTTTCTTCATTTCCATGGCATTTCACAGGTTTCAGAAGTTGCAACGTAGGCAGCAAAAACGACACATGGTGTGGCAAATGTCCTAAATGCCTGTTTACCTATATTATTCTTTCACCTTTCATTGCACCCAACCGGCTGGAACAGATCTTTGGAAAAAACCTGCTTGAGGATGAATCGTTATCGGGAATACTGGATGAGCTCACCGGGAAGGCGACAGTCAAGCCGTTTGAATGCATCGGTACACCGGATGAAGCCAGGAATGCTTTATGGTACCTTGCCAAAAAAACCGATGAAAAAAAACAACCTCTATTGCTGAAGCAGTTTTTGAGGGATTTTCCCTTACCTGACATTAATGCAGGTTTTGAATCATTGCTGAATAATTATAATACTCATCATTTTCCGGAACCTGAATTTGAGAATCTGTTAAAAAGTGCCTTGTCAGATGATGCCCTGGGATTCAAAAAATTCCTGAAAAATATTTTAAAGGAAAACGAGAAAGTGCTGATACTCGGTTTTGGCAGGGAAGGGCGTTCCACATACCGGCTCATCAGGGAGCTGTTTCCTAGAAAGATGCTGGGAATTTCCGACAGGGATGAAGAAATTGCCGGAGATGAATTGATCAGGGACGACGGGAATCTGAAACTGCACCTTGGCGGAAACCACCAGAATGCGAGTGAAGAATATGATCTGGTTTTTAAATCACCCGGTGTGAAGCTTGAAAATAAGGAGGGCATTGAGCAGAACGGCGTTTCACAAACCGCTGTTTTTTTGGGTTATTACCGTGACCGGACTATCGGGGTAACCGGGACCAAAGGAAAAAGTACAACAGCCAGCCTTATCCATCACCTGCTCAAAGAGTCGGGGCATAAATCCGTGTTGCTTGGCAACATCGGAAAACCTGCATTTGATGCCGTCGGAGAAACAGATTTTGACACCATTGTGGTATTTGAATTGTCGGCCAATCAATTGGAGGATGTTTATGTTTCTCCGCATGTGGCTGTTTTGTTGAATGTTTTCCCTGAACACCTCGACCATTTCGCTTCGTTTGCAGAATACCGGAAGGCCAAGCATAATATTTACAAATACCAGATACCCGGTGATGTGCTTATCACTGCGGAAGATGAACACATCGGCGACACTGCGGGAAGCAAAAAAACTTTCGGCAAAGCCGTTACTGCTGACGGGAAACTAATCGAGGGCGGATTGCAGTTTCAAAACGGGATATTTCCGCTTGATGAACTGGAGCTTCAGCTAAAAGGCGAGCACAACATGCTGAATATGCTTGCTGCCATGCTGGCAGTGAGGGAGTATGGCGTAAGCTTTGAACAAGCCGTTGCCGCTGTAAAAAAATTCCGCGGGTTGCCTCACCGGCTGGAATACATTGGACGATACGGAGATATCCGTTTTTACAATGACAGCATTTCCACCATTCCGCAATCTACCATGGCTGCCGTGAAAAGCATTCCTGATGTGGATACTTTAATTCTCGGCGGTTTCGACCGGGGGCTGGATTACAGTGAGCTTGTGGGTTTTTTGAAAAAATCAAAAATCCGGAATTTTATTTTTCTCGGTAAGGCAGGGAATGAGATGTATAAATTGTTCGGTGGTATTATCAGGAAGAATCGCCGTTTGTTCCGGTGTAAAAACCTGGAAGAAGCATTTGAAATAATTAAAAAGCACACCGAAAAAGGGAAAGTGTGCCTGTTGTCGCCTGCCGCCGCCAGCTACGACCAATTCCATAATTTTGAGCACAGGGGGGATGCGTTCAGTGAGCTGGCAAAGAAAATATGAAGTCTCAATACAGAACCCCGAAAAGCCAGAGTGGTATTTTGTTTTTGTAACTGTATTCGATGTCGTCCACCGCCGGGAATGTAAATTGTAGGTTGCAACCTACAAAAAAAGCAGGATATTGCTGGTTATAACCTGCAAAATGAAAAATAAATAGCCGCGAATGCGCAAATGGTCTGGTTTTCTTAAATAAAAAAAGCGGGCCTCTTGGGGCCCGCCGGAGTATATTCATGAATTTGGTTTTGTGCCTGTAATGTAAAGCTGCTTATTTTTCCGGTTTTTCTTCTTCTTTCCTGGGTTCTTCCTTCACTTCTTCTTTTGGGGCCTCTTTGGCTTCTTCTTTTTTCACGGTTTTCTTTGCAGCCGGTTTTTTTGCAGGAGCTTTCTTTTTTGCCGTGGCTTTGGGTTTTTCTTCTTTCTTGGGTTCTTCCTTCACTTCTGCTTTTGTCTCTTCAGCTTTGGGTTCCTCTGCCTTTTTCTCCTCGGCTTTTGGTTTTTCGGCAGCGGGAGGTATTTCCTCAACTTTTTCCACTTTGGCTTCAGTTACCGGTTCAGCCGGTTTAGTCTCTTTTTTGGCCGGTGCCTTTTTCCGGGTGGCTTTTGGTTTTGTTTCTTTCTTTTCTTCGGTTTCTACTGCTGCAACAGGTTTTTCCTCTTTCTTCTTTTTAACAGATACGAATACTTTTGCTTTTTTACGGGGCCTTCTGACGCCGTAAGAACCTTTTATGATTTTTCCTCTTTTGGTTTTTTTATCTCCTTTTCCCATAATTGTAAGTTTATTAATTTTAAAATGAAGGTGTAAAATTATGAAAATTAATCATCTTGTCAACCCTTATTTTTTCCGATGAAGTTTTAAAAATTCCTTTTCGTAAATATCCGCTTTGCGCAATGTGCGTTTTACCCATTCCAGCCTGATATCCAGTTTTTCCTTTTCGGAAAGCTGCCAGGGGATGTCCGACTGACGGAGACGTTCCGTAAGCGTAAAAAGAATGAGTGCTGCCGAAACGGAAATGTTGTAACTTTCCGTGAAACCGTACATGGGGATTTTGAGATACTCGTCGGCATGATCGATGGCTGTTTTGCTTAATCCGGTGAGTTCGGTGCCGAAGACCAGTGCCATTTTCCCTTCAAGCGGGATGGTGTCCAGGGTCTGCTCATCCTTGTGCGGAGTGGTGGCAATGATACGGTATCCCTGGTCTTTCAGCTTTTGAAAAGCAGGCAGGGTGTTGTCTTCCGTATCGTTATATTTTATCAGGTTAAGCCATTTGAAAGACCCCAATGCCACATCGGGATTGACATCATACTTGTTTTTGTTTTCGATGATGTGGACATCCTGCACACCGGTCAGATCGCAACTCCGCAATACGGCGCTGGCGTTATGCGGCTGGTAGATGTCTTCAAGTACCACGGTAATGTGGCGGGTGCGGTAGTTCAATATTTTTTCAAACAATTGTTTTCGTTCTTCCGTAATGAACTGCTGCATGTATTCAAGCAATGCCCTTGTTGTTTTTTTGTCCATTTTTCTTGTTACAAATCTTTTTCAGGATAAAGATCTTTCCACCAGCCCGGCTGGTTTTTCAACCATCTGTCAAACCAGGCGAGAATGGTTTTTTGCCACACGATCCGTTTCTTGTAATCGACAATATGATGATTCTGTCCGGCAACCTCGACCAAAGCAACGGGTTTGCCCAATAACTTAAGCGCTGTGTACATCTGGATACTTTCCCCGGGCGGGACATTGGTGTCGGCATCACCGAGTATCAGCAGCAGGGGTGTATTCACCTTGTCGGCATGGAACAGCGGGCTCTGGTCAACATACATTTGCCGGTTGTTCCACGGAAAGCTGTTGGCCGAGGCCACAGAGTTGTACAGATAACCCCAGTATCCTTCACCCCAGTAAGAAGAAATATCGCTGATGCCTGCATGAGCGATGGCAGCCGAAAAAATATCTGTACGGGTGGTCAGCAGCATGGTCATAAACCCGCCATAAGATGCTCCCATACAACCCACACTTTCAGGGTTCACGAACGGGTGGTCTTTGATAAACAGTTTTGTGCCTTTAATGATCTCGTCGGCAACGGTCTTTCCCCAGTTGTTCACATGTTGTGCCGAGAAAACCTGCCCGTAACCGGTAGCCCCGCTGGGCTGCAAAACGTAAACAATGTAGCCCATGGCGGCAAACAGGTTTTTAGGGTATCGCCCACGGAAACTGCGTTCTGTCGGGCTTGTACCCCCGTAATAATAAACAATAACAGGATATTTTTTGTTTTTGTCAAAATCGGGAGGGTAGTATATTCTGCCTTCGATGGTCACACCGCTGTCGTTTTTGAAATCCCAGTCTTTGGTTTTTCCGAAACGTACATCGGCAAAAAAGTCTTTTTCCGGGTCACAGAATATGGTTTGGCTTTTCTCCTGCAGGTTCACAATATAACCCGTTGCGGGGTATGATATATTTGTTCCGGTATAGGCCAGCCACGGAGAAGAAGAAGCCAGGTCAAAGTTTTTTACCACATCTGTTTTTACCCCGATATTTATAAATTGGTTGTTGTCAGGGTTGTAGATAAATACCTTTTTATATGTTCTGTCTTCGACGAGGAAATAGATCAGGCCGTCAACGGGATTCCAGCGGGCACGTTCGATAGTGGGATTGAATTCTCTGGTTATGGCATCCGCTCTGCCTGTTTTTAAATCGTAAATATAGGCCTGTGTATCATAATCATTGGGTATCTGCCCCGGTTTCACGTTTGTTCCTTTTTCGCCAAACATCACCGGGCTGCCGGTAACCAGTAGTTTGCTGCCGTCAGGGGAATAAGATGCTCTCCCGCCGTAATTCTGATTCCACAACGTGTCCACGGAAAGGTCCGTCAGGTTCAGCTCCATCATTACCTGACGGGAATATGGACGGGCTGTAAAATCGGGAAAACTGTGGGAGATCAGCAGCTTTTGACCGTCAGGACGGATATCCTGGAGATCATTCGAAAGATAACCATAAGTCAGTCTTCGCGAGGAAAGGTCGGTGAGGTTCAACTGGTAAAGCTGCGAACGGTTTCGCCACCAGGGCCAGCGGTCGGGCATACCTTCCACCTGGTAAACGTCTTTCTTTTTTGCGGATGGTTTTTCCGAAAGAGAATAAACAATGAAATCTCCTTTCGGCGACCACTGGTAACCACTGAAGTGCTTAATGTTTTCAAGCAACACCTTTTTTTCAAAAGTATCCAGATCAAGCAGGATAAAATTGTTCTTACCTGCGGCTTCCGCCGTAAAGCTGATCTGATGCCCTGTAGGCGCCCATTCTGCCCGATTGATATCGGTATATTCGGAAGTGTAAACAATATTGCCTGTTTCCCGCTCTTTGATTACAAACCATCTTTCGGATTTTCCGGTAGGAGGATAAACCTCTTTGAAATTGATCATCACCAGCTTACCATCAGGTGAAAGCGCTATGGATTGCAGATGCTGGCCCAGCAACAAGTGTTCAATGTCCATAAACCTTTCGGGGGCAATGCCGAAAGAGATTGCCTCATTTTCTTCCAGGTTGAAAGAAAAATCCATTTTAACGTTCCACGGCTTTCCGTTCTCTTCTTTATGATAAAGAGATTTGATAACAAACAGATGTTTGCCAGGTTCCAGTTTAATTTGCTTTTCAACGGCTTTGGGTTCTTTGTCATTTTTTGTAAACGAATACCGGGATGCCTTCTTTTTGCCATCCACATAGAGTTCAAAACATTGCGGCGTAGTGATTTTCACCTCCGGTTCCATCCATTCCGACACATTTGCATAAACGGCCTGCCAGTTGACAGCATATTCACTATCGTGAGAATAGGATCCAGGCATATTTCCGCTTTTTCCCGATTTTGCTTTTTTCCAGATAATCTCATTTCCTCCGGAATCAATAAAAAGTTCTCCGGCCACCGGTTTTTCAATTTTTTTAAGATGCATTTTCAACAGGTCAGCCGGTTGAAAAGTTTTACCATCCAGGTTGTTCTGATCATGAAATGCCGGGAGGTGGAACGGAACAGGCCCGGCAGAAAGCCAGTTTTCAATGGTTAAACTGATTGTTGCCGTGTCGTTATTTTGTGCAATCATGTTTAATGACCACAAAACCGCCAAAAGAAAAGTAAAATGTTTGATTCTCATGTGCTTTTAATTTTGAGATAATTATTTTCAGTGAACCGACGGGTTAACCCGTCGGTTCAAACTGATGCTTTATTTTATTCATTTATTCCGCTGAACCCGTTTAGCAGTTCGGTCAGTTCCACTTTACGAAATCCCTGCGGCGGTCCGAATTCTTCCGGTTGCAAATCGATTTTTTGTATTTCTTTAACTTCTGTTGTTATTTTTTCGTGACCGGTATAATGGATTACCGATCTGACTGTCATTCCTTTCTTTATCAGATCAAGGTATCCGGCTGTTAATGCGTAGCTGTTATGTTCGTCAAAGGGGCTTAACTCTTTATTGAAGGCGAGGAGCTTTTCCATATCAATTCCGGCATAAGGATTGATCTGTTCCGTGATCCAGAGCGTTTCTTTCAGTGTGTCGTTCACATAGACGTTGAATTTATTTGTCTTAAAACCTTTAATCATAATACCAGATTCTAATTCCTTTATCTTCAGATCAACCTGCTTTTTTTCGGGTTGCCGGCTGATCGTTTCCAGATAGTTTTGAAACAGATTTTCGAAATAATACCGTTGATCTTCCGGCGCATTGTTGATCAAATACTGCATTTGTTTTCTGAATGCCCCGGTAATACCGTCTTTGAATTCCTGCAGCGAGCCCGACCAGAAAATCTTTTTCCCTTTAAAAGCAATGATCACCGATTGTTCATTCAGGTCGAATACGGTCAGGGTTGCGTCATCATCAAAACGGATCAGATTGTTTTGCACCCTGATGGTTTGAACCTGTGAATTGCCCTTTTCATCCGTGCTTTTCTCCGAAATGATCCATCCGCAAAATGACTGAAATGAGGTCATCATTATCGAAAACAAAAAAAACAAACGGATGAATTTGTATAGGGCCATTGGTATAATGCTGTTAAAGAAGGATTTAAAAGGTCTTGCCAGCCGAAAAGAACCTGATTAGCAGACAAAATTAAAAAATATGCCGGGGGTGCAATTTGTTTTTCAGAAAAATATACTTTTGCAACCTCAAAAATAAAACAGGAATGTCAAAAAAGAAGGAAAAAGAAATCAAAGGCGATCAGCGGTTAGAGAACATTGATGAAACACTAACCAAAACCGAAGTGTTTATCGTTAAAAATCAAACGGCTATACTGATTGTTATCGGAATTATCGTCGTTGTTGTTTTGGGTTATTTCGGATATCAGCGGTACATTATCGAACCCAAAACACAGGAAGCCGAGGAACAAATTTTTATGGCCCAGCAATTCTTTGCTGCCGACTCGCTGGATAAAGCATTATACGGAGACGGAAACAACCTTGGTTTTCTCGATATTATTGATGATTATGGCAACACCAAACCGGGTAATCTTGCTAATTATTATGCGGGTATCTGTTTCCTGAAAAAAGGACAGTATGACCAGGCGATCAATTATCTTGAAGATTTTGATGCGGACGATGAAATGGTTGAACCCATGGCCCGCGGAGCTATTGGAGATGCTTATCTGGAACTGGGAGACAGGGAAAAAGCAGTGGGTTATTACCTTGAAGCTGCCAATGAGAATGAAAACAATTTCACTACGCCATTGTTCCTGAAGAAAGCCGGACAGGTTTATGAACTGATGGGTGAATATGATGATGCCCTTGATGTTTACCAACGGATAAAAGATAAATACCCCCAATCAGAAGAAGGCAGAACCATTGAAAAATATATCGGGCGGGCAACTGCGATGAAAGAAAAAGAATAGACGAAGAAAATTCAGATAAAACCCGGTGTTTGAACGCCGGGTTTTTTTATTTTCGCTGATATGGAAAACAGGGATGTGAATATTGTCTTTATGGGGACGCCTGAATTTGCGGTTCCCAGCCTTGGTGCTCTCGTGGATGCCGGCTATAATATTAAAGGTGTGATAACAGCGCCTGATAAAGAGGCCGGACGGGGAAGAAAGATACGCTTCTCACCGGTTAAGGAATATGCTCTGGAGAAAGGGCTCAATATTTTGCAGCCTGTAAATTTGAAAGACCCTGCTTTTATCGAACAACTCAGGGAACTGAAACCTGATCTGCAGGTGGTGGTTGCCTTCCGTATGTTGCCAGAAATGGTCTGGAGTTTGCCACGGCTTGGAACGTTCAACCTTCATGCATCCCTTTTGCCGCAGTATCGTGGGGCAGCGCCCATCAATCATGCCATTATGCGGGGTGAAAAGATAACCGGATTGACCACCTTTTTTCTTGATAAGAAAATAGATACCGGAAAAATAATCCACCAGGTAAAGATCGAAATTGAAGAAGATGAAGATTTCGGCCATTTGCACGACCGGATGATGCACGAGGGAGCAAAACTGGTTGTCAGGACGGTCGAAGATATTATTCATAACAGGGTGGTTCCTGTTTCGCAGGGTGAACTTCATAATAAGTTCGGTGTATTGTATCCGGCTCCCAAGTTATTTAAAGAAGATTGCCGGATTGACTGGAATGAAGAAGTGAGGAATATTCACAATAAAGTCCGTGGATTGAGTCCATATCCCGCAGCATTTACGATGCTAAAGCTTAAAGACGGAAAAACGTTGATGATGAAGCTCTATCGCACCCTGCCCGAGCCGGATGATAAACCCGGCCCCGTGGGCGCTTTTTTATCAGATGGCAAGAGATTTTTAAAAGTAAGTGCTTCGAATGGTTTTGTCCATCTGCTCGAAGTGCAGCTTCAGGGAAAAAAGCGACTGTCTGTTTCGGATTTTCTCCGCGGATTTAACCTGGAACGAGTTGAAAGATTTGTGTAAGCCTTATCCTTTTGAAATCCCCGTTAACCGTAGTAAAGCGCAAGAATCGATTAAAAAGCACCTGATTTTCCCGATTTTTGGCCGGGGTTATTAACAAAATCACCGTTTTATTAACAAATTCAAGGGTTTTAGGCCATTTTCACTTGATTTTTTAGAGATATCACTTATTTTTGTTTGCAGTTAAATTTTTTAATTAATTAAAACTTTTTTAAGATGAACAAAGCTGAATTAATCGATGCTATGGCTGCAGGTGCAGGCATTAGCAAAGCACAGGCAAAAAAAGCACTTGATTCGTTTATCGGGGCTACTACCGATGCGCTTAAAAAAGGCGATCGTGTTGCAATGGTAGGATTCGGTTCATTCTCCGTTTCCGAGAGAGCTGCACGCAAAGGACGTAATCCACAAACCGGCCAGGAAATTAATATCGCTGCAAAGAAAGTTGTTAAATTCAAGGCAGGTGCTGATTTGAGCTCGAAAGTTTAATCAGAGCTGAAAAAAGACAAAAGGCTGCTTCCTGAAGGAAGCAGCCTTTTTTATGTTTGAATATTTCGTTGGCTGTAACCAATAAATTATTCGGAAACAGGCTTTTTAAGCTTTCTTATCAGAAATTGTGACAAAAGATAAATAACAGAGATTACTCCAAAAACAAACCTGTTTGTTTCAGTTGAAACCGGTAAGG
>JAOZOO010000188.1:2871-4663 GCA_029933225.1 Bacteroidales bacterium | reverse complement strand
ATGTCCTGTGCCTGCAACAGTCCCGACTGTTTTTTGCGGGGAAGGTCTATTTGCGTAACATCGCCCGTTACAATGAATTTGGATGACTTACCCATTCGCGTGAGAAACATCTTCAACTGGGCGGTAGAGGCATTCTGTGCTTCGTCGAGGATGGCAAAAGCGTTGCTTAGTGTGCGTCCGCGCATGAAGGCCAGCGGGGCGATTTCAATGGTTTCGTCTTCAAGATAAGAAAGAAACTTTTGTGTAGGCAGCATATCGCGAAGGGCGTCATACAGCGGTTGCAGATAGGGGTCGAGTTTTTCTTTCATGTCGCCGGGTAAAAATCCGAGGCTCTCCCCTGCTTCTATTGCCGGTCGCGTCAGGACGATCTTTTTTACCTGTTTATTTTTCAAAGCCCTGACCGCCAGTGCCACAGCCGTATAGGTCTTACCGGTTCCGGCCGGACCGATGGCAATGATCAGGTCGTTTTTGGCACTGCTTTCCACCATTTTCTTCTGGTTGGGCGTCAGCGCCCTGATGAGCTTTCCGTGCCGTCCGTAAACCAGCACATCCTCGCCTCCCGGTTTGGTTGAGATGCTGTCCTCCTCCCCCATGATCTGCCTGACGGCGTCTTCATTCAGCTTCCCGAATTTGTCATAATAGATCATCAGCAGGTCAAACCGCTTTTCAAAAAGCCTGATCTCCCTGTCTTCGCCAATCAACTTGATCAGTTCGCCCCTGACAATGATCTTCAGCTTGGGAAACAATTCCTTGATCTCGTTCAGGTATTTGTCGCCCGGGCCATAGATTTCAAGGGGGCTACCCGCATCCAATTGTAAAATACTTTCGCTCATTCGGTAATTAACAAGTATATGTTTCAAAATTATTAAAAATTAAACCAGTGGGGTGGTAAAATTTATAATTTTGATAACAGATTTTTAACATCAAAACAGCAGCGGCAATTCATGGGGGTAATTACATTGACAAGTGACTGGGGACTGAAGGATTATTATCTTTCATCGGTAAAAGGGATGATTTATCAACATTACCCCGAGGCGAGGATTGTGGACATTTCGCACGAGATTCAACCGTTCAACATCAACGAGGCGGCTTATATCCTGAAAAATGCTTACAAAAGCTTTCCGGACGGTACGGTTCATATTATCGGCCTCAACTCGGAAGAATCCCTAAAAACCCCGCATGTTGCCGTATTTCATCACAACCAATATTTTATTGGTACCGACAACGGTATTTTTTCCCTGATCTTCGGCGAGCAACCCGAAAAAGCGGTTGTCCTCGACATTATCCAGGAAAGTGAAAAGTTTACTTTTTCGGAGAGAGACCGGTTTGTGAAAGCTGCGGTTCATCTTGCCAAAGGAGGTAAGCTGGAAGAGCTTGGCAATGAAAAAGAGAAACTGATCGAAAAACTTTCGTTTGAACCGGTGGTTAGTGAAAACATGATCCGGGGGATGGTGCTCCATGTGGACAATTACGAAAACCTCGTGACCAACATCAGCGAAGCGCTCTTCAAAAAAGTGGTCAATCACAAAAAGTTTGAGATATCCTTCCGTTCTTATACTGTCAACTCCATACAGAAAGCATACAGCGACTCACGTCCGGGTGAGATTGCGGCTTTGTTTGCAAGCAACGGTCTGCTGGAAATTGCCATCAACAAGGGCAATGCCTCTTCGCTGCTCGGCATCATCGCCAACGATCCGATCATTATTGAGATTAAGGAAGAGGGGGCCTGATGGTTCGATTGTTCTATGGTTCAATTGTTCTATGGTTCAATTGTTCTATGGTTCAATTGTTC
>JAOZOO010000188.1:0-2771 GCA_029933225.1 Bacteroidales bacterium | reverse complement strand
ATTGTTCTATGGTTCAATTGTTCTATGGTTCAATTGTTCTATGGTTCAATTGTTCCATCACACACTCTTCCAGGTCCTGCGGACTCTGGAAGGTATTTCCACCCATTGCACCAACTGCAACTATTGCACCCAATATTTCTATCCTTCTGCCTCTGCCCTACCATCCATCTTCCTTTCTCTCCAACCCTCAACATGCCAATACAACCACACCATCAGAAAGCCGTCGAGGAAGCCAAGTAAAGCCCCGGCCAGCACATCACCGGGGTAGTGTACGCCAAGATATATCCTGCTGTAGCTGACAAGAGCAGCCCAGATGAACATCAGCCACGGCATCCATCGATATGTCCGGTACATCAAAAAGCTGATAAACGATGCCAGCGCAAATACATTGAAAGCATGCGAAGAGACAAAACCGTACCGGCCTCCACAGTCGGTAACCATGTGCAGCAGCGGCGCCACATCCGGATTGTGACAGGGACGCAATCGCTCAAAAACATTTTTAAAGGCATGCACCGACAACTGGTCCGATAAGATCATCGTCAATAAAAGAAATGCCAGGATCAGGTAGCTTTTGGATTTGTACTGCCTGATGATAAGGTAGATCAGGATCAAATAAAACGGAATCCAAATCCAGCGCGAACTCAAATAAACCATGAAATAATCCATGAAACCGTTGTGCAGTCCATTGATCAGAAGTAAAAGCCGTGTATCGAGATCAGCAAGGAATTCCATCAGGCCGGATTATTGTTTCTTCTTTTTCCTTTTCGACGTCGAGATGGCCTTCTTCTTCATTTCGTAATACTCATTGTTATACGGATTCCGTTTGATCAGCACATCAAGATATTCCATGGCACGCTTTCCTCTGCCTTTTTCAAGTTCTTTTTTGGCTTTTTTCAGGTAATAGTCATCGCCATTGCAGACGTATCCGGGATTCTCCCCCTCAAAAACCAGCAGGGCATTCACCGAGTCGGTTACCGTCCCTTCCAGCGTAAACTGAATGGGTATTTCAAAACGCGTATAACGGTCATCTTTACAGGTATTCCAGTTCCCGGCCGTAGCTTGAAAAAATCCGGTGATCTGCTCGTCAATACCGTAATGCAAAGGATTTTTAACGGTCACCAGCTTGATATTGCCATCGCAGTCCACCTGGAAAGAAGCAATGGCAATCCCGATGATACAGTTTTGCGTAGCCTGCTCGGGGTATGTGACCGACTTGAAAAATAATTTCTCAAAAGAGTAAAATCCTCCCTTAAAACGATAATCAAGCAGTTTTTTCATGCTCATTTTTCTGCTGTCGCTTATGGAGGTGTTTTCCTGCGAATAACCTGCACTGCTTATTATCAGAAGAAAAACGAGTAAAACCGGTATTATTTTTTTCATATTGTCTTTGATTTTTGAAACGATAAAAGTAAAAAAATTGACAACGCCCCGAATATTCATTATCATTGCAAAAGGAAACCATGAGTTTGTTCTTTGAGAAATAAACCTGATCACAAAATTATTCACAACTAAAACGACTAAATTATGCCAAATCAAAAACTTACCCGCATCCTGTCGATTGATGGCGGCGGGATTCGCGGAATCATCCCCGGGCAGATACTTGTAGCCCTGGAAGAAAAACTCCAAAAAGCAGACAATAACCCCGATGGCCGGCTGGCCGATTATTTCGACCTGATCGCCGGAACCAGCACAGGCGGAATTCTTACCTGCATTTATCTTTGTCCTTCGGAAGATGATCCGAAGAAACCCCGTTTCTCCGCAAAAGATGCCGTTGAACTATACCTCGATCGCGGCGATGAAATATTTGACGTCTCGTTCTGGCATAAAGTCAGAAGCGCAGGAGGTATCACCGACGAAAAATATGATGAAAGCAACCTGGAAGAAGCCCTTGAGGATTACCTTGATGATTTGATGCTCAGCGATCTGATCAAACCCAGCCTGATCACGTCTTACGACATTAAAAACAGGAAAGGGCATTTCTTCAAATCACACAGGGCCAAAACGGACAAATCGTACGATTTCCGTGTCAGGGATGCCGCACGGGCTACCTCGGCTGCACCCACTTATTTTGAAGTTGCCCGCGTGAAATCGGCTACCAACCTGGTTTATCCGCTGGTTGACGGTGGTGTGTTTGTCAACAATCCGGCGCTTTGTGCTTACTCAGAAGCACGGACCACGAAGTTCGATTCTTTCCGCAATAAACCGAAAGCTGCAGGAATGGCTATTTTGTCCATTGGCACCGGTAATGAAGATGAGTCCTATCAGTACAAAAAGGCCAAAGACTGGGGCGCTATCCAGTGGATCGTCCCGATCATCGACATCATGATGTCAGGTGTTTCGCAAACAGTGGATTACCAACTCCGACAGATTTATGATGCGGTGGGCAAACCCAAACAATATCTGCGCATCTCACCCGACTTGTTCGGCGCCGACACAAAAATGGACAACGCTTCCATGAAAAACCTGAATGCCCTGAAACAGGCAGGCATTGAAAATGCAAAGAAATATGACAAGGCGTTGACGGAATTTGCAAAGCTGCTGATCTTGAATAAATAGAGGCTGCCTGTTTCACGCAGAGACGCAGAGACGCAAAGATGCGGAGGCGCAAAGAATGATGATTTTGTAAGTCAGCCCTTTGAGATAGCCTCATATAATTGAAAAGAGGATGTCTTAAAAGTCAATTTTTACGAATTTATTGATCCAATAAAAACTTTGTGGTACTCTGTGAATTCTCCGTGAATCTCTGTGTAACAGCTTTTTAAATTTATGTC
>JAOZOO010000328.1 GCA_029933225.1 Bacteroidales bacterium | reverse complement strand
TTGTTTATGTATATTGTTTTCATTGGTTTATTGTTTAGGTGACTAACACAGAGACACTGAGGCACAGAGTGTTATTTTTGAGTTAACATTAATGCACCTTGCAGTCTTTGTGTTTGTATTAAACAAAAATGTTTCATCATACTGGCATTTTAAAACTTTTCAAGAATGTTTCTCACCGGCAGGGGAAGACCGCTTCCAAGGGCACACAGACTGCCCAGCTCCAGAGTTTCAAGCAGGTCATTGAATAGCTCAGTGTTGATGCTTGCGCCGTTTTCAAGGGCTTCTTCTATCATCTCCTTACCCCGAACCGAACCAATACGGCACGGATAGCATTTCCCGCACGACTCAGCTGCCGTGAACTCAAACAGGTGATGCATATATTTCAGCATAGGGAAATCTTCGGGTATGCCGACTACGCTGGCATGGCCCAGCAGATAACCTGCCTGCTGAAAGCTCTCGAAGTCGATGGTTAATTCGTCAATCTCTGTAAAAGGAACAATGCCACCAAGCGGACCGCCTATCTGAAAAGCTTTAACTTTTGTCTTCATCCCTTTGCCCATTTTGTGAACCACATCGGCAAGGGGTGTTCCCATCTCAACTTCGTATATTCCCGGACGGTTGAAGCTGCTGTCGAGCGATACCAGCTTAACACCTGTCGACCTTTCTGTACCAAGCCGGGCATACTCTTTTCCGCCGTTTTGCAATATCCAATTTATGTTCGCAAATGTTTCAACATTGCTCAATACCGTTGGTTTGTTGTATAGTCCGGCAGAGGTGGGATAGGGAGGCCTTACTCTTACTTCGGCACGGTTTCCCTCAATGGAGTTCAGCAGGGCTGTCTCCTCACCGCAGACGTAAGCACCTGCTCCTGAAATAACTTTGAAGCTGAAATTATAAAGCCCGAGGTTGTTGAAATCCTCAATTGCTTTGTTTACCATAGCAATCGAGTTGGGATACTCTTTACGGATGTACACTATCCCGGTATCGGCTCCTGTTGCCAGTCCGGCAGAAAGCATTCCGAACAGGACTTTGTGCGGTTGATTTTCCATCAGGTACATATCGGAGTATGCCCCCGGGTCGCCTTCGTCGGCATTGCACACAATGTATTTTTGTTCTGAACTCTCTTTGCTGCAAGCTCCCAGTTTAAGATGAAATGGGAATCCGGCACCTCCGCGGCCTCTTAATCCCGAA
>JAOZOO010000327.1 GCA_029933225.1 Bacteroidales bacterium | reverse complement strand
AAATTATCCGGGTCCATCATATTCCTGAAATTCAGGGTGCCCCACAAAAAGGACAACTGATCCCACAGGTTGCTCGAATTGTCGGTAACCATGAAGCTATCAGCAATCGGGGGAAGTCCTTCGATAACCGGGGCTTCCGTAACCTCTATCGCATGGGGAAAATACTGGATGCCATTCGCCGGGTCATAAGTGGCCGGGTCAATCATTCCCAGTTCTGTTCCATCGTAAGCAAGCGACATAATGGTAAATTTAACTTTGTTGATCGCTTCGGCAGTCAATATCTGTCCGATAAATCCATCCAGGTTATTTCCTCCGTAAAAAATATTATTGTTCGGATCAAAAGCCGAGCTGTCGGCATAATCGGGCGTATTGACACCGTCGGGAACTACTTCATTTTCATCTCCGTCATGGAAAGTTCCCAGCATATCCTGTGCCCACAGATATTGTTTCATCAGCGTCTGTCCCATGGCGGCAAGGTTCAGGGTTTTGTCCATTTGGCTTCTGTCCCAGCGCAGTGTGGCAAAATCATGTGTGTAGTTATCCGCGTCAATGTCCTGGGGCAGGTGCGGATTTCCTGACCTGAACTCGGCATATTGCGGCCACGGGTTTTGTGGCGGCATGCCGTTGGAAAGCATGGCGAAATGCATCATGTTTTTGATCAGCTCATCATCTTCGTTGTAACCGTTTGGTGTTCCGGTGAATGAACCGTCAAAACCCTCGGGTTCCATGGCCGCCATCTGCATGATAACGGGCGCCCACATCATGTGGAGGCCGATGCCGGATCGTGAGATCACCGTTCCGAGATGATAACGTGAATATTCATAATTTTCGATTCCCATCGTGTAGGAAATCGAGTCGGGCTGGTTTAAAACCATGGGATCAAGATCATCCAGATTGTAACCGAGTGTCTCGGCAAACGGTTCGCCACTTTCATTGATCTCGTTGGCAAGCAACATCTGGTCTTTGGTCATGTAATTATCAGTATTTGTTATAACTACTTGTGCATTCAGTTGGTAAGTAATAGTTAATATTCCTATTACTAAAATTGTAATAATTCGTCTCATTTTTAAGATTTTTAAAGCGTTAGATAATAGCAGTACGTTACGATCGTGTAGTAGCTGTTTTGCTCATTTAGACGGGTGGGGGGATAATGGCTTACAGAAAAAGTGTTTTTTAACAAATCGGGTGATTTG
>JAOZOO010000326.1 GCA_029933225.1 Bacteroidales bacterium | reverse complement strand
TCCATAAAAACACTGCGTGGAAAACATTCAAACACTCATGCGGAGCTGTTGAGCCGTTCATGAAAGACTTTATCGATCTTGGCTTCGACATTATCAACCCGGTTCAGGTAAGTGCTACCGGAATGGACCCGCAACATCTGAAAGATGAGTACGGAAACGATATTGTTTTCTGGGGTGGTGGGGTGGATACCCAGAATACTCTTCCGTTCGGTACTCCCGATGAAGTGGAGAAGGAAGTTCTGAAACACTGTGAGATATTCTCAAAGAACGGAGGTTTTGTTTTTAATACGGTACACAATATTCAGGCAACTGTTCCTGTGGAGAATATTGTGGCGATGATGAATGCTTTGAATAAATTTAACGGTAAAGTATGAAACTAAGAATTTTTATCAGCATAGTTACAGTTTTGATATTTTTTGCAGGATGCGGCGAAAATAAAGGTTCAGGCTACGATTACACGAAAAAGATAAACGATACGATCCGGGCCGAACAGATAAAAGAGTTGAAGTTCGGGATGTTCATCTGCTGGTCGTTCAGCACTTTCTCGGGACATGAGTGGACTCCGACCCGCGACAAGGATGCATCGTTTTTTAAAGCTAAAAGTGTTGACACTGATCAGTGGTGCCGCACGGCAAAAGAGGCAGGAATGCATTACATTCTTTTCCTCACAAAACATCACGATGGATTTTGCCTTTGGGATACAAAGACAACCGACAAGAAGGTGACCAATAGTCCGCTTGGCAAAGATGTGCTTGCTGAGCTGCGCAAGTCGTGTGACAAGTATGGTATTAAGCTTGCTCTGTATTTTTCCGAAGGCGACTGGAATTGGCCCGGTGCCGTTGACGGTAAGGGGTGGACAGCAGGAGAGGGGAAAGACCCTGAAATGAAAAAGGCACAACTGAAAGAATTGCTGACCTTGTACGGACCCATAGAATTTTTCTGGATGGACCATGCTATAGGCGACGGGGGGTTGAGTCACAAAGAAACCGTGAAATGGGTGCATAAATTCCAGCCCAATTGTTTTGTGGGATTTAACCACGGTGAGCCTGCCGGCAGACTCGCTTTGCGTGAAAGGGGAACTCCCGGTCCCATCGGAGATGTAAATGCTTCGAAGTATAACAAAGAAGGGGAGGCTGTTTATAAAGGGTATCTTGTTGCCGAATTCACATACCCGATCCTGCCACCGCACAAAGGTG
>JAOZOO010000325.1 GCA_029933225.1 Bacteroidales bacterium | reverse complement strand
AGCAATTAAACCATCAACCAATCATTTTCCTACTTTTGCTCCATGATACTCGTAACCGGAGGAACAGGTTTTGTGGGTGCTCATTTGCTGTATCATCTTACAAAAGAGGGCAAGCAGGTGAAGGCATTGAAACGTCCCGGATCGGAAACAAAACTGACCCGGAAGATCTTTTCGTATTATGCTGAAAAACCAGATGAACAATTTAACCTTGTTCAATGGATTGAAGGCGACATTCTCGATTACCATTCCCTGACAGATGCTTTTGAAGGAGTGACAAAGCTTTACCATGCTGCTGCAATGGTCTCTTTTCATACCGGGGACCGGGACAAAGTCATCAGGATCAACAGTACCGGCACGGCCAATGTGGTGAATGCCGCACTGGAGAAAAACATAGAAAAAATGTGCTATGTCAGCTCGGTTGGTGTACTGGGTCGTGATAATAATAAAGAACTGACAGACGAAGAAAGTCAATGGAAAACATCCAACAAGAGTTCCGTTTATTCCAAAAGCAAATACGAGGCCGAGCGCGAAGTATGGCGGGGCATGGCCGAAGGGTTGAATGCCGTCATCGTTAACCCCTCCATTGTGGTCGGGCCGGGCAACTGGCAGGCTGGCAGCCCACAGGTTTTTGAAACGTTATGGAAAGGATTGAAGTTTTATACCGGCGGCATGAACGGCTTTGTGGATGTGAACGATCTGGCCCGGGCCATGATCCTGCTGATGGAAGGCGATTATTCCGGGGAACGTTACATCATCAGCGCGGAAAACGTGAGCTACAAACAGTTTTTCGAATGGATGGCCGAAGCGATGAACCTTCCTGCCCCAAAATTTAAGGCTGGCCCTTTTCTCAGCGGCATCGGCTGGAGGATGCTGAAAGTTCTTGAATTGTTCACAGGAAAAAAACCGGGCATCACCCGCGAGACCGCCCGCACGGCCAACCAGGTTTATCGCTATTCAACCAAAAAGTTTACGGAAGCCACAGGCATGGAATTTATACCGGTGAAAGAAAGTGTGGAAAGAACTGCAGAGTTGTTTCTTAAAGAGATGAAAGAGTAGGGGCAGGGTATAGGGTTAATAAGGGTATAAGGTGCTATTTTTCACAGCTTTAAATTGAAACATTTCAAAATTCGATATTCAATTAATCACAAATCACTATCCAACAACCACTTCCCCTCTTGTTGGTGTCCCCACCAACAACC
>JAOZOO010000187.1 GCA_029933225.1 Bacteroidales bacterium | reverse complement strand
TTGGCCCGGCCCTCGGGGGTGTTGTTGTTATCGATGGGATTATTCTCCCCCCATCCTTTCGTCTCCATCCGGCCGGCATCGATCCCCATCTCCACCAGTCGGGTCTTCACAGCGGCGGCCCGCTCTTCAGAAAGCTTTTGATTGAAATCCGCATCCCCCACATTATCGGTATGCCCTTCGATACTGAATTTTAAATCAGGATGCTCTTGCATCATGTTGAAGATCTGTTTCAACGTGCCGGCCGATTCCGGCCGTATGGTTGATTTCCCCGAGTCAAAACGTATCCCGGTAGTAATGAATTTACCATCGGTAACCACTCTGTCATACAGGTTTTTGCTTCCCTTTGCGATCCTGATATTCTTTATCATGGCCTGATACCCCTGGTGGCATTGCCTGCTAAAAACAGTTATACCCGTCGGATTTACTCTCAGATTGGGGATATTGGCCCCCCTTTTCTCCCCGTAATACACCTTCAATGCCCTTGTATTGAAAGAGATGGAGACATGTTTCCAGAATGGGTAATCGCTATCCGGAACAGCCCCCCATTCGGTACTGCCAAAACCTTCTACATGCACCTCATTGGGTGAAATAGAAATAAAATGATTTTCCGGAAGTTCTTTCTGATTTACTACATCGTAGAGATACACAGTATAACGCGTGCAGAATTCACTAAAAAAGACATCAAACTCAACGGTAAATTTATCAGGAAGATAATCACCGGTTTCTTTCATCAGCGGTACGATCCGACATCCTCTTGTTGTAGCAAAGTTGATCACGAAATCATCCCCTAACCGGGCGATCTCAACATTCCCTTCTTTAAGATCCCATTTGGAGGGGAATTCGCCATTCTGTTCATTCTCCTGATTGTCCTGGAAAATGATCACATCCCCCGGCACAAAATCATATTTCGTCCAGGCTTTCGCCGTAGCCTTTTTACTCTCTGCAGTGCCAGCATCTATATTTTTACTGCCTTCGTGAGATTGTGTCCCGGCAGGGGACTCCCCGCTTTTGTTTTTCTTTTTCTTTTTTCCGAAAAGCTTGTTCAGCCCCTCGTCGATCGACTTATCGATCTCCTCATTGGTCTTCTCGGTAGCTTTCTCTTTAATAGGCACATGGATTTTCTGGGCCTGCAGGGAGAAGCCTGTACCCAGAAGTATCACGAAGGATAACAGTAAAACTTTTTTCATGGCTGGAACGGTTTTGATTATATTTCTTAAATTAAGAACATCCCGTCGTACCTTGAAATCCCATGAATATGGGATATTGTAGTTTTGAGTTTTGAGTTTTTAGTATCGAGTATTGAGTTGGTAGGTTCGTCGATCATGCCGAGAATCTGCCAATCTTTGATTTGCTGTTTTTCGGGATTGCAGGTTGATGTGTAGCGCATAGAGCGTAACACGAAATGGGTTTGGAATAAGTCGGAACATTGCGAGGAGTAGCGGAAGCTACGACGAAGCAATCCCACAAAACTCCCTATAAACATTATTTTAAGCTTTAAGCTTCGAGCATCGAGCTAATCCATCTCACCTTCGTCTTCCTCCTTTTGATCGCCTTCTGATATTTGTATTTCGGATAGCCGAGCATCAGCGAGATGACCACATCATCCTCTTCCGGTATAGAAAAGATCTTCTTCAGCTCCGGCACTCTGTTGACGGCCGCCGGCACCAGCTCGTTCATCGTGGCACCCAGCCCAAGGGCATGCACGGCCAGCATGGCATAGGTGGCCTGGATCAGGGCATTGTTGGTATGCTCCTCTGCTGTCCGGTGACCGTGGAAAAAGATAAGCACCGGCGCCCCCCGCGTGATCTGGTCGCCATATTGCAGGTCATAGTTACCTTTCCGGACCATGGGATAGATATGGTTCTTCACCGTGCTGAATGTTTCAGGCCCGGCACCCCGCCGCATCATAAAACGTGCGATGGGGTTCTCCATCCACTTCCCGATATCATCCAGGAACTTCACCACCAGGGGGAGTGCTTTTTCGATCACCGCCCGGTCGTTGATGACGATGATCCTCGTCTTCTCCGGCGCCGCCCCGTAAGGCGCATAATATACCGGCTCCAGGATCTGTTCGATCACCTCCTCCGGCACCGGCCGGTCCCTGAAGTTACGCACCGACCGCCGACCCGCAAGAAAATCCATGTATTTCGTATAGTCTACCGGATGCTCCGGCAACGGGAACAGATCCTTTTCATAGTCATACCCCGCCACGTACACCGCCTCTTCCGGGCAGACCGCCATACACTGCCCGCACTCCTGACAGATATCCGTCCGTTCCGTAATATAGATCACCTCGCCGTTCTCTGTCTTTTTGAAATTACTGACCGGGCACACCTCGATACACAGGCCACACCGGGAACATTTCTCAGGATCGATATGATTGTTCATGATCTTCCGGATTGGTTGTCAGACCACAAGGTAATAAAAACCTGAAAAGCACAATAAAAAAGGCCTGCACCGTGGTGCAGGCCCCTGCTTCTGTCCCGGCGGCTGTCTATCTGAACATTTTCACGATCCTCGTTCGGTAGCTGAGGCGATCTCCACTGACCGTAAGAAGGTAAACGCCTTCCGTCATCTCCGTCATGGGGATATCCAGTACGGCACCGGCGGCCAACGGTCCGGCCCTGAAGACACGCACAAACCTCCCGTCCACGCCGGTGATCCTGATGACTACCCTCTCCTCCGTGCCGCCCGTGAACCTGAGATACAGATGATCTATCACAGGGTTGGGGAAAGCTACGACCGATGAGACAAACTCCGTAATGTCCACACCCGTGATATTTGATATCTCGATACGGATCGTATCCCCGCTTACAACGGCTGAAATATAATATCTCTGATTCTCAGAAGAAATTACCAGGCTGTCATTCTGATCACTCATGAACACTCCGAAAGTATCGGCAAGAAATCCGTAATGCCCGGGAAGGAGATGATGAAACCCGAATTCCCCGTTTTCGTCGGTCTTATCACAGGCAACCAGGGCACCACCCGGGCCGGAAAGGTATACCGGGATATTCTTCAGGGGTATTCCGCTACCGTCATAAAACCCGTAAGCAAGCGTATTCCCGGATTTACCTTCTTCGGTCACCAGCCTGCCGGTTACTTCACACGTACCGTTCATTTCCACAGGTGCCGGTACCAGCATGATTTCTAAACCGGAAGTATCCCGGTCCAGATCGAAAAAGTGTGCATCCCACCATACGGAAATATTCCCCAGATAAGTGTTAAGATATCCGGGGTATAGCGAAGTATCCGGATCCACCCGCAGGGTAACCTGACCCTGCGGGATGTCCACAACCGTGAATTCATTTTTTCCTGCCAGTGGCACATTCCATATAAGAGCCCCGGGAGGATCTGTTTTCGGATGAAACACATTAACCCGCCCCTCAGTTACCGGATCCCTTGCCGGGGTAAAGACACTTCCTGAGATATCAAACAATGTATCCTGTATCTGTTGATCTCTGTAGGGATCATAAGCATAGATATTTTCTTCCCGGAGTATCAGAACCGTGTTCTTCCCGAGCCGGTGATCCACAAAATCACCTTCAGGAGTAAGCTCATTCCAGTAGTCATGCAGCCCATTATAAACATAATATTTTGCATACTTATCTGTTCCGATCTTTCCGGAAACAATGCCTATATTCCCCATACCCCCATTAATATACCAGGGCTCTTCCCCGATCACCTTCTCCGAACACTCCTCAGAAATAGCGCTATAACCATACAACACCCTTCCCGGTTTATCAACCAAAACCGCTGAACGCTTCCCAATTCCTTCTTTTATGAACTGAAAACTCTTTTCTACTTTGTTTCCGCTTTCCGTGTTAAATAATATGGATCTGCCTTCAGAGATGACATAAGCAAATATGCCATTTACTCCGTAACTTACGTATCCGGCATCGCTGAAATCGGCAGTCATAATACTGTCCAGAAAAGATGAATACACGACCACGTTATATTCGGGCGATGCTGTATGGATATATATCCTGGAATTCTGAAGTCCCTGCACCGTATGATTTTCAGGAACCTCTACGGATGACCAATGATTGGTCCGGGCGTTAAAAAAGTGGATGGTCATGACATCCGCACCTTCCATTCTGCTGGAAATTGTCAGGAAGTCTTCCCCTGCTGCCACATTTCCTGTTATTGCCCCGGCAGGAAAATGAATGGTGGTCCCTGTTTCCGTAGCCGGATTATATCCCCATATGCGTGTTTCATCATAGGCACCGAAGACAGTGCCTCCGATAATCCTTTTTGCATGATCCAGATCGGAAACCATTCGCATATAATGATTGTTGGTTGCATTGAAAAAATAAAAGATCGTTTTCCCCTCCGGTGTCAGGGAATAATCCACGGTATAACGACCTCCTAACAATCCATCTCCGTAATATCTCTCCTGCAACCAATCAACATCATTGGTTATTTTATTCCACTCGCCAAGCAACGTACTGTAACCATAATACCTGAACCTGACCAGCTGGCCGGCAGTAACCACTTCCCGGAATGTACAACCATAAGCAATCAGGGTATCCCAATAAAGCCCACTTCCGGGTGCAGAAAACAAAACAGCGTTTTCCCGGGTCTCATCCCCGATTGTGTATGACTCCGTATTAAACTGATTGGTGAACGCACTGTAACCGATAAGTATAAAATCCTTTGCATAACCGTCATGACTTGTGCAACCTGCAAAACCCCCTTTATA
>JAOZOO010000067.1 GCA_029933225.1 Bacteroidales bacterium | reverse complement strand
TCTCACCGTTGTTGGTGTCCCCACCAACAACATTTTATTGAATGCCAAGCCGTTGGTGGGGACACCAACGGCGGATATAGTGTTATATGTCAAATTTTTCTTTTTAATTTTTATTTGCTCATCATTCGTTCAATGTCATCCGCTTCAACGGGGATGTTTTCCATCAGGTCAACAGGTCCGTTTTCTGTAACGAGGATGTCATCCTCAATACGGATTCCGATATTCTCCTCCCGGATGTACAAACCCGGTTCACAGGTCAGCACCATTCCGGGTTTGAAGGGCTCATCCTTGCCACCCACATCGTGCACATCCAGCCCAAGGAAATGGGCCGTGCCATGCATGAAATATTTTTTGAACAACGGCTTTTCGGGATCCTGGTTTTTTACCTCCTCTTCAGTAAACAATCCCAGCCCGATGATTTCCTTTTCCATCATTTTGTTGACCTGCTCATTCAACTTGTTGATGGTATTGCCGGGATAATATAACTTTCTGGCTTCTTTAAAAACCCGCAACACGGCATTGTAACAGGCCTTTTGCCGCTCCGTGAATTTCCCGTTCACCGGAATGGTGCGGCTCATGTCGGCGGAATAATTGGCATACTCTGCGCCGAAATCCATCAGCAACAGATCGCCGTCATTACACATTTTGTCATTTTCAACATAATGCAATACGCAGGCATTGGCTCCTGAAGCAATAATCGGTGCATAGCCGTGTCCGTTTGCACGGTTCAACCCGAATTCGTGGTCAATCTCCGCCTGGATTTCAAATTCATATTTTCCGGGTTTCACAAAACGCAGGATTCTTTCAAATCCCCTTCGGGTTATTTCACTGGCGGTTTTCATCAGTTTAATCTCTTCTTCCGATTTAGTCATCCGGAGTTCAGCAAGCAACGGTGCCAGCCTTTCGGTTTTGTGCAAGGGATAATCCTCTTTAAACTTCCTTGCAAAACGCAGGTTTTTATCCGGAACCTCACTGAAAAATTTAATGTATTCGTTGCTGTTCAAAAACACCGTATCTGATTCGGCCAGCGTTTCTTTCAATGCCATTTCAAACTCATTAAGCCAATATACATTTTCAATACCCGAAATTTCCCGCGCTTCTTCTTTGGTGTATTTATGTCCTTCCCAAATGGCAATCTGTTCGTTGGTCTCGATCAGGAACAAAGCCTCTCTCAATTTTTTATTCTTACAATCCGGGGCAAGAATCAAAATACTTTTCTCCTGGTCAATACCTGTCAGATAAAAAAAGTCGCTTTGCTGCCGGAAAGGAAAAAACTGATCGCCGTTTCGCGGGTACTGGTCATTGGAATGTAAAATTGCCAGACTTTTGGCAGGGAGCTTGTTTGTCAAATGTTTCCTGTTGTTTACAAACATTGTGGAAGGGATGGGATGATACCTCATTTATGATATAAATTATAATTGTTTTAAATTACAGAAAATGAAAAACAGATAGAGTTTACTTTAATATATTTGCCGTTTATTAGCAAAAATAACAAAATAGCTTAACAAATTAACAGGTAAAACGCTTTCGATATGAGCAACAGATATTATTCTTCTTTGACAAAGAAGTACATCATGGCGTTGATGGGGTTATTCCTCTTCACATTTCTGGTAGTGCACCTCTCCATTAATCTTTTACTCGTGTTTGATCCGACAAGGGTTTTGTTTAATGAGGCAGCACATTTCATGGGTACAAACCCGTTTATCCAAATCTTTCAATGGGTTTTATTTGCCGGATTTGCAATCCATATATTTTATGGTGTAGTCCTGCAGATACAAAACTGGATAGCACGGGGGAAAGGTTACAAAAGGAAAGCACTTTCGGAAGAATCTATATTTTCAAAATATATGATTTATACCGGTATTGTCATTTTCATTTTTCTTGTGATCCATTTGGGAAATTTCTTTGTATTAAAAATGCAGGGCCGGGTTCCCGAATTCGAACATACTGCTAACGCAGGTATGGAAGATATGGGACTGCTAGTGGTTAATCTTTTCAAAAACGGAGGGTATGTCATTTTTTATGTGATTCTGCTGCTGATCATGGGTTTTCACCTTGATCACGCTTTTCAGTCGGCGTTCCAATCTATTGGCTGGAACCACAGAAAATATACCCCCTTCATTAAAGGTCTTGGCCATTTTCTGGCGATTGTACTGACCGCAGGTTTTATTATTATTCCGGTAATTATTTATTATAGATAAAAGATTTTGAACGATGGCAAAATTAGATTCTAAAATCCCCAAAGGCCGCCTGGCCGAAAAGTGGACCCTTTATAAAGAATATCAAAAATTAGTTAGCCCGGCCAACAAACGTAAAATTGAGATTATCGTTGTGGGTACCGGACTCGCCGGTGGGGCAGCCGCTGCCAGTCTTGGTGAAATGGGTTTTAAAGTAAAAGTTTTTTGTATTCAGGACAGCCCGCGGCGTGCTCACAGTATTGCCGCCCAGGGAGGTATCAATGCAGCAAAGAACTACCCCAATGACGGTGACACCATTTACCGGTTATATTATGATACGATTAAAGGCGGGGACTACCGTGCCCGTGAAGCCAATACCTACCGGCTGGCGGAAGTAAGTAATAATATCATTGATCAATGTGTTGCCCAGGGCGTTCCATTTGCCCGTGAATACGGCGGATACCTGGCCAACCGTTCATTCGGTGGTGCACAGGTTTCCAGGACCTTCTATGCACGGGGCCAGACCGGACAGCAATTGTTGCTTGGGGCTTACGGTGCTTTAAGTAAAGAAATTAAAAAAGGTTCGGTAGAATTATATACCCGTCGTGAGATGCTTGACCTGGTAGTCATGAAAGACGGACGTGCACGGGGCATCATCGTCCGGAATCTTTTTACCGGCGAAATTGAAAGATACAGCGCTCATGCCGTATTGATTGCCTCGGGCGGGTATGGGAACGTTTTCTTCCTTTCCACCAATGCCATGACCCTGAACGGTGGTGCAGTCTGGCAGTCTTATAAGCGCGGTGCTCTGTTTGCCAATCCCTGTTTTGTACAAATTCACCCGACGTGTATTCCTGTTCATGGCGATTATCAGTCGAAACTGACCCTGATGAGTGAAAGCTTGCGTAATGACGGCCGTATCTGGGTACCGAAAAAGTTAGAAGATGCCAAAAAAATCCAGAAAGGTGAAATGAAAGGAATTGATATTCCCGAGGAAGACAGAGACTACTATCTCGAAAGGAGATACCCTGCTTTCGGGAACCTGGTACCTCGTGATGTGGCTTCGAGGGCTGCAAAAGAACGTTGCGATGCAGGTTATGGTGTGGGAAAAACCGGACTTGCCGTTTTCCTCGATTTTAAAGATGCCATTGAACGCCTTGGACGTGATGTAATCGAAGCCCGGTACGGGAACCTTTTCCAGATGTATGAAAAGATTGTGGATGAGAATCCTTATGAAGTACCCATGCGTATCTATCCGGCTATTCACTATACAATGGGAGGTCTGTGGGTGGATTACGAACTGCAAAGCAATATTCCGGGGCTGTTTGTTGCCGGCGAGGCCAATTTCTCTGACCACGGAGCCAACCGCCTCGGTGCTTCTGCACTGATGCAGGGCCTGGCTGACGGTTATTTCATTATCCCTTTCACCATGCAGAATTATCTGGCCGACCAGATTGCCGTTGGAGAAATCACAACAGATTCGGAAGAGTTTGAAAAAGTGGAAAAGGAAGTGAAAGACCGTATTGACAAACTGATGTCCATCAAAGGTACCGAAACCGTTGACTCCATTCACAAGCGTCTGGGGCACATCATGTGGGATAATGTGGGGATGTCGCGTAACAAAGAAGGACTGGAGAAAGCCATTGAAGAAATTCAGGCATTGCGGAAAGAATTCTGGACAAATGTAAAAGTTCCTGGTAAAAAAGACGGCATCAACCTCGAACTTGAAAAAGCACTGCGCGTGGCTGATTTCCTGGAACTGGGTGAACTGATGGCACGTGATGCTTTACACCGTGAAGAATCGGCCGGCGGACACTTCCGTGAAGAATACCAGACTGAAGAAGGCGAAGCCATGCGTAACGACCAGGATTTCATGTATGTTGCCGCCTGGGAATATACAGGTGACGACAAAGAACCCAAGCTGAACAAAGAAAAGCTGGTTTACGAAGAAACCGAGATCAAGCAGAGAAATTACAAAACAGCTTAAAATTATTGCGGTTAATTTTAAAAACGAAAAAATCAAGAACAATGGATCTGAAATTAAAAATATGGAGGCAGGCCTCAAGGGATGCCAAAGGTAAATTTGTAGATTACGAAGTTCATAATATATCTTCCGATGCTTCTTTCCTGGAAATGATGGACCTGCTCAACGAAGACCTTGTTGAAAAAGGTGAAGAACCGGTTGCCTTTGACCACGACTGCCGTGAAGGCATTTGCGGCATGTGCAGTCTGTTCATCAACGGCAGACCACACGGCCCCGACTCGGCCATCACAACATGCCAGTTACACATGCGCAAGTTCAAAGACGGCGAAACGATCGTTATTGAGCCCTGGCGGGCCAAACCGTTCCCGGTAATCAAAGACCTGATCGTTGACCGTTCAGCTTTTGACGAGCTGATCCAGGCAGGTGGTTACATTTCAGTAAGCACAGGCGGTGTTCCTGATGCCAATGCCATTCCTGTGAGCAGGGAAAAAGCAGAGCTGGCGATGGATGCAGCCGCATGTATCGGTTGCGGTGCCTGCGTGGCTGCTTGCAAAAATGCTTCGGCTATGCTGTTTGTTTCAGCCAAAGTTTCTCAGTTTGCCTTGTTGCCACAAGGTAAGATCGAAGCTAAAGAGCGCGTTCAGAAAATGGTTGCCAAGATGGACGACCTCGGTTTTGGAAACTGTACCAACACTTATGCCTGCGAGGCCGAGTGTCCGAAAGAAATATCGGTGACCAACATTGCCCGGATGAACCGTGAGTTTTTTGTAGCGAAAATTTCGTAACTGACAATAGTTCAAGCAGAATTAATGAGCGCCGGGAATACCCGGCGCTTTTTTTATATTTTTACGGCCCCAAATCCAAGGTATGCAATTCAAATCCATCATCGGTCAGCAGGAGGTGAAAAACAAGTTGTTGAACACCTTCAACCAGAAACGGGTAGCACATACCCAGTTGTTTCTCGGCCCTGAAGGAAACGGTTCGCTGGCTTTGGCCATTGCATTCGCCCAGTACGTAAATTGCAGAAACCGAACCGAAACCGATAGTTGCGGCACATGCCCCTCATGCGTAAAGTTTCAAAAATTTGCCCATCCCGACCTTCACTGCTTTTTTCCCACTACGACCAATGATAAAGTAAAAAAGGATTCCAAATCGGAACTTTTCCTCGAAGAATGGCGCAGTTACATGGAAACCAGTGAAAGCTATCCCACACAAAAAGGATGGTACGAATACCTCGGGGTTGGAAACAAACAGGGAATAATATACGTTCGTGATGCAAGCGATTTCATTCGTCATCTTTCCCTGAAAGCTTTTGAATCGGACTACCGCACCTTCATTATCTGGATGCCCGAGAAGCTTCACCCGGCAGCATCCAACAAGCTGCTGAAAACATTTGAGGAACCCCCCGACAATACCCTGATATTTCTGATTGCCGAACGCTATGAGCTGTTACTTCCTACGGTAAGGTCAAGGGCACAGTTGGTGAAGGTTCCCAAAATATCAGACGAAGACATCAGGCAGGCTCTGATGGAAAGAAAACGGCTGCCGGAAGAGCAGGCGGCAACGATTGCTTTACAGGCCGGCGGTAACTGGAATCTGGCGGTTGAAATTGCCGAAAATTTTGAAGATGCCCAAAGCAATTTCATCAAATTCAGAGAGTGGCTGCGGCTTTGTTTTAAGCCTGACAATTACATCGGGCTGAATAATTTCAATTCGGAGCTTTCACGCATCGGGCGCGAAAAAGTCAAAAGCTTCCTGTCTTACGGCCTGGATACCATCCACAACAGCATCCTTGTCAACTCGGGTCAGGACACCTTGTTGAGAAAGAGCGATGAAGAAGCAGAATTCACACGGCGTTTTGCCCCATACATAAACGAGTCCAATCAAAAAGAAGTTTACGAATTGCTGAACGAAGCCATCTATCACATCGAAAGAAATGCCCATCCGGGTATCCTGCTCAGTGATTTGAGTTTTAAAATTCACGATCTTTTGAAAAAAGGCAGACAGAATATGAACAAAACAATAAAAAGTTAACTTTGCGGGGCCATGGAAAAAGCACTTTATCCATTAAAATTCAAACCCATTTTTAAAGACAAAATATGGGGTGGACAGCGGATCAAAACCATACTGGGCATGGATTACGGTAACCTGCCCAATTGCGGGGAAGTGTGGGTTGTATCGGGATACAATGAGTTTATTTCCATCGTTGAAAACGGTTTCCTTGCCGGAAATGAACTCAACGAACTTGTAGAGGTTTACATGGGCGATCTGGTGGGTGAAAAACATTTCAAAAGGTTTGGCAATGAGTTCCCATTGCTTACGAAATACATTGATGCCAACGACTGGCTTTCCATCCAGGTTCATCCCGACGACAAGCTGGCTGCCAAACGCAAAATCGGATGGGGGAAAACGGAAATGTGGTATGTGCTTCACGCCGAGGAGGGTGCACAACTCATCAGCGGCTTCAACCGGCAGATTGATAAAGAGACTTATCTGAAACACCTTGAGTCCAACACATTACAGGAAATACTGAACTACGAAGATGTACATGCGGGCGATGTGTTTTTTCTGCCTGCCGGACGAGTGCATGCACTGGGACCGGGAATCCTCCTTGCCGAAATTCAGCAAACATCTGATAATACGTTCAGAATTTACGACTGGGACAGGATTGACCACCGGGGAATGAAACGGGAGTTGCATACCGAAGCAGCTCTTGAAGCCATTGATTTTAACTATTATGAAAACTATAAAACCAAATACGAAATACAAAAGAACCGGACCACAACCCTGATCAGTTGTGAGAAATTTACAACGAACCTCATCAAGTTCGACCAGCTCGTATCGAAAGATATTTCGGGACTCGACTCTTTCATCATCTATATGGGCATGGAAGGCAAAGTGATGCTGAAATCTGATAATGATGAGATGCTGATCAAACCGGGTGATGCAGTGGTTGTTCCGGCAGTGATGGAACATCTGGAACTGGAACCAAATGGCGATGCAGGCGTGCTTGAAATTTATATTCAATAAAAATTGGCCTGTTCTTTGAAAAAAAAAGCAACTATAAGAAATAAACGGTGTCAGTAAACATTAGAAAAACATAGATCAAATTATATAAATCTGTTTTTAACATAACTGAATAATGAAAAAAATCATCATCTTATCGCTGATCCTGCTCACCGGAAGCTGGACTTTCGGACAGGGGGTCACGGAAATGAAAACGCTGCCTTCGGTAAATATCAAAACGCTGGATGGAGAACCTTTTAACACAAGCGAGATACAGAATGACGGCAAACCGGTTGTAATCAGTTTCTGGGCACTGTGGTGCAAACCCTGCAAAAAGGAAATGGAAGCTTACAACGAAAACTACGAAGACTGGCAGGATGAAACCGGCGTGAAAATTTATGCCGTATCAATTGATGACGCACGTTCCACTGCAAAAGTGCTTCCTTTCGTAAGAGGTCATGACTGGCAGATGGAAGTGTTGCTCGACCCGAACGGAGACTTCAAAAGGGCAATGAACGTAAACCTCATACCACATACTTTTCTGCTTGACGGCACCGGCAAAGTAGTTTACCAGCATACTTCCTATTATGAAGGGCTGGAAGACGAATTTTTCGAATTGATCAAAAAAGTTGCGGCAGGCGAAAAAATTCCGAATCATTAACCCATTACGGAAAAACCAACATTTATGATGAAAAAAGCAGTCATTGTCCTGTTTGTCCTGATGCTGGCTGCCACCGGGGCAAATGCACAATTTTCAGAAACCATAAAGAAATCAGAAGTTCACGGATCTTTTGAGTTCGACGGCGCCTATTACCTCACCGACGATGCGCTGGGCATCACCGATTCATTGATCAACGGCAGGAATTTCAGATTTAACAGCTTTGGTAATATTATTTATACGCTGGGCAGATTTTCAGCAGGTATGCGTTTCGAAGCTTACATCCCTCCCATTGCCGGTTTCGACAGAGACCTCGAAGGTATCGGTATTCCCTATCTGTGGGCAAAGTACACCGGGGAGAAATTCACGTTTACCGTCGGGAGTTTTTATGAGCAGTTCGGCATGGGCCTGACTTTGAGGTCCTACGAAGAATGGTCGCTGGGTTATGACAATGCCATTAACGGTGCCCAGGTGACTTATGAACCCGTTAAAGGCCTGATGATGAAAGCGGTGTACGGAGTACAGCGCTATTACTGGAACAAATGGAAACCCAACACACGTGGCATTGTGAAAGGTTTTGACGCCGAGCTGGATTTCAACCAGATCATCAAATCCATGGAAAGTTCCAAATTCAGGCTTAGTATAGGCGGAAGCGCCGTAAGCAAATATCAGGCAGACAATGATCCCATCTATAAATTACCGAGGAACGTATCCAACCTGGCCGGGCGCTTTACAATGGGCATCGGCAACTTTATCTTCTCATCCGAATATGCCTGGAAAGTCAACGACCCTTCCACCATTAACAATTATATTTACAAAGACGGTGATGCTCTCGTTTTTACCATGTCTTATTCCACAAAAGGCTTTGGGTTTTTCGGTATGTTTAAGCGGTTGGACAACATGAGCTACAAGTCTGACAGGACGGTTACATCCAATGCACTGGATATTAATTTCTTGCCTCCCAACACGGAAATTCATAATTATATGCTGACAGCCATGTATCCGTACGCCACACAACCCAACGGAGAGATCGGGTTTCAGTTGCAGGTGAACTACAAGATCCCGCGAAAAAGTAAACTGGGCGGCAAATACGGCATGGGAATATCGCTTAACTATTCACAGGTTAATAACATCGACCGTGAGCAGGTCAATGATACCACTCCTATTGGTGAAAGCGGCACACTTGGATGGAACTCGTCATTTTTTAAATTCGGCAAACCTGTTTTCTGGCAGGACTTAAACATTAAGATCAATAAAAAGTTCTCTAAAAGATTTAAATCCACTTTCATGTATATGTATCAGACGTATGATATTGCTGTCCTTCAGGGCCATCCGGGAGCAAAAACCATTTATGCCAACATAGGTGTCGTGGAAATGACATACAAATTCAACTCGAAAAATGCTTTGAGGTGGGAAGCCCAGGGGTTCTGGTCTAAAGAGGACAAAGGAAACTGGGTGGCTGCTATGCTGGAATATACCATTTCGCCCAACTGGTTTTTTGCGGTAAGTGACCAGTTCAATTACAACAATCCCGAAACGGGAGAAGAAACCCATTTTTACAATGCTTCTTTCGGATACACACACCGAACAACGCGGTTTGCCCTGACTTATGGGAGACAGCGTGAAGGCATTGTCTGTATCGGAGGCGTCTGCCGGGCGGTTCCGGCTGCCAACGGATTTACGGTTACCATTACATCCAGCTTTTAAAAACAACAGATCATGAAAAGAATAACCACATTATTTATACTCATAATCAGCGGCCTGTTTTTCTTCGCAGCCTGTGAGATTGTTGATCCGCCTTACCTTGAAAATCCGGGAGGGGGAGACACAACGCAATATGCAAAACGTGTATTGATCGAAGATTATACAGGGCATAGTTGCCCTAACTGCCCAAAAGCAGCGCAAACTGCTGACCAGTTGAAAAATATTTATGGTGACCGGGTCGTGGTCATGGCTGTCCATGCCGGTTATTTTGCCACACCGGTGCCCAGCGACCCGCTTTTTGCTGCAGATTTCAGAACACCGGCAGGAAATACCTGGAATGACTTTTTCGGTATCGATGATTACCCCAACGGCATGGTTAACCGCGTGTCTAATTCATCGGGATCTTATACTATTCCATACGGGAACTGGGGAGCCGTGGTGGATGAAGAACTGCAGAAACCTGCTGAAGCAAAAATTACGATACACAGTGATTTTGACAATGGCCAAAGTTTATTCACAACAACCGTTACAACAGAATTCCTGTCAGAACAGGACAAAGCATACAAACTGATTGTCTGCATTACACAGGACAGCATTATCGGCGGGCAAAAATTCCCGACCAGCATTGATGAAAACTATGTTTTTATGGATATGTTGCGCGGAACACTTAACGGAATATGGGGAGAGGATGTTTCCGACGGACAACCCATTGTTGTTGGAGAGAAATATGAAAAAACATATTCACATACATTCCCTGATGATTGGATTGCGAAAAACTGCCATGTAGTTGCCTTTATTTACGACCTTGATTCAAAATACATTTTGCAGGTTGAAGAGAAAGAAGTTATTGAATAAATATTTATCATTCTTCGTTCATCTTTCATCTCCGTTTTCCTTTTCTTCCCGGACCGGGACCTCTTCCGGGACCATGCATAAACCGTTGCTGCCAGCGTTTATCCATCTGATCGAGCCGTTGCTTTTGTTCCGGAGTAAGGTATGGATCGATTTCTTTTCTTAATTCCAAAAACAGCTCATGCTGATTGCTTCGATATTTCTGCATTAAATTCCGTTTTTCACCGGCATATTTCCTTAAAACGGGGCCAAGTTGTTTCATCTGTTCAGGATTTGGCCTGATGGCACGCATAAATTCGCGATTGATGCCCCGTTCCGTAAAAGTGCTTTGCATCTTTTTGATCCGTGAACTGGTAATGGCCCCCTGCACGAGAAATCCGATAACAAACCCGATCAACAGGGTGGCAACAAACAGTGCCGTGTATGTCAGTTTATTGTTTTTCATGGCTGTATGATATTTTCATAATCCTGTAAATTGATGACCGAAAGCTCTGCCCCGTCGGGTGAATAACCGGAAATACCCAGCACAGCATCCAGCGTGAGCGAACCGTCAATGTAATAAATAGTGATCAGCAGTGCGATGATAGCTGCAATGCCTACCATGGCCACCCGTTTGAAGATGCTGTACATTTCAATGGTTTTCGAAGAAGTGACTTTTTCTGTTTGCAGACGATCCATCACGCGGTCGGCAAAACCGCTTTCGAATGAAGCTTCCTGCCCGGTGAGCAGGTTTCGCATTTGTTCGAGTTCCCGTTTTTCCTGCCGCAACTCTGCCGAGTTTTGGAGGGCCTCATCCAGCAGTTTCTGTTCCTGCGGCGTTAGTTTCGCATCGAACGATTTCAGTAGTATTTCTTTTATTTTTTCCATTTTATATCTTTTTCTTCATTCATCATCTCCTTACTTACAACTTGTAATATACTATCTCCCAAACCCCGCACCGCGTAACACGCACCAACTCCACTAATCATTATTCACTAATCACTAATCATTCTTTTTTCCCTTCCTCTCCGAAAACACTCTTCCAGGAGCTTCGCACGCTGGAAGGTGTTTCTATCCCCTAACCTGTAACCTGCAACCCATAACCCGGAACAATCACTCATCACTCCTCATTCATCATTCATCATTCACCATTCAACATTTATAACTCATCCCTCCCCGTGCCTGTATCCCAGTTGTTTCAATATCTCCCTCAACTTCTCCTGTCCCCGGGCCAGGCGTGAAAGCACAGTACCCAAAGGGATTTGCAGGATTTCAGCCGTTTCTTTGGTGGAATAGCCCTGCATGATCCGTAGTACCACCACACTCCTGAATTCGGGTTCCAGTTTTGTCATTGCTTTTTCTATCATCTCCGCACTTTCCATCCTGCTGTATTCGTCGGTGGTTTCACCGTTCACTTTTGTGCTGTCATCCAGCGAAGACCACTGCCGGTTTTTCCTTTTTTTGATCTCATTCAGTGTCAGGTTGACGGCAATCCGCACGAGGTAAGTTCCAAGACCGGATTCCCCTTTGTATTGATCAATCGATCTGTAAAACCGGATGAACGTTTCCTGCCCCACGTCGTCAGCACCATCCTCACCAATCATGCCTTTCACCACACCGGCGATCAGCTTCTCGTATTTTAATACGATTTGTCTGAAGGCCGTGTTGTCTCCCGACCTCACCGCTTCAACCAGCGCCTTGTCCTCACTGTATGGCATGCTCTCTCTGCTCAACGGCTGTTTTGTTAATTGACAGTTGAATGTTTCTTTTTATTCCCGGAAGGGGAATTATTTTTCATTTGAGAAAATCCAAATATACCTTAAAACAAAAAAGACGCTCCAAATGGAGCGTCTTTTTTCATTTTGTGTTACCCGTTGTTGGTGTCCCTCCAACAAGATTTTCCTTCTTTACAGTGCCGTTGGTGGGGACACCAACGGCGGCAGTAAGAATAACTGACGGGTTAACCCGTCAGTTATTCCGAAACTCATTCACATTACATCTTCGGTATCCGTCCCGGTGTGTAAGGTGCCTTCAGTTTATCCAGTTCGTTATTCAGTTCATCCAATTGCTTGCCAATGGTACGCAGTTTGTCGAGTGCCGGGGGCACTTTCTTCATGAGGATCTCGTAATTCATCTTCATGGTGGATGTAGGCGCCGAAGTGGATTGCCACATGCCCCAGACGATATCCTGTAACCGTTGCATCAACGGTACCGGTTCCGGAGGCACTTCTTCGGCACTGGCTTTGGCCGGAGTACCTTCAAACATATATTTTACGTCATCAAGCTCTTTCCTGACATTAGCCGCTTTATTTTTCATGTCAAGCGTGGCGCCGTTTGTCTGCTGAATGGCCTGACGGATGTAAGCCGTTTTTTTCTCTAACTCATCAAAATATTTCTCTCCACCCGAAATCACCCTGTACAATTCGGCCACTTTGTCCTGAAAAGCAACCAGCGCATCCCTGTCTTTATCAGGTAGAGTTGTGTTGTTGAGTACTTTGGCTGTAAATTGAACCGGGCCGGCCAGGAGTTTTTCCTCGCCATTGTGGAACATACTCATCTCCACGGTATAGGTGCCGGGCAGCGCCAGCATGCCGCTTCTGCCTTCGTTGGTGGCCACATATTTGCCGTTTTTCAGCGACACGGGGCCGGTATTTTTATACCGTAAATCCCAGGTGAGGCGGTTAATACCTTTCGAAGCATTTTTGTAAAGTTTTCTTACGGTCTTCCCGTTTTTATCTTTGATATAAAACACGAGATACGGGCCTGTTTCATGCTTTTCTGCATCTAACTCTTCCTTCTTGGGTTGCGGAATGGGTTCCCCTTTTTTGAACAATTCTTTTTCCTTTTTCAGCCGCTGTTGCTTCAATGTCTTTGGCACATCTTTTACGTAATAAGTAAAAGTGGCGCCAAACGGCGGGTTTGAAGCATGATAAACGGCAGAACCTTCTCCGTAACGGTCTCCTTCCTGTATGTACATCAAAGCATCCCTGACGGGGAAAATGATGCCTGCTGTGTCTTCCAGTGTTTTTACAGATACGTGCTGCAACGGTGTGTAATCATCAAGGATGTAAAAGCCTCGGCCGAATGTGGAAATGGCAATGTCATTCCATTGTTTTTGGATTTTTATATCCCTTACGGCAATATCGGGTAAACCACCGGCCAGCTTGACCCATGTTTTACCACCGTCAGCAGAGAAAAAGAAACTGAACTCGGTTCCCGCAAAAAGCAGATCCTTATTTACCGGATCCTGCATGATTGACCATACCGGTCCGTTTTCAGGCAGGTTGGCAGAAATGGATGTCCATGTTTTTCCTTTATCGGTACTTTTCAGCACGTAAGGTTTGAAGTCGTCGCTTTTCATATTGTTGAACGTAGCAAATACCACATTTTCATCAAAGTTGGAAGGATAGATATCACTCACATAAGTATATTCAGGTACGCCGGGGAAGGATGTGGTTTTTGTCCATGTTTTACCGTCGTCATCTGTAACCTGAATGACGCCGTCATCGGTTCCCACAAAAAGCAGCCCCTGTTTCAGCGGCGACTCGGCCAGCGAAACAACGGTTCCCCACTGCGAAGTAGAGACATCTTTAGCCACAGCACTTGAAGGCCAGTATTTGCCCATGACCTTGAACTGGTTGCGGTCTTCATCACGGGTCAGATCACCGCTGATCTCTGTCCATGTGTTACCTCTGTCGGTACTTTTGAACAGTTTGTTGGCAGCCATATATAATGTGGTAGGCGAATAATGGCTCAGGATGAACGGCGCATCCCAGTTCCAGCGGAAAGTCAGCTCGCCTTCTTTCGGACTGGGTTTGATCTTGATCCTTTCACCCGATTTCCTGTCGTAACGGTAAATGTTTCCATATTGATAAGCAGAATAAACGATATCCGGATTATCCGGTTCGATGGCCTGCCAGAAACCGTCGCCACCGAGGGTAGTTACCCATTCGCAACTGGTTACTCCCCCGCGTTTGGTATTTCTTGTGGGTCCGCCGAGACTGTTGTTATCCTGCGTACCCCCGTAAATCCAGTAAAACGGCTCGGTATTGTCCACGCTTACGCGATAAAACTGCGTAACGGGTAAAGTGGTTTTGAAGATATAAGTTTTCCCGCCGTCATAGCTTTCGTAAACACCACCGTCGCCACCAATCATAAAGTGGTCGGTATTGTCGGGGTCAATCCAGAAAGCATGGTCATCCACATGACGTTTGTTATTGCCCAGGCTTTTCCAGGTTTTTCCGCCATCGAGGGTATATTTGCTGATGGTTTCCATAGAATATACCTTGTCGGGGTTGACCGGATCGCAATAAATTTCACTGTAATACTGGCCGCTGGAATAATGATCACTCATCTTCTTGAAAGAAGCGCCACGGTCGGTGGAACGATAAAACCCGCCCTGTTCGGTGGCTTCGAACATCACATAAACGATGTTGGGGTTAACTGGTGAAACGGCGACAGCCATTCCGCCTTTGTCCACTTTGGGGATGCCTTTCTCCAGTTTGTTCCAGGTTTTTCCACCGTCAGTGGTCTTGTAAAAAGCTGATTCCGGACCGCCGCCGATCTTGGTGAACTGCCGTCTGCGGCGTTGTTCCGCTCCGGCGTAGATCACATCCGGATTGCCGGGCTCGAAACACATATCGGCCACTCCGGTGTTTTCGCTAATGTATAGTACTTTCTCCCAAGTCTTTCCGCCATCGGTGGTTTTGAATACACCACGCTCTTCGTTGGGTCCCCAAATGGAACCTTCGGCAGCCACATACACCACATCCGAATTGCGCGAGTCAATCAGGATTTTCCCAACCTGGCGCGAATCTTTCAATCCCATGTTTTTCCAGCTTTTTCCGCCGTCACACGACTTGTAAACGCCGTTGCCATAACCGATGGCACGCTGATGGTTGTTTTCTCCTGTTCCTACCCAGATCACATTGTGATTATTGGGGTCCATGGCAATGCAACCAATGGAATAAGCTCCGTAACTGTCAAAAACCGGTTTGAATGTAATACCGTCATTGATGGTTTTCCATACACCACCCGAAGCGGTGGCAACAAAATAAATGGCATGATTTTCCGGATTGACGGCAAAATCGGCAATACGGCCCGATGTGAATGCAGGCCCGATACTTCTCCATTTCAGCCCGCTGAAAACGGACGATTTTAAAGTATCTGATTTGGTTTCTTCTTTTTTCTTCTTGGCTTCAACAGTTGTAAACGAAACCAAAAAGATCAGTAGCATGAACAATGCTTTAAATGCTAAAAATCTTTTCATTTTGTATTTAAAATTTTAAAAGTGAAAGGTTAATTTTTTGAGTTTCTAAAAGTACAAAGGAATAATGGATTGGCGAAAATTATTTTGTAAGCGGACGTGATGTTAATATTTTGTTTAGCGGGTTTTGTATTTCTTTCCCAGGATTATTAGCGTATTGTTCACATTGCTTTCTTTTTATTAGAAGTTATATGGGCAAAAGGATAATTGAAAATAACTTACTTTTGTAAATGCCAATTCTTAATTCATTCTATTAAACATTATGAAGATAATTAATGAAAAGAATAAAATCAAGGTTGCTGAATTAAAAGAAATGTCGGGAGTGAAGTGGAAAGGACCATCAGATGGAAAAATAAAAACAAACCGGAACGTAGCCAACTGGCTTTCTTCAGGGCATTGAAACTCATGGATTTTACGATTGCCGATAAAAACAACCTGGAGCGGCTTGGCGAATTATGCAGAACAAGAGAAGTGCTTGTGGATTATTTTTTCGGAGATAACGAATACATATCAACCGATGAACTGTGGCAAAAATATTTCCGGGCATTTAACTGGATGGCTAACATGGTAAAAGGAAAATGATTTGAAGTTTATGGAGAATGGTTTTTTAGCTCCATTTTTTATTGATTACTTTTTACATTTCGTCTCAAACTCTCTTCGTAGTACTCCGGGTCTTCTCCGTGGACCTTTGTGTAATAGCTATTAAATCAGGTTGTATCACAAAGTTACCCAAAGAAGCCACAAAGGTGCGCAAAGGGTTTATTGCCACACTAATACCGACTACAAATCAATATAAAAACCTGCATCTTGAAAATCCCTATTTTTGCCGGACATGAAACTGACATAAGAGTAAAACCTCATTTGAACTGATGGGTTAACCCGTCGGTTCATACAGGTGTGTATATTTTTCAAAATAATAACAGATGAAACTCTATCCCATAGAAACCGGAAATTTCAAGCTTGACGGCGGTGCCATGTTCGGAGTGGTGCCCAAAGTGCTGTGGTCGAAGGTGTATCCTGCCGATGAGAACAACCTGTGCAACTGGTCTATGCGCTGCCTGCTGATAGTGGACGGCGAGCGGAAAATGTTGATTGATAACGGCATCGGTAACAAACAGGACGAAAAATGGCTGCGGCACTATCATCTGAACGGAGATGACACCCTGGAAAAATCGCTTTCTGCCATCGGTTATACACCGGAGGATATTACGGATGTGATCCTCACGCACATGCACTTCGACCACTGCGGGGGGAGTGTAAAATGGA
>JAOZOO010000324.1 GCA_029933225.1 Bacteroidales bacterium | reverse complement strand
GAATCGAACTGAACAATATTCAGGTTTTTATTCCTGACAGTATAATAAGGTATTTCTTTTTTGTACTTCCTGAAATAGTATTCATTAAAATAAGGTATATAGTCATCCATCATAAACACATCTCCGGGATATTTCTTATTCAGTTCGACAGCATTTTTCACCACTTCCTCAAACGGTTGTTTGTACAGTATCTTATAATGCTCTCTCTTTAAATCAAGTGTGAGGATATTGACCAGCAGGATCAGCACAACCGCAGCAGATACCTGCTGTATATTCGGTTTACCGATGAAAGAGAACAGGAACATAAATAAATAAGGAGTGGAAAAGATCAGCAGCGAATACTGAAGTACCGGATCAACGATCACCGAATAGGCATAGCCGATGATTATAGGTGTCAGAAACCAGATGACCATCACTTGGCGAATCTTTTTCGTTTGCCCGGAGACAGGATTCCTTTCAGAAGAAAACAGGAAAAATACAAAAACAAATCCCAGTGTCGCAGCAGCCCAAAACGAGTAATGCAGCAGCCAGTCGAGAAACTCAAACGGAAACCAGGGTGAAGGTTTTCCAAGCCACCCTCCTATCCCGCCTTTTTGTAACTGCGCAAAAAATACCGGCAAATGGGGAATGTACAAAACAAAAATGGCAATTCCGGCAAGAATATAGGCTTTTCTTTTTTCAGACTTTACAAACCATAACCCTGAAAATCCCACAAGAGCAGCAAACATCAGGCTAAAATGATGATTATAACTTGACAATGCTGCAAACAGGACAAACAGCAACAGGTCGGCTATTTTGTGACCTTTCAGAATATACCGGCTCCAGAAAAGAACCATCAGCAATGTCAGGAAGAGGCCGCTGGCATAAGGCCGGGCAATCTGACTGTACAAAACGAATAACTGGAGAGAGGCCAGGTAAGCAGCCGTCAGCACTGCAGTAGTGGAATTGAACCACAACTTTGCCACGAGATAAGCAATCCATACCGATGCCAGCCCGGCCAGGACAAAAGGCAGTTTCACAATCCATTCCGCATCGCCGAACCAGTGTGTCCAGTAATACATAAACACCTGGACACCTGCGGGGTGTGTATCGTTCTCTACCACACCATACCGTATCAGGTCACGAAAATTGTCATAAACCGTTCGGCTCATGGCGCTCAGCTCGTCGTGCATGAAAGGCAGGTGAAAATAATTCCAGAAACGCA
>JAOZOO010000323.1 GCA_029933225.1 Bacteroidales bacterium | reverse complement strand
CAGCAGTTACCTTGAGTTTGGGCCCAACGCTAAAATTATCGTGGACACGGGAGCCGTACTGACAGTTGACCATACCACACTCTCAAGCATACAACAATGCCCCTGCCAATGGAAAGGCATCGAAGTATGGGGAATGAAAGAAAAAGACCAGTTCTTTTTTGGTAATAGCCAACTATGGCAAGGTAAATTATCTTTGGTACATGCCACCATCAAAGATGCCGAAACAGCAGTTCGGTTGGCTGCTACAGATGAAAACGGAAATATTATATACAGCACAACCGGCGGATATGTGATTGCCAACAGCAGTTTGTTTATCAATAACCGGAAATCTATTCACGCATTACCTTATGAAAATACTGTTTCGGGGGTGATATACGATAATGTTAGCAAATTCATTAACTGTACTTTTAAAGTGGATGAGAATTATCTGTACGACCCTGATGCCGACAACAAGTTCTTCAAACATATTGACCTGGCACAGGTACGAGGTTTTGATTTCCACGGTTGTGACTTTTTGCTGCAAACCGACCAGGGCGTTTCCGACTGGAACGATGGCATTGCCGCCTACGATGCCGGCTTTAGCGTACTGGGGCGGTGCTTGTCGGGCGACGACCCCTGTTCCGACATAGACAGCAGCTCGTTTACCGGATTTAACACCGCCGTTTGGGCCTCCGGGGGCGGCGATAAAACACCGACTTTTAATATTGAGCACACCCTCTTTACCGACAATGCCACCGGGGTGTATGCCTCAGTGGTAAACAACCTCGCTGTTTTGTTTTCGGAGTTCCATATCGGCCACAACGACAATGCCGGTGCCCAGGCCATCTGCGGCGGTAATGCAGCCAGCTACGGTATCGACATGAACCAATGCACCGGGTTTGCTGTTGAGGAGAATGAGTTTTACAGGATTAATACTGAGGATACTGTTGTTGGGATACGTTGCAAAGACAGCCAGACAGACTATGACCTCATTTATAAAAACACCTTGGAAGGTCTAAGCTATGGCAATTTTGCAGAGGGAATGAATAGATCAGGAATGGATGACACTTTAGGGCTTGAGTACCAATGTAATTACAACACTGAGAACTATATTGATTTCATTGTAACAACGAATGATCCGCTTGTTAATCCGCAAATAAGGACTCATCAAGGATCAATGGATAAAGAAGCCGGAAATACTTTTACAACAAACCCGCAAACTGATGGAAATT
>JAOZOO010000186.1 GCA_029933225.1 Bacteroidales bacterium | reverse complement strand
CCCGCACGTGCGGGATTAATCAGAGGGTCGTAGGTTCAAGTCCTACAGGAGGAGCAAAAAAAGCCACGCAGTTGCGTGGCTTTTTTATTTTTTCTTCGTACTTTTAATCATGTTTTACATTTACTTTTTATATTCTGAAAACTCTGATATTTATTATGTTGGGTATACTGATAATTATACACGAAGGTTTTGGGAACATAATAACTCCGATAAAGACACATATTCAAAAAAACATCGTCCGTGGACTTTAAAAGCAGTATTTGAAGTTGGAAATGATCGTTCAATTGCAATGCAGATTGAAAAGTTTATCAAGAAGCAAAAAAACCGGAAACTAATTGAGCGGATAATTTCAGGTGAAAAATTATATGGAATATTAGCCCGGATGGTCAGGGTACCGAATCCTTTCGGATCAGAGAAATCATAGGATTTATCTTTTGGCGGTATGCTAAAGTACAAAAATAGCAGAAGGCGGATTTACCTTCTCACCTCTCTTTGAAAACCGCTTATTTACATAATTTTTTTCTCTACTTTAGTTGCAAATAAAACGGCATACCTGAAACGACAGCCGGATTAAGCATGAGAAAAAAGAATTCGTACCTGAAACTGTGGCCGGTAGAGATTGCCCTGTTCGTCTATTTCCTGGTAACGTTTGTCCTGATGGCTGTTTGCAGGACTCAATTACCGGATGTGCTTTCTCATGTAACAAAAAGAATATTGCTACTCGCTGTCTATTTCCTCATCATTTATTGGCAAAACAAAAACCGGGAGGTTAAATCCTATTATGTCCTGCGGCTTTTTATCCCTTTATTGCTCTTGCCGTTTCTGTATAAGGAGACCGATTATCTGAATAATCTGTTTTTCACGGAAAATCTCGATCCGTTTTTTGCACGTATGGAACATGCTCTTTTTCACACACAACCTTCCTTGCTGTTTTCCGAGAAGTTCCACGTCCGGTGGTTTTCCGAGCTGATGTATTTCGGTTATTTTTCCTATTATTTGCTGATCGTTTTCATTCCTTTAAACATATATTTCAAAAAAGGAGGCTCCCTTGCCGAAAGGGCTGTTTTTATTATTATTAACTCTTTTCTGATTTATTACCTGATGTTTATCCTGTTCCCCGTAGCAGGGCCGCAATTTTATTACTCCGGTTCTGCTTACACCTTGCCGGAAGGTTATTTTTTCGGCCCGCTGATGAAATTCATTCAGCAAAACGGCGAAGGGCAAACAGGGGCTTTCCCCAGCTCGCACGTCAGTATTTGTCTGATCCTGCTATACCTTTGTATTACCCAGACCGGGAAATTCTGGCCAATGGTTTTTACCGTTTCGGTATTGCTTATTCTATCGACAGTTTATCTGAAAGCCCATTACGTAATCGACGTGCTTGGCGCATTTTTGACAACACCTGTGGTTTATTTTATATCTTCGACCCTGTTTAACAAAATGGCAAAATCTGATCCGCCCCTATGACAAACCGGAATATAGAGATCGTAGAAGTAAAGAACAAAAGGCAACTCCGCACTTTTATTCACCTGCCCGCCAAAATTCATAAAGGCCACGCCAACTGGGTGCCGCCGCTGTATATGGATGAGTGGGAATTTTTTAACACCAAAAAAAACGAAGCCTTTTCATACAGCGACACCATTCTTCTTCTGGCTTATGAAAACGGGAAATGTGTCGGACGAATTATGGGAATTATCAACCATAAATACAATACGGAACACAATGAAAACGATGCCCGGTTTTTTGATATAGAAACATACAATGATTATCATGTTGCCGAAACACTTTTGAAAGCCATCGAAGACTGGGCGCTTTCAAAAAAAATGACGAACCTGGTGGGACCACTCGGGTTTTCTGACAAAGATCCGCAGGGACTGCGCATTGAAGGACTTGACGAGCGCACCATTATTGCAACCATCTGTAATTTTCCTTACATGGTGGATTTTGTGGAAAGATACGGATTTACAAAAAAAGTTGATCTTTTCTCCTATAAAACTACCATTCCCGATGCCATCAACGATACTTACAAACAAATTTACCAAAGGACCCTGAACAATAACAAGGGTATCAAACTGATCAGCTTCACGAAACGAAAACAAATGAAGCCCTATGTCAGACCGGTACTGGAGCTCACCAACCACGCCTTTAAAGACATCTATGCCTTTAATCCGCTAACGGAAAAAGAAATGGATGAGTTTGCCAAAAGATACCTGATTATCCTGGATCCGAAGTTTGTAAAAGCGATTGAAAATCAGGAAGGAGAAGTTGTTGCCTATATTATGGGCATTCCCGATATCTGTCCGGGTATTCAAAAAAGCAAAGGATATGTATGGCCGTTGGGGTTTATTCACATTCTCCGCTCACAAAAGAAAACAGATGTTGTAAACCTGCTTTTGGGCGGGATCAGAGAAGAATACCGAAACAAAGGACTGGATACCATCCTGGGTATTGAGATGCTAACGGAATCCCAAAAGCGGGGGATCAAATACATTGACAGTCACCTCATTCTGGAAACCAATGTGAAAATGTGCGCTGAGCTGGAAAAACTGGGCGGAGTGGTCTATAAAAAGTTCCGTATTTATCAAAAACCGATAGCTTCAGCACCTGCTTGATTTACCTGTCTAACCATTCCTTGAAGTCCTTCACCCGTTCACGGCTGACGATGATATCTTCTTCCGCAGGTGGATTCAGTTGCAGTTTAAGCCGACTGTTAAACCAACTGCTGATTTTTTCCACGCTTTCAACCCTCACAATGGCTTTCCGGCTGATTTGATGAAACATTTCCCTGTCCATCAGTTCCGATAATTCGGCAATGGTGTGGTCCACGATATGCCGCTTCCCATCGAACAAAACGGCAAAGGTGACGCTTTCTTCGGAGATAAAATAAGCAATCTCACTGCTGTTGATGATGTTGTAATTGTCACCCGACTTGATGAGGAAGCGTCTTTTCGGCGTGGGCTTTTCCTTGTTCAGGATTTCTTTCAACAATGTTTTTTCGGGAGGTGCAAAAGCGCCCTTCATTTTTTTGAACTTATCCAGGGCCTTTGCGATATCCTTTTTATCGTATGGTTTGACGATGTAATCAATGCTGTTCACCTGGAAGGAACGGAGCGCGTATTCGCTGAAAGCTGTGGTGAAAATGACCGGCGCTGTGATGTCAACGGCATCGAAAATATCGAAACAATTGCCATCGCTCAAAATGATGTCCTGAAAAATGAGGTCGGGCATTTCATTTTCCCTGTGCCATTCGATCCCTTCCTTTACCGAACCGATAATTTGCACAATATGAATTGTGTCGTCAATTTCATGCAGCAGGTTGGTCAGTCGTGTGGCCGTATGTTTTTCGTCCTCAAAGATTAAAACGTTCATAATGTTCTTTGGTTAAAAGGGGTAACGAAACGGTAAATTCATCGCCCGTTCGCACAACTTCCACAGGTTCGGAAACAAAATGGGAAAACCGGGCTTTCAGGTTGTCGAGCCCCTGTTTTGTAGAGCTATTGCTGTCGTTCCGTAGTTGAATATTGTTCCTGACGATGAGGGATTTTTCGTCATTAAGCAATTCTATTTTCAGTGGTTCGTCTTTTGTGAATTTATTGTGTTTGATTGCATTCTCCACCAGGGTTTGCAGGGCCGTGGGGGGCACAAAACAGGTATTCATTAGTTTATTGTCTAACCTGGATTCACAAACGATCTCATCCTCAAAACGGGTTTGCATCAGGAACAGATAATCGTTCACAAAGTCAATCTCATCCTGCAACGGCACCAGCAGAAACTCGTTTTTTTCAATCACATACCTCAATATCCTTGAAAGCCGCAACACAAATTCGGAAGCCAGGTCGGCATCGGAATAAATCAGCGATGACAGCACGCTCAAACTGTTAAATAAAAAATGCGGCTCGATTTGCGATTTCAGGTTGAGGTATTGCGCCAGCATGCTTTCTTTTTTCAGTTGTTCCATTTTCAACTGGTCTTCCTTTTGCTGAATATTCGACCGGTAAAAAACATCGAATGTGAAAACCATCATATAAATGGATAACAGACTGAATGTAAGCTCCGGGTTGACTATCGAAACACCGGCCCAGTTCTGTTCGTTGCTGAAAAGGTAAATATCTCCCAGCCGGTAAATCCAATTGGCAAGGAAAGATGCGATCAGCCCGAAAAAAAAATGGAAGGAAAAGAGGAGATAGATGTCGTTCTTTTTGTTTTTATGAAGCGCTTCCTGATTTTTGAGAAGTTTACCGTTGAAGAATTCAGCCGCGTACCAGATGCCAAGCCAGTAAGCGATAAAAAACACCGAAAACACAATCCCCCGGAATGTAAAGTCGAAAAACCCCGTAAACGATTGATCGCCGATCTTAATGATCAGATGGACGAAAAAAACAAACAGGAACCGGGTGAGGAATTTTTGAAATTTATTGCGTTTCATCTGTTTGTTTTATAAGGGTAAAGATATGGAGAATATCTGTTTCGTTTCATGGTATTTTAATTGTTTAAAAATCAGCAAATAAATAATATTGATTATCAACCCACCCCTAACTCCTCCGAGGAAAGGAACAATTGAATTTATTTGCTGATTTTATCATTTAGTCTTTGAAATATTCCATCATTAAAACTGGATTTTGTAACTCAAATAAGGATAGATAATTGTCAGTCCGTAAGGCTCAATGCTGTTTGTTTTGTAATTGTAGGCATGGCCGAAAGTATCTTCCTGCATCAGCAGGTTCTTGACCTGCAAAATGAAAGAGTGGGAGCAT
>JAOZOO010000322.1 GCA_029933225.1 Bacteroidales bacterium | reverse complement strand
AGTAGTATAGGGGCGTTCTCGCCGTTCCTATACTGTCCCGATAATTGCCTTTGTTCACATAATTACCCGTAATTACCATTTTTCTTGATATTTGTTCCCATTGTGTGTATGGTAGGAACAGATAGTGAGGAGGTTTGTTATGCCTAAAACCCGTCTTAATGTAAGTCTCGACCAGGATCTTGCCGAGTTCGCCAAAATTTTTGCCGCTGAAAATCGCACATCGGTCGCGGATATGGTTACCCAGTATCTGCTGGCCCTGAAACGTCGTGTCGAGGGCGAATACATGGAAAATGTTTTTGCCCATCCCGCCTTTCAACAGGCCATGGAAGAGGTACAAGTCAAGTTGCGTGCCGGAACCGCACAGTGGCATTCCTACGATGAGGTTTTTGGGGATTGATGGAAATCAAGTTTGAGTCCGCATTCCTGAAAGCCGCCAAGAAGCATGCCTCAATCAGGAAACTGGTTAAGAAAAAAGTCGACATGATTGTTGCAAATCCGGTTGCCGTTGGCGAGCCCTTGAAGGGCAACTGGCAGGGGTTTTATTCCTGTCCGGTGAAGCGTAATTTCATCATTATCTACCTGTATTGCGAAGTATGCCGGAAAAAAGGTGACGATGCCGTTGTGGCCTGTTTGGATTGTCAGGAAACACCGGACAAAACCATCAAATTCGTTCTGCTCGGTCCTCATGACCAGGCTTACAGAAAACAGTAAAGAGTACCTTAAATCTGCACGTAATCCACCGCGGATGAAGCTTGGCGTTTTTCCCGGCTCCAGTGAAAAATTCCGGTTCCTGGGCGGGAGTGATCTCCAGAACGGGGGATAGCTCTCCCGTACGGACGATTTCTTTCTTTTTTAGCTGAGTATAGGCAAAAAATTTTGATGCCAGGCTTCCCAGTTCTGAGCCTTGTTGTTTCATGATATTTCTCTTTAATGGGTTTGTAGCCCGTTAACACAAAAAATAGTAAAAAATCAATTTCCAGGATTATTTTTTTATTCTTTACCTTTTTTCTGCCGCCGAAAAACCGTGGTCTGTCCCCTGAATTTGCACTCATTCTCGCTGGCCGGCGGCATTTATCCTTACACAAGGGGATAATTACGCTGCCGCAAGCTGAGTGGTGAAAGAGAGTCAGAAAAAATAATGTGTGATTGCAAGACCTGACCCCTTTTTCATATTTCAAATTGTGTCATGAATGTGTATAATATGGTCGATTTATACA
>JAOZOO010000185.1 GCA_029933225.1 Bacteroidales bacterium | reverse complement strand
TCTTGCAGAAACATTATTACAACAAGATGTATTTCGTATATATACTTTATTCACAGACAACTGACACTTTTTACCGGGGACAAACCAATAATATTGAGAACCGGTTAAAAAGACATAATTCGGGTTTGGAAAAAGCTACTGCAAAAGGCATCCCGTAGCTACTATTGTGGTACTCTTCAAAAGAAACAAGAAAAGAAGCATTAATTCTCGAAAAGAAACTTAAAAATCTGGATCGAAAAAGATTAATTGAATTCATCGAAAAGTATAAAGAAAACATTGCGGGTCCTGACGCATTGATTTTTGTAAATCAATGGTCAGGATGCTGACCGCAAGCGTCAGCATTCAAGTCCCGCCTCGGGTACTGACAAAGCTGACTTTCAATAAGTTAGCATTTTTTATTGCTTATCGGTAAATATTGCCCTGACTTTTGTAAAAAACGTTTCTTCCTGGCTTATCTGTGCAATAATTTTGTATTCTCCCGTTTTGATGTATTTAAGTTGAATGGAAATTTCAAGAACCGGCGTATCGTCAGGCGTGATCATCGAATAATACTTTGCGGAAATAATCTTTGAAATCAAGAGCTTTTTTTTCAGTCCTTTTTCCAGCAGTTCTTTGATTATCTGCAACTGGACAACCCCCGGCACAACAGGCTGTCCGGGGAAATGACCTTTGTAAACCTCGTGATCCGGATTTAACCTGATGACAGCCCGGATTTGACTTTCTGAAATCTCAAACTCCTTTATTTTATAAAATCCGGGTAACAGCATGCTATGCTTTTTCTAAAAGTATCAGCGAATGGTTGATGTTCCTGAAATGATTGTAAATCAATATATTCGACACCTGTTGCGGGGTTTTGCCTTTTTTCAGAATAACTTCTGGCACTTTTCCCGTTTTCAGGATTTTAGCAGCAATCCAGGTAGCGAAAGCGGATGCCGTATCGTGTTCGCCGCACAAATGTTTGAAATAACCGGTTGTATTTTCCGGGAAGAGCCCTTCCGAAACTTCATCATAAACCCGGTCAAATTGACGGTCGCCGTTGTAACCGGTCAGTATCAGGTCAATATCACCCGCAGTCAGGTCATTTTTCTTCAGAAAAGCGATAATTTTTTCCTTTGTGTCTTCAACCGATGAAGGTCTGAAAAAAGTATCCACTCCCGAAAGCCGTGCATAGTAATTTTCTGTTTTTTTGGAGGATAACACAAAAAAGGCAGCACTTTCCCCGGCCTGGGCGCCGGGTTGTTTGTCTTCGAGTAGTTTCAGATTTTTTACCGGATTTCGTTTGAAAAAATCCAGCCGTGTTTTTATCAGCCAGCTTTCCTCTGTTATTTCGTCAATACCTCCTACCAGAATGTCATCGGCCTCATATTTATTTATCAATACCATTCCGTCCAGCAAAGCGCTTTCAAAAGAGAAAGTGCGATGGACATACGCCATGTTGTGATTGGTATTCCCCAGCATCAGGGCAATCTGGGCGCTGATGGTGTTGTGGGTGGATTGAATAAACGCTGTTGGGTTAACCATTTTTTCGTCGTTATCCAGCAACGTGTTCAGGAAAATCTCGGTATCCCGCTGGCAGCCCATTCCCGTTCCGGTGACGATAGCGCCGGGCTGGTCAATTCCGGCATCCGCCATGGCTGTTTTGGCCGACACCATGCCCATCCTGACGATTTTGCTCATCCGGCGTAATTGCTTGGGATTTATATAATCCCGGTAGTTTGGTTTCTTGATTTGGAGGAATTTTTCTTCGTATTCTCCTATCTCATCCAGAAATTGTTCCGGGTTCAGGGTTTCCTGCGGAGCGACTGCGGCTGTGCCGTTGAGGAAGATGGGAGTCTGGAGTTTGGAGTCTGGAGTTTGGAGTCTGAAGTCTGGAGTTTGGAGTCTGGAATCTGGAGTTTGGTGTTTAGAGTTTGGAGTTTTGACCCCCTCTGCCTTCGGCATCTCCCCCGAGGGGGGAGAAATTTCCTCTGCTTTGCCAACTGGCAGGTCCCCCAATGGGCGGGAAAAAATCACCGATGAATCATTGCCGCCGAAGCCGAAAGAGTTGGTCAGGACATGATTCAATTCTTTTTTAGTCAGGTGGGTAACAGGTCTCAACTCGGTTTCGGGAATGGGACTTTTGAAATTCAGGTTGGCAAACATCAGCGCGTTTTGGAGAGACAGGATAGTAATGATGGATTCCAAAGCACCGGCAGCGCCCAACGTGTGACCAGTGAATGCTTTGGTAGAACTGAAATCCGGGATTTGTTCGCCGAACAGCCGCATCATGGCACGACTTTCGGTCAGATCATTGTTTTCGGTTCCCGTTCCATGGACGTTGATGTAGTCTATTTTCTCCGTAGAAAGATTGGCACGTTCCAGTGCCTTTTTCATAGCCAGAAAAGGCCCTTCCCCTTCCTCGGAAGAGGCGGTCTGATGAAAAGCATCGTTGGCATTGGCAAATCCCGCCAGTTCGGCATATATCTTTTTCCCTCTTTCCAGGGCATCTTCTTCTTTTTCCAGCACAAGGTAAGCTGCGCCTTCACCCAGGTTCAGGCCCATCCGGCTTTCGTCAAACGGACGGCATTGTGCTTTGTCGAGAATCAATAACGAATTAAAACCGTTAATGGTAAACTTCGTCAGGGCGTCCGTCCCGCCGGCGATCACCCGGTCAACCATTCCGTTTTCGATGAGCCGTGCGCCGAACATGATGCTGTTCAGCGATGAAGAACAAGCCGTGCTGACGGTGGTCAGGTAATCGGTGATATTCAGTTCCCGGGCGATCATCTCGGTGCTGTTGCCGGCATGGTGCGTGTCAATGTATGGGTTGGGCTCGTCTTTGGTAAGGAAATCCTTGTAAAACAACTCGCTGCGATCCATCCCGCCTACGGTGGTTGCCGAAACCAAACCGGTTTTCACCCCGTCATCTTCCCGAAGGCCCGCATCGTGAAAAGCCTGTTTTGCCGCAATGATACCAAGCAGGGCTGTGCGCGTAAAAGGCGGTTTCAACCGGCTATCCGCCAGAGCAATCAGCTCATCATGTGTCAGTTGAACTTCTCCAGCGACAAAACTGTCTTTGTGAATGGTGTCGAGGATGTTGATCTTCCCTACTCCGCTTTTGCCATGCTCCAGCGAAAACAAAGTCTCCTCCGCATTTCTGCCGATGGACGATATAACACCTATTCCTGTTATGACGATTTTCGGGGACATTGATCAGATTAATTACCGGAATACTTCAGATAAACAAAAATCACCGAAATCATTTCTTGTGTTCGGTAATGAACTCGGCCATTGTCCTGACCGAGTAGAATATTTTCTGTCCTTCTTTCGGGTTTTCTATTTTGATACCGTATTGACGTTCAAGCAGTACAATCAGTTCCAAAGCATCTATCGAGTCAAGGCCCAGCCCATCGCCAAACAACGGTTCATCCGGGTCAATGTCATCGGGTTCCAGGTCTTCGAGATTTAACTGTTCTATGATTTGCTTTTTTAACTGTTCAATGAGTTCTTCCATGTTTACTAAATAATTTCTTGCTTAACTTCATTAATCATTTCGTATAATCTCTTCACTTCACCGGCAGTATGTTCCGGTTTTTCTTCATCATTTTTTCCGCTGCGAAGATAATAAACGAAAACATCATATCCATCAGTTGACTGATCAACATATCCACCGAGGCATGCTTTTGCTTTTTCGCTCATTATCAAACTGTTGATGTAGTCTGTTAAAAATTCCGGATTGAATTTCTCAAAAATGAAGAATGCATTTTCGCCTCTGAACCTGTGCCGGATAGAGATTTCCCCGGTCATGATGTTGGGCAAAGTGTAAACAAAAATGGCCGGGCTGGGGAAAAATCTGTCTTCGTCGGAGATGGTTTCCTGATGCCGGATGTCGGTTACCCAGGTTGAATGGGTATTGGACAAAATCACCGCCGTGTCTTCCGGCGAAAGCTCCCGGTCAAACGTAGGTGAAAGCACCTCGGCGGCAAGAAAACCCAGTTTGCTCAATACATCCATTTTGTAAAACTTGGCATGGCCGGGATTGAGGAATTTGTACGCTGATTTCAGGAACCCTTTCAGGTCGGTGCCGGGCGATTCAAACAGCAGTGTCCCGTCACGCCAGATGCGGTTGCTGCGGATGTGGCAGTATGTTTCAATTTTAAGTGACATTTCTTTTCTAAATCACAATGTTCAAATTCCAAATGACAAATAAGTTCCAAAATTCAAATCACAAAACTCAAACAAATTTCAAAACATAAATCACAAATGACAAAAGTCCGAACTCTTTCAAAATGTTTGGAAGTTCGGTAATTAAGATTTGGTGCTTGTTTGTTATTTGCATTTTGTCATTTGTATTTTCATTCCTTTATTTTCTGTACCACCAACGCCGCATTGGTTCCGCCGAAACCGGAAGCCATTTTCAGACAGGTGGTCAGGGGTTTACTTTCTGTTTTGTCAATCACGTTGACAGGCACTGACACCCCCAGTTTTTCAAAACCTGCTGATGTCAATAATGTATTTTCTTTCATTTCCATGAGCATCATAGCAATTTCCACGATGCCCGCCGCGCCGAGCGTGTGTCCCCAGTTGCCTTTGAAACTGTTCAACGGAACATGCTCCATATTATGACGGCCGATGGCGATACTTTCCATTTCATCATTGTATGGCGTGGCCGTACCGTGTGCCGAGATGTAATCAATGTCTTTTCCGTTCACTCCCGCCTCTCTGAATGCCCTTCCAATGGCAATATACGAACCCTCGCCCGTTCGTGAAGGCCCCGATATGTGATTGGCATCATTGGCCGA
>JAOZOO010000184.1 GCA_029933225.1 Bacteroidales bacterium | reverse complement strand
TGAAACGGGGTACTTAACCGTAAAAGCAGAATGAAATGTTTGATGGTTAAAAAGTTGTTGGTGAGGACACCAACAACGGGGAGGGAAATAAGGAGAAGGGGCTTCCGGCTGAAACGACATGTCCGTACAACGGCCGGAATTTAATATCTTCGCTGCAACAACTTTTTAAAACGTGAATAAAACGGCTGTTCAAACCCTCAACGAGTTGGGCAAAACCCGAACACCCTTTCTCTTTGTGATTGATTTTGAAAGGGAGCATCCCTGGATAAGTCCGCTGAATGAGGTTGACCCTGCAGAAGTGCTGTTTGATATCAACGGGATTTCAAATGTTCTTCAAAAAAGCATTCCCGAAAAACAACTGGAGTTTGAATTTGAGGCCGTAAATAAAAGCCGGTATCAAAAAGCTTTTGACCTGGTACAGCAACACATCGGGCACGGAAACTCTTTCCTGCTTAACCTCACTTTTCCGGCAAAGATCAAAACCAATTTCACTTTAAAGGAGATTTTTCATATCAGCAAAGCCCGGTACAAACTCTGGTTCAAAGACCGCTTTGTGGTCTTCTCTCCTGAAATTTTCATTCGCACAGAAGGCAGGAAGATCAGCTCTTATCCTATGAAAGGAACCATGGACGCCACGCTCCCGGATGCGGAGAACCGTCTCCTGAACAGCGAAAAAGAACTGGGAGAACATTACACCATTGTGGACCTGATCCGCAACGATTTAAGCATGGTGGCCAAAGATGTGAAAGTGGAGAAGTTCAGGAATATTGAAAAGATCAAAACCCACCGGGGCGAGTTGCTCCAGATGAGTTCCGTCATCAGCGGGACATTGCCCGAAACCTCCAGGGAACACTTCGGAGAAATGCTGTTCAGACTTTTACCGGCAGGCTCCATCTCGGGAGCGCCGAAACAAAAAACCCTGGAGATCATCCGCGAAGCCGAGCAATATGACCGGGGATATTACACTGGTATCTTCGGGTTGTTTGACGGTGAAAATATTGACAGCGGCGTGATGATCCGGTTCATTGAAAAAACAAATGACGGACTGATTTATAAAAGCGGTGGTGGTATTACAGCCAAAAGCAATTGCGAAGAAGAATACAGGGAACTGGTGGATAAAATTTATATTCCGGTTTTTAATACAAAATAATCTCCGCATCCCCCTTTTTTCTTACATTGGCTCTCATTAAAAAACCAAAAAGCTGGCAGGATGTTTGTTGATTTTGGGAAATCTTAAAAAAAGCATTATGAAAAAGTCCATTACGTTTTTAACATTTTTCGTCTTCGGAACCTTATTGATCAACGCTCAAGATGTCTCTGTCGGGATTATCGGCGGGATGAATTTTTCCAATATTAACGGAACCTATCGATCCGACGGGTATTACACCAATACAACAAAACTGATTTCAAAACAGTTCGGCATTGTTCTCTCTTATCAATTATCAAAAGTTTTATCGCTGTACAGCGATCCGGGTTATTACGAAAAAGGATTTAAATATCACACGGACAATGACCTGGTTGGTAGTGCCACGGTAACGGGGAAAAGCAAATTTAAGAGCATTGATGTTCCCGTGACCTTAAAAATCGGGATGTTCAAGAATCAAATTTTCTATTTCAGGGCAGGAGCTTATCTGTCATTTCTTCTGTCTGCGAAAAACAATGATACGCTGTACACTCCTTCGCCGGGATATGGATCAAGAATTACCGAAAACGACCTTTCCAAAAAAATGAATAAAACGGTTTTCGGATTTATTTGCGGAGCCGGTTTTGATATCCCCATTCAGAAACATCTGAAAATTCTCGTTGATGTCGCTTATCGAATTGATTTATCCAATGCCATGAAAAATGACCAACCCCCCGGCTGGCGCAATACAAACGATAATTATTACGTTTATACCGACGATGTCAGTAGCCGTTCGCTTTCAATATCCGTTGGTCTGACCTATCATTTTCTGTCAGGAAAGTGATCAACATGACCGGGGACATCCTGAAAGAAAAATACCTGCCGGACAGCAGTGCGAGGATATTTGATTTGAGGGATTAAAAAACGGAGTTAGATTCCTTCCTCTTTCAGCTTTTCAGCAATCCAGAATTTGATGATAGATTGCCGGGAAATGCCCAATCGCCTGGCTTCCTTATCCAGAAGACGGATCATCCATTCCGGGAAGTCAACGTTTACTCTTTTGCTAACCTGACCCGGTCTTGTTGCTTTTGACAGATCAAGATATTCCGTGATATCCTCTCCGGAATCAAATTTTTTATCGAAATCTTTAGCTTTCATAAATATCTATTTCTTTTTGTTGTGACCTTCGTACGGAAATAATCCTGATTTTTTCATTTCTTATGGTGAAGACTGTTGACCAGTGCTTTCCTTTTAATTTTGCCACCATTAAGTATCTCGGTTCATCTGTTGTTTTCGCCGGTATAATTATCCTGTCAACATCCTCCCACAATAACCGGGCTTCCTCAAAATCAATACCATGTTTGATTTTATTGGTCGTACTTTTCTTTTCATCAAATTCAAACATTGGTATATTAATGGTATATATCTAATACAAAAATAGTATAATTCTTATATATATTCAAAATATTTTTATTGAAATTGATCATTTGTAAAGTTTATATTTGATTTTTTGAAAAATCCCCATATTTTCAATATTTTTACCCCGCCTAATTTCAAACCAATAATTATGAATATCAAATCAATCTCAACCACTTTTATTCTTATCATTTTTTTCCGTTTATTGTCTGTTGCCGGTGAGGGGATGTGGATTCCCATGCTTTTGGAACAACTGAATGAAAAGCAAATGAAAGCCATGGGGATGAAGATCAGTGCCGAAGACATTTATTCCATCAACCATTCCAGCATGAAGGATGCCGTTGTGTTGTTCGGTCGCGGATGCACTGCCGAAATCATTTCAAACAAGGGACTGCTGCTGACCAATCATCATTGCGGCTACAGTTCCATTCAGCGGCACAGTTCGGTGGAACACGATTACCTGACCGACGGTTTCTGGGCCATGTCGCAGGATGAAGAATTGCCCAATCCCGGACTGACAGTCACCATGATGAAAGAAATGCGGGAAGTGACGAACCAGGTTCTCAATGGGGTTACGGCCACTATGACGGAAAAAGAAAGGAGCCAAAAAATTGAAGAGAACATCAAAAAAATTGTTGATGACTTTGAAAAGAATTCGGAATATCAGGCTGTTATCAAACCCTTTTTTCAGGGAAATCAATATTACATGATCATCACCGAAACGTTCAAAGATATCCGGCTGGTGGGCGCTCCACCCTCCAACATCGGCAAATTCGGCGGAGATACCGACAACTGGATGTGGCCGAGGCATACCGGTGATTTTTCCATCTTCCGGATTTATGTGAGCCCCGATGGCAAACCGGCGGAATATTCCAAAAAGAACGTTCCTTACACACCGAAATATTTTTTCCCGATTTCGCTGAAAGGCGTGGAAAATGATGATTTCACCTTTGTGTTCGGATATCCGGCCCGCACCAGCGAGTATCTTCCGGCGCCGGCTATCCAGTTGATCGTGGACAAAAGAAATCCTGCCAAGATCAAGCTCCGCCAGACCCGGCTCGATATCTTTACAAAATATTCCGACAATGACCCAAAAGTCAGGATACAATATGCCAGCAAACATGCCCGTGTAAGTAATTACTGGAAAAAGATGATCGGCGAAAGCAAAGGGATCGAAAGGATGCACGGCATTGAAAGGAAAAAGGATTTTGAAAAGAAATTCACAGAATGGGTCAATTCCAACCCTGAATTGAAAACAAAATACGGTGGATTACTGGCCGCTTTTGACAGTACCTATCAGGCAATTACACCGTACATTATGGCTTATGATTATTTCCGTGAAGCGGGAATGGCCGTTGAGCTGGTGAATTTTGCCGGCAATTTCGACAATCTCATTAATGAGAGTAAACAAAAAGATCCTGATCAAAAGAAGATTGACGATTTGGCCACGCAACTGAAGAACACGTCTGCTTTGTTTTACAAAGATTATTACAAACCCATTGATCATGATGTAATGGCTGCACTGCTCGACCTATATAATAAAAACATCAGCAGTGATTTCAAACCGGAATTCTTTACAACGATCACCGAAAAATATCATGACAATTACGATGCCTATACTGACGTAGTTTTTGAAAAATCCATATTTGACGATAAAGAAAAGGTGAATGAACTGCTTGACAATTACAAAACCAAATATTACAAAAAGATTGAAAAAGACCCGGCTTTCAGGATGTACAAAGATTTGTCGGATTTGTATAACGGGCACATTTTACAAGGACTGGAAACCAATTCCCACAGGCTCGACAGTTTGCAGCGTATTTATATGAAAGCGCAGATGGAGATGCAACCTGACCACAGGTTTTATCCCGACGCCAATTTTACACTCCGGGTAACTTACGGAAAGGTAAAGGGTTACAGCCCTGAGGATGCCGTTGAATACAGATATTACACCACACTTGAGGGGATCATTCAAAAAGAAGACCCTGAAATTTATGATTATGTGGTGGAAGAAAAGCTGAAAGAGCTTTACGAAAACAAGGATTACGGTACGTATGCTGCTTCCGACGGAACGATGCGGGTGGGATTCATTGCAACCAATCACACCACAGGGGGCAATTCGGGTAGTCCGGTGCTGGATGCTGACGGTTATCTCGTGGGGGTGAACTTCGACCGTTGCTGGGAAGGCACCATGAGCGACCTGATGTATGACCCGAAAGTCTGCCGGAACATCTCACTTGACATCAGGTATTTTCTGTTCATTGTGGACAAATTTGCCGG
>JAOZOO010000183.1 GCA_029933225.1 Bacteroidales bacterium | reverse complement strand
CATGCTTGCATGGGGTGCAAGTGGTCGCAGGTTCGAGTCCTGCCACTCCGACGGAAAAGCCTTGATGATTTCATCAAGGCTTTTTTTATTTCTTTACTTTTCCAATATCTTTCCGGTTATCTGAAAGATATCCGATCATCTCTCCATATTCCTTATTTTTGTTCTCGAGATAATAAAATCAAAGCAAAAACAATCGCAAAAACCCCATTCGCCATGACTGAAAAAAAGATACTCTATGTGGACATGGACAACGTCCTCGTTGATTTCGAGTCGGGAATGAAAAGAACAGACAAGGGAACTCTGAAAGAACACGAGGGTCATCCAGATGATATCCCGGGGATATTTTCAAAAATGGACCCCATGCCGGGGGCTATTGACGGCTTTAAATTCCTGGCAAAACATTTCGACATTTACATCCTTTCCACCGCTCCGTGGAAAAACCCTTCTGCCTGGAGCGACAAACTGGAATGGGTTAAAAAATATCTTCCGGATGATGCATACAAACGGCTGATTATCACCCACTACAAAAACCTCAACAAAGGGGATTACCTGATTGACGATCGAATAAAACACGGCGTTGATAAATTTGAAGGGAAGCACATACATTTCGGACAGGAGGAATTTAAAACCTGGGACGACGTGGTTGAATATTTGTGTGAAAAAGAAAATATTGACAGTGGCAGTTAAACACTGATATTTGTTTTCAGGTTTGGAGACAAATAAATCATTGAAATAAACTAATTCGTACTTTTATTGTTTCTCTGTGAATCTCGGTGTCTGCTTTTGCCGAAGGCATTCCTTTGGAAGTGCTCTCTGTGAAACAGCTATTATACACAAAGGAAGTTCAAAGAAAAAAAATTAAAACAATTCAAAACATCAGCAACTTGTCATGCCGCAACTCATCAACAACATCCAGGTTTTCTCCCTTTACGAAGTCACCAAAAGCATCGAAAAGACACTGGCCAGCCGGTATGGTAGTCCGTTCTGGGTGAAGGCCGAGATGATCAGGCTTAACCATTATAAACATTCTGGTCATTGTTACCCTGATCTGGTGGAGAAAAAAGAAGGAAGGGTCATTGCGCAGATACGCGCCACCCTGTGGGCCGACAATTATGAGCGGATCAACCGTCGTTTTCTAAAGATCACCAAAGAGCCGCTGAAAGACGGCATCACCATTATGTTCAGCGCCCGGATTAATTACCACCCGGTTCATGGTTTAAGTCTGCACATACTCGACATTGACCCTTCATTCACACTGGGCGAAATGGAACGCGAAAAGCAGGAAGCCATCGCCAAACTCCAGCAGGAAGGTGTTTTTTACCTGAACAAGGAGATGCCATTCCCATTGCTGCCGCAACGCATTGCTGTCATTTCTGTAGAAACCAGCAAGGGATATGCAGATTTCATCAGCGTCATAGAAAACAATCCGTGGGAATACCGGTTTTTTCACATGCTGTTCCCGTCGTTGCTGCAAGGCGAGGATGCCGTCCCTTCCATTATAAAACAACTGGAACGCATCCGGAAGGTAAAATCCCATTTTGATGTGGTGACCATCATCCGCGGGGGCGGCGGCGATGTGGGACTGAGCTGTTACAACAATTATTACCTCGCCAAAGAAGTAGCCACCTTTCCCCTGCCGGTACTCACGGGTATCGGGCATTCGACCAACGAAACGGTGGTGGAAATGGTGGCTAACCAGAACAACATCACCCCCACCAAACTGGCCGAATTCCTGATCCAGAGTTTTCATAATTTATCGGTACCCCTGAAAGAAAAACAGGAGAAAATTACCGAAATTGCCGGGCAGCTTATTCACGACGCCCAAACCAGCATCAACAGGCAATCGGAATATCTCGCTCATCTTTCCCGAAATATTCTGGAAAACAATCATAACCGGCTTACTCATCTTGTATCCACACAGAACATTCACCTGAAGAATTTTTTATCTGCCCAACGGAAAGAGCTGGAACAGATCGAAAATAAAATATCCATCCTCGACCCGGCAAATGTGCTGAAACGGGGATACAGCATGACATTTTTAAACAATAAATCTCTGACAGAAGCGACAACCGTTAAAGAAGGTGACCAAATCACCACACGGTTGTTCAAAGGGGAAATCATCAGTATCGTTCAATCAAAAAAAGAAAAATGAAACCTGCATTGAACCGGCGGATTAACCCGCCGGTTTGAGATGCTTTGTTTACAAAAAATATACACACATGAAAGAAAAGATCAGTTATACGGAAGCTTTTACCGAACTGGAGGCCATCGTCGGCGAACTGGAACAGGGAGAAATCTCTGTGGACGAACTTTCGGAAAAAATAAAACGGGCCTCGGTATTGATTAAGATCTGCAAAGACAAGCTCACCACTACTGAAGAAGATGTGGATAAAATCCTGGAGGAGCTCCACGAGAAAGAGCAGAATGAGGAATCGTAATTTTCCGGTTCTTGCCTTATAAATCTGGAATTGGTATTACTTCAACCAGAATTTGACTTTGGCATGTTGATTTCGTACATTTGTTTTTTATACAAATCCCATGAACTGTGCTCCCCACACAATAATACCCGACAATCATGAAAACCAACCATCTTCTGAAGTCGTTGTTTTTGCTTATTCTTGTTTCCGTATTGTTCAGCTACTGCAAAAAAGACGATGACAACAACCCGCCGGCACCGGGAACCAACCTAACCCTGCTGGCCGAGGAGCAAATCGGCCCCGGTGGAGGAATCCTTTCGTCAGAGGAAATCACCATCAGCATTCCTGAAGGCTCTTTTAGCAAAACGGAGGAAATCTCTCTTTTTTCAAAAGAACTGCTTACCGGACATCCCTTATCTGAAAATGCGTTGTCGGGTCTGTTCCAACTCAAAGGTATCCCCGCAGATTTCAGCAAGCCCATTGCCGTGAAGATCAAGGGCAACCCCGGCAACGATACCTGTTACCTCGTCAACGGAGTGGCAACCTGGTATTCGGAAGATACCATCACGTATATTTACGAATTGGCAAAAACCACTACAGACGGTGAATACATCACAGGGGATATACTCCCTTATGCAGCATCCGGGAAATCCGGTGCGTTAGTGCATGACGCTACCGACGATCTTATTCTGGAAATAATATTGAGTTCCGGTTATCGAAAATATGTGACAACAGACAAATTAATCACCATTGATTATCCGTCTTACGTGCCGGTTTCGTCCGTTCGCATATTGGCAAGGTATTTCAACGAAGCTCATTTATCTGCTGTCTCACAGGGATTTCAAACCATTGATGAGTATTCAATATGGGTAGGAAAAAAATGGCTTGAAGTGGGCGAGAACGGTGAAATGGGTAAACCTGAAGTATGGTTTCTCCCGTTAAATAAAAACCATTACTTTCCAGGTTACATGTATTTTTTCTGTTCAGGAAAAAGAGCTTATTTCTATTATTATACCTCAGCCCTGGATGGTCAAAAGGAGTTACTGAAACTGGAACAATCGGCCTTTCGTGCGGTTTATTTTAGCGCCGGTTTTTCAAGCGCCAATCACCATTATTATCCTAACAATGTTTATTTTATTTCTGATCTGGCCTCCTGGGCACAGGAAAGCGTGACCTTCAATCAGGGATTTAAACAACCTTTGTATTTTGATGATTATATTGGTTATTCCCTGAACGCACTTACCGAAAGAGAACCATATTATCTACAGTCGGGCTATTCGCCCCAGTTGAAATATGTTTATGATCATTTTCAACCCATTGGAGGAGGTAATTTAATGGTAAATCTCTATAACGAAAGAATGGATAACAGAACCTCACGCGCGCTGTTTAAGGCCATCAGGGATGTGAGCGGTAAAGAAATGTATGAATGGTATCCCGATTTTATAAAAAGATACCTTACCCGTGATATCTATCAGTTCGATCTTTCAGCGTTATCCAAATATATATCAGACGTGTTTACCATCAAAGAGGTTCCCTTTTCCGGTAAAAACGGGAATCGTTTGTTTTTATCGATGGAGACCAGGCTGTACCGATTCAACATCGGTGGTGCAGACCTTTCCGAAGATGACTGTTTTACCGCCTCGACAGAACAACTGTTGAAATATTCCGGCGATGATGATAAAAGTGTTGTAAAATTCATGGCCTATGCCTATGAGAATTATGGTACTACCACCACACTCATTGGTACCGGTGAGGGACACCTTACGATCACTAACCTGAAGCAGTACAAAAAAAATGAAAGTATTTTACTGGCAGTATGTTATGCCCCACCTGTTGACCAAAGCAATCAGATTGAGTTGAGTTTTAAAATTGAAAGAGGTGATGACAACACCTTTATTGATCCCCGTGACGGCCAGGTCTATCGCATCGTAACCATCGGCAGCCAGACATGGTTTGCCGAAAACCTGAATTACGAAACCGGCAGCGGCAGTTGGTGCTATGATGATGATCCTGCAAATTGTGATGTATATGGCCGTCTTTATACATGGGATACGGCCATGACCGCCTGCCCGGACGGATGGCATTTACCTGCTGATGAAGAATGGAAACAACTTGAAATGTATCTTGGCATGAGCCAAAGCCAGGCAGACGGCACAAGCTGGCGCGGAAATGATGAGGGAAAAAAGCTGAAAAGTGTAAGTGGCTGGATCTATTCGGGAAACGGAACCGATGAAGTGGGTTTCCGGGCGCTTCCGGGCGGTTATTATTATGGAGCTTTCTACGATTTGAATTATGGTGGCGGCTGGTGGTCAGCTACAACAGATGGCTTCAACGACGCATGGTACCGTTACCTGTACCACGACAAAGACAAAATAAGCCGTATGAGCAGTGTGAAAGCGGGTGGTTTCAGTGTCCGGTGC
>JAOZOO010000066.1:15685-17298 GCA_029933225.1 Bacteroidales bacterium | reverse complement strand
TTGTCAAAGATGTGAACCTCGAGCAACGGCAACTGGATTTTATGCTGGTGGAGTAATACCGGTTTGACTGCTTGATTGTTTATTGACCCGAATGTTTAATGGATACATTATTGTATTCATTCGTCCAATCACGCAGGACATACTCACCTGTTCTTTTTCGCCCACGAATCTCTCAGGGGTACAGTCCTGTTAAACACGAGTTCTTCATCCGTTGAGTCTTTATCCACACAGAAATAACCAAGTCGCTGGAACTGGAATTTGTCATTGGGTTTTGCCGATTTCAGGGAGGGCTCCAGCTTGCAGTTTGTCACCACTTTCAGCGAGTCGGGGTTGAGGAATTCACGGAAATCCCTGTCCTTGTGACCATCGGGGTCTTCGTCCATGAACAGGCGGTCGTACAACCTCACTTCTGCTTCTATGGCGTGGGGTACCGATACCCAATGCAATGTGCCTTTCACTTTCCGGTTGGCGCCGCTGCCACCGCTGCGTGTTTCGGGATCGTAAGTACAGTAGATCTCGGTAATGTTGCCGTCTTCATCTTTTTTATAATCTTCGCATTTTATGATGTAAGCCCCTTTCAGTCGTACCTCACGTCCGGGTCCCATCCTGAAGAATTTCCGTGGCGGATCTTCCATGAAATCGTTACGCTCGATGTAGATTTCCCTGCTGAACGGCACTTTGCGTTTACCGGCTTCCGGATCTTCCGGATTGTTGTCCACTTCCATTTCTTCGATTTTTCCTTCCGGGTAGTTGGTAATGATGACCTTCACCGGTTCCAGCACGGCAAAAACCCGGGGTGCCACCTGGTTCAGGTGTTCGCGCACACTGAATTCAAGCAGTCCCACGTCAATCACATTATCTCTTTTGGCGATACCCACGCGGTCGGCAAAACTGCGAATGGACTGGGGTGTATAGCCCCTGCGACGCAGCCCCGAGATGGTGGGCATACGCGGGTCATCCCATCCGTTTACCAGACCCTCTTCAACCAGTTGAAGCAATTTCCGTTTGCTCATCACGGTATAACTCAGATTCAGGCGGGCAAACTCAATCTGCCGTGGACGGTAATCTCCTTCTGCTATCTGGTCCAGAAACCAGTCGTAAAGCGGACGATGGATTTCAAACTCCAGTGTACACAACGAATGGGTGATACCTTCGATATAGTCCGACTGTCCGTGGGCATAATCGTACATGGGATAAATGCACCATTTGTCTCCGGTGCGGTGGTGTTCCTCGTGAAGTATGCGGTACATGATGGGATCGCGCATGTGCATGTTGGGTGACGACATATCTATTTTGGCCCGGAGGACTTTGGCACCGTTGGGAAACTCTCCGTTTTTCATTCGTTCGAACAGGTCGAGGTTTTCTTCCACCGAACGGTTGCGGTACGGGCTTTCAATGCCCGGACGCGTGGGCACACCGCGTTGCTCCGAAATAACTTCCTGCGGCTGGTCGTCCACGTATGCTTTGCCGTTCCTGATCATTTTAACAGCCCATTCGTACAGCTGATCAAAATAGTCGGAAGCATAATACGGTTTGTCATGCCATTGAAATCCCAGCCAGCGGATGTCTTCCATGATGGAGTCCACATACTCCTGTTCTTCCTTTTCGGGATT
>JAOZOO010000066.1:4472-15585 GCA_029933225.1 Bacteroidales bacterium | reverse complement strand
TATGCCGGTCAACGTGTATATTTAAAAATAAACTTTGACCTGCTGACGAGGTAATCCCTCATACTCTATATTTCCACAGGGTAAAACCTGTTGTTTTTTGGTGCCCGGTCATTTTCAGACCGGGTTTTTTTATCATCAATTTATTAATAATAACAGTTGATGTTGTGTATTTCAAAACATTTTTGTATTTTTATGGCTCTCAACATTAATTCGCCAAAACCCAACGTCATGAAAAATTCTATCCTCATGCTGATCGCGGCAGGTGAGATTACCTACAGTGAACCTGTACTGCTGCCTGACACCACACTGAAAATGAAAGAAATGAAAAACCCGCCGGTGATCCATGTTGAACAACACCCCGGCGCTTCCATGCTCAAACTAAAACCCAACCCTGCAAACGATTTCGTGATTGTGGAATGGAAGCTGCCGGAAACAAGCGGTAAGCCCTGGCTGTACATTAGTTCCGTTAAAGGCCAATTAATTGACAAGATAAAATTAAATGGCGTTAAAAATGAAAAAGTGCTTTCAACGGTCAACTGGAAGCCCGGCACTTATTTGTTAAGCATTGTTTCAGAAGGTATTCAATACGACAGCAGGAAATTAAACATTATAAAATAATGAAATGATAAACCGGTCCTGTTCCGGGCTGATGTTTCATAAATGCCGGAACAGGACAACAAACATAAGATCATGTCAATAAACATATTCAAAAAACTTTTATTTACAGGGATTTTACTGGCTTCATGGCTGGTAAACTTTGCCCAACAAGACGACTGGGTCAGGATTTACGGAGATGACATAAACAATGTTGTCAGGCAAATTATTGAAACTTATGACGGCGGTTATATAATTGGTGGCCACACGAAGAATTATAATCAAGGAATTAAAGATGGGTTATTGATAAAAACCGATATTAACGGGGATATTTTATGGAAAAAAATCATCGGCGGCGGTGCAGATGACAGAATAGGTGGTAATTTAATAGCACAAACTTATGATGGTGGTTATATCTTATTAAGCAATACGTTAAACTACGGATACTCGAGCAATGTTTTCATCATGAAACTTAATAAATGCGGTGAAAAAGAATGGAATAAAGTTTTTATGGACAATGATCAGATCCAGTTTCCACTGGGTGTTGTCCAGATGCCCGACAGCAGTTACCTCATGATGCTTTCATACTGGGGCAATGACCTGGCCAACGAAAGGATATGGCTGTTTAAAATCGGACAGGACGGCGAGATCGTCTGGCAAAAGGTATATGCAAAATGGTCATTGGGCACCAATGATGAAGATGGCTACAACCTGATAAAAAACAGCAACAACGAGTATTTGATCACCGGTGGTTATTACCAGTACAACCCGGGCGAAGACACCAATGCCCGGTATGTGCGGCCCATGTTCATCAAAATTGACAGCACGGGAAACGAGATGTGGCATTTGCTGTGGGGGGTGAACGAATATTTTTATGGATGGGCAAGCAAATCGGTTTTTAATTCAAATGGTTATATTTATTCAGTCGGGCAAAATGCAAGTGTAGATCCACCCGGCTATCAGGGAGCCATGTTTAAACTGGATAAAAACGGGAACCAGTTGTTTTTTAAAAACATACCTGATAGTACTAAAGCTGGCATTTCCACTACCATAAGCATAATGCAAGACAGCATACTTTTTATTGGAACAAGCTGGACAGATTGGTATGATGATGATCATACGACGGTTTACAAAACAGACACAATGGGGAACATCTTAAAAGAGAAAGAATTGTTGCAGGAATCCAACACTTTCACTTCCTCCATCATCACCCATGACAACAAATACCTTGTTGCGGGTAATTTTTTCATTGGCAATAACTGGGACATTTACCTCTGGAAGTTCAACAAAGACCTGGAGTACGACAGCATCTACACACAGCCCCGTGTTTATGACAGTTTGTGCCCACATGAGATTGTTTCCGATACCATTGACCTGGACACCACTACGGTCAACCTGCAGGAGTTGTATCAACAAATGCACCGGATACAGGTGCGCCCCAACCCGGCAAGCACTAAACTAACGGTTACTTTGGGCGACCTAACCAACGGGACGGAACTCAAACTGTACAACACAAACGGGCAGGCCGTCAAACAGGTTCCCGTGCAAAGGTATAAACGGGAATACGAAATAAACATTACCGGCCTGCCGCCCGGGCTGTATGTGGTTGTGTTGTTTGACAAGGGGAAGGTGGTGGATAAGCGGAAAGTGATCATATCAGGGAAATAATTATAATGTTTGAAAAATTTTCTTTTTCCCGGCATCAAAAAAATAAGCCGTTTTTTCTCTAAAATATCCCCGGAACATTCTCCGGGAAATACCCTACCTTTGCCGGTATAAAACCATTAAACATGTCCGAATACCTTCAATCTCTTAAATCACAGGCACTCATTCTGGCCGCATTCACCCTTGAACTGATGGAAGCCAAAACCAACAGGGCCGGCGTGGAAAAAATGCACGAAATGCTGGCCGATGCCGGCCCGCGTGTATTTATTAGCGCCGTGGACGAGGTGGTCAAACAAAAATCCGTCACACCCGAAGTAAAAAAAGGGATCAACAAAATGCTGAATGTCTTTTATACCCACCTCAACAGTCTTCCGCAACCGCAGATAAACCCGGATTCGTTTCTTGACCAGGTAATCAACGATAACAAACAGATCAGTCAGCATTTGCAGGACTTCCGGCCCGTGATCAAAAAGGTTCAGGGCCGGGATGTGCCGCAAAAAGAAGAACGGGATGAAATCCTGAAAAACCTTGCTGTTCTTAAAAAGCTGGAAAACCATTATCAGGTAATGGAAAACATCGTGTTTCCTTTTCTCGAAAGGCAATGGCCCGATCACCGTTGTTTTCAGGTCTTATGGTCCGTGCATGATGATGTCCGCCGCGAGATCGGTGAAATGGAAAAGCTGCTTGAACCCGGTAAATGGGATTTGAAGCGTTTCAACCGGCTTACCGGAGATTTTTTCTTCGATGTGAAAACAATCATTTTCAGAGAAGAAAAGATCATAATCCCTGTCATTGTGGAAACAGGACTGGATATGATTTTGGATGAACACCTTGAAGAAGTAGCCGAAACCGGTTGGTCTTTCATTGATCTGAAACTGCCGGAGGAAAAAACCAATAGAAAAAAACCGGAGGCAACCCTGTCGGGCACTTTACTGGATTTTACTACCGGCAAACTTACCGGTGAGCAAATCGATCTGATCTTCAACCACCTGCCCCTTGACATTACCTTTGTGGATGAAAACGATGAAGTCAAATACTTTTCAAATCCGCCCGTGAGAACCTTTGCCCGTACCCCGGCAGTCATCGGCAGAACCGTGCAGAACTGCCACCCGCCCGAAAGTGTGTGGATGGTGGAAAAAATACTGGACGCATTCAAAAAAGGAAAAAAAGATGAAGCTTCGTTCTGGATTCCTTTCAAAGACCAGTTTGTTTACATCCGTTATTTTGCTATCAGGGATGAAAAAGGAAATTACAAAGGCACCCTTGAGGTAACCCAGGATGTTAAAGAAATCAGAGGGCTTGAGGGCGAAAGACGGCTGCTGAACTGGGAAGATGAGAAATAATATTATTCAGATAAGTTATAAATAGGGAATGGTGTTCACCCGGCTTCAATCCAACCTGAAATTTATTTATAATTTTGAAGGGAAATAAAGGGTTTTTTCTTTGATAAAAACATAAAAATATTTTTCCTGCCAGACATCCATTTTGGCCGGATTATTGTCTTTATCATACATGAATTAAAAACCCGTTTTTAATTTGAATTGTTGCCTTATGGTAAAATAGAAAAATCCCATGAAATATAAGTTACTCTCATTGATTTTTACTGTTTTTTTGTTCAACATTGCCGTTGCCCAGCGACCGTTAATTAAAATAGAAGAGTCGGACATGAACAACCCCAATCAGATCAAAGACTGGGTTTTGAATACACTTCACGGCGGTGGCGGCGAATTTGACACAGCCAGCATCAAGTTTACGGGAAGCTCCCTTCAGCTTGGCAAATTCAGTTACGGCGTACAATCCGATTCAACCATCGGCCTCGACAGCGGGCTGGTCATTTGCACAGGAAAAGTTATCGAGATACAGTCTTACAATAACAGCCCGGCCAACTCTTTCAGCTTTCACGGTCAACCCGATCCCGACCTGGACAAAATGTACGAGACTTTTCTTGGGACACCTTTATTTCCTCCGCCCGATCCGAATTTTTTCTATACCGGTGATGCGGCAATCATCGAGTTTAATTATGTCCCTTACGGTCATGTGATCGAACTGCAGTATGTTTTCGGCTCGGAAGAATACCAGTACTGGATGTTTCCGGCGCCTCCGCCGACGGATATTGATCTGACATCAGGGCCATATACTTTGAGTCCGCCCAGGGTTTTTGATATGTTCGGTATTTCTATTGAGCGACCCAGCCGTCCTTTTACAAACAAAGCCGTTTTGCCTGCACTTGCCGGAGGTGCTGATATAAATGTCAGTACGGTGAATCACTCTGTCAATACCAGTTTTTATCAGGGCAATCCTGTTGGCCCGGGTTCGTATGGTGTGCAATTTGATGGTTTTACAAAAAACCTGGAATCCATTGTGATCAGGGATTCTGTGACGCCTTGTGTCACTTACAGGATCAAGATAGCCATTGAAGATTTCCTCGATACCCTCCGAAATGTTCAGGACAGCAAAGGTTATTACTGGGATTCGGGACTTTTTCTCGGTGGCGGAACTTTTATCGGCGGGCCCAGCACTCCTTCATGGACAACTACTTATGAATGGACGAATTCGCATTCACAGTTTGAAGGCAAACTCATTGAAGGGGGATGTAACGATTTGCTGGTGACCTTTACCCTCGAGTATCCATTCAGCGGGGTAAACAATTATTATATCCCTTTTAAAATAGAGAGCAGCATTTATCGCGATAATATCCTGGTCACTTATGAAAGTACGGGAGATACGGTTGCTATTGATTCGGTAACTTTTAATTATGGTGAATCCTCTAAAACGATCCGCTTAAGCGCAGTAAATGTCCCTAATGATATTTCCAATGTACGTTTCGCTTATCCGCAGAACCCTTGTGAAAGGCCGCATCCGCCCATTGGTGGCGGAACCTACTCCGGGATAATCCATTTTGACCTGATCAACAACGAACCGTTCAGCTTTACTTCCAACCCCAAAGAATATTCGGCTTACTGCAAGGAAACCATTACCCTGACCGTGAAGGATGTAACGCAGGGAGGTGTGAACCCCATTATTTACATCTGGCCAACCAACCCCACACCACCTGTTGATGAATATGAATACACGGTCAATGCTTCTCCAGACTGGCTCGATGTCGGAGTAAAAGATCTTTGCGGCAACGAGGACACCGTACAGATCAAGATCAATAACAAACCCATCCAGCTTAAAAGTATCCAGTCCATTTTCCTGTGCGGGCCGGGACAATCGGCAACGGTTCCGGTGCAAACCATCATTCCCAACCCCGATGACATGCCCGGTTATTCCATCGAACATGTGTTCTGGAAACGACAAACGCCGCCACCTGAAATCAATCTCGGCGACCAGGACGGCGATCAGATCACCGTGGTTTACGACAATGAAGTGGGTGATGCCATTTGGACCTGCTGGTACGAGGCAACCGATGTTTGCGGGGGAAAAGCCGATGATGTTTTTACAATCAACCAGTCGAGTCTTGTACTCGAAAATACGGGGATATGCAAGGGCGAGACCGTTGAACTGACCACAGGCACACCGGCGCACTGGTACAAGTGGTACCGGCAGGATGGTTCCAACTGGATTCTCGTCGGAGAGGAACAAACCGTTTATGACGATGCTTATCCCCCCAACCAGTCACAGATCAATTATAAGCTTGAGATTGAAGACAATTGCGGTGAATATCAGGAAGCCGAGATGACGGTTTTTGTGGATGTTTACGAGCCGGAAATCACATACATCCCCGAAGACGAACTTTGCATGGGTGATGAGATCACACTCGAAGCCAACGAAAGTCAGGCATCGGAGGTGACCTATAGCTGGCTGCTCGGATCGGATGTTGTAGGTACCGAAAGAACACTGACTTTGGGAGAACCTGATTATGTGGCTCCCGGCACCTATAATTATACTTTGGAGACCGTTTCGCAATCGGAATATTTTTATTGTACCAACAGTACGGAAGCCGAATTTACGGTGCATGCCAACCCGTCTTCCGCATTTTCGATCGATCCGCCGAATAATGCCTGTACCAATACGGATATACTTTTCGATTACAATGACGATGTATCCAACAAAACATTCCTTTGGGAGTTTGGCGATGGCGCCACTGATAACCAACCACATACAAGCCATCAGTATAATGACCCGGGAACGTACAATGTGAATCTGTATGTCGATCTGACCTATCCTACGGGACATGTTTGTTCTTCCGACAGCACATTTATCCTTACCGTTGACCCGCTACCTTCACCCGACTTTACTGCCTCTCCGCTGGAAGGTTGTCTGCCTGTGGAAGTAAATTTCCAGGATCAGTCGACAGATGTTGCTCCGGGAGCTACTTATGAGTGGTCATTTGGCGATAGTAATACTTCCGGAAGTATCAACCCTACCAATGTTTATAATACGGCCGGGTTGTTCACGGTCAGCTTAACGGTACACAATACCGACCGCTGTGCAGCCACCACAACCAAACCCGATATCATCCAGGTCAATCCTAACCCGATAGCCAAACTGGAAGCCGATCCCTGGATCACAACCATGGACACACCGGAAATAGATTTCTCCAATTTAAGTGAAAGTGATTCGACGATCATTGATTTTCTGTGGGACTTTGGCGACGGTTCGACCAGCAACGAAGAAAATCCGTCACATACCTACCAGAATCCCGGTGAATATGAAGTGACACTGTATGTGGAAACCATCAATGGCTGTGCAGATACAACCATCGGCAAGGTGGCGCTGACCGAAGAAGTAAAACTATTTTTTCCCAATGCATTTTCACCTGACGGCGATGGGCTGAATGACGTTTTCGAAATCAAAGGAACACCCATTACCAATTTCAACATGTATATTTACGACCGCTGGGGAAAAGAGATTTGGAGTACACATAATTTTGAGAACCGGTGGGATGGCACCGATTTCCAGGGCAATGCGGTTCCCGCCGATACCTATATTTATGTAATCAGCGGTACCGACTACATGCGTCGTGATGTGAATTTCAAAGGTACGGTGACGGTGGTGAGATGAGAAGATGCCAGGAGCGGTTGTTACAAATTGCATGTTTGCTGGAACAACAACTCCCGACTCTTTAACCTATAACTCCTACCGGGGTGCGGAATACTGAATGTGAATATCGAAGTTATACCAATTGTATTTTAAAATGCGCTAAAAGTGCATTTTAAAATTTATCCCGAATATTCGGGAGTAAATGCCGTTACTAAATCAAAGCGCCTTTGGGATTGAAATGAACCAAAGGCGCATTTTGATTTGTAATCGGTATTAATCCATGACTTCAAGCTTTTCCCAACAACTATTGGGAATAACAAAGTATCGTGTTTCACAGGAGAAACGACATAATTTTGTTTCCGACCAGGAAAAGCAAAGGTAAACTCTGAAAAAAGCCGCTACAAAAACATGAAGTAGCTTTGACTTCTCTCAAAGTGAACTTTCTGTTAAGCTTCTGATTTTTTCTTACACAAGGTATTAATTCCCAGTAAAGGATAAATCGGGCAAAAGCTAACCAGACTGGTTAACAGGAAAATTGCGGCAACCACCAGCAACACAATACCCCAGGTCCCTGTTACAGTTCCTGTAAAATACAATGCGGCAAAGACAATGGCCAGTAAAATACGGATGATTTTGTCGGTCGATCCCATATTCTTTTTCATGATCTTGAATTTTTAAGTGAAAAATGTTTGTTCATTAACACCATTTGTCGTTTGAAATAAAAAAACCTTACAGGCCATACTTCAGGAAATTGCTATTTTTGTGTATTATCCATGGAATCAACAGGACAAATATTCATCACCAAAGCAAATGGTGAGCGGGAAGCATTCGACAAGGATAAAATGATCCTTGCTTTGAAAAACTCAGGTGTCAGCGAAGCGGAAAGCAACCGGATTGTCGGCGAGGTTGAGAAACGCCTGTATGACGGGATCACAACGCGAAAAATTTACCAGATCGCTTACGGACTTTTAAAAAAGAAAAAATCGTACCGTGAGGCCGGACGCTACCGGTTAAAAAAAGCCATTTTTGAGCTGGGCCCTTCGGGATTTCCGTTCGAGATATTAGTCGGTAAGCTGTTTGAATACTTTGGCTACGAAGTAAAAACAGGACAGACCCTTCAGGGGAAATGTGTTCAGCACGAGGTGGACGTTGTCGCCATAAAACCGGGGGAGCAGGTCATCGTAGAATGTAAATTCCATCATGATTACCGGGGGAAAACAAACGTTCAGGTACCGCTTTACATTCATTCCCGGTTCCGCGACATCAAAAACAAATGGCTTGAAGACGAAAAATACAGACAACTGAATGTCAGGGAATATGTGGTAACCAACTCACGCTTTACGCTGGATGCCATCCAGTTTGCCGAGTGTGCCGGGCTGGAACTGATCTCGTGGGACTATCCGAAAAACGCCAGCCTGAAATATTTTGTTGACCAGGCCGGGTTTCATCCCATCACTTCCCTGCATTCTCTAAACAAAACGCAAAAAAGGATGATCCTCGATGAAGGCATTGTACTTTGCCGGGAGCTGGTTCAAAAACCCGACATCATGCGAAAACTGGGCTTCAGTGAGCAAATAGTTACAAAGGTGATCAGGGAGGCGGAGATCATGATCCGCTAATTTTTATCAAATCAAAAAAAGTGCAGCATGTCGTGGAAAGATCTGGTCAGGAAAAAGCTGGAAGAGGTAACCGGTGAAACCGCTGAGCTGCTTTCGGTGAGTCCGGTCGGAGGTGGAGACATCAATGAGGCATATCGTTTTGAAACCACTTTGGGAACATATTTTGTTAAAAAGAATTCTTCTTCCCGCTTTCCACAGATGTTTGAAAAAGAAGCCCTCGGACTGAAAATTCTGGCTGATGCAGAGGAAATACCCGTTCCTGAAGTTATGACCTGCGATGAAACCGGTGAGGAGGCATTTCTGATCATGAAGTACATCCCGCCCGGAACAAAAAGCACTGATTTCTGGGAAACCTTCGGCAGACGGCTGGCTGCCCTGCACAGGCATACGGTTGAGATGTTTGGGCTGGATCATGACAACTATATCGGTTCGCTGCATCAGTCCAACCGTCGCCACCGTTCATGGACAGATTTTTTCAGGGAAGAACGGTTACAGTTCCAGGTGAAGATGGCCCGGGATGCCGGCAGGATTGACAGTGATACCATCCGGAAATTCGAGCGGTTTTATCAGAAACTTGAAGATATCTTCCCGGTTGAACCACCTGCACTCATCCATGGCGACCTGTGGGGCGGGAATTTTATCGTAAATCCCGAAGGTGAAGCGGTGATCATTGACCCGGCAGTTTATTACGGCCATCGGGAAATGGATCTGGGCATGTCGCAATTGTTCGGTGGCTTTCATCATGAGTTTTATGAAGCATACAACCGGCACTACCCCCTGGAGCCGGGATGGCAGAAACGGCTGGATTATTGTAACCTGTATCCCCTGATGGTTCATGTCAACCTTTTCGGCGGCGGGTATTTGGGATCTGTCAAATCCATTTTAAAAAGATTTTAGGCCGTTTTTAATAATCGCTTTAAAAATTCACTTTAAATTGTTTCGTATCAAGCAGAAAAATCCTATTTTTGACATAAATCCGGTTTCATGAAAAAGATATTACTTTTTTTGGCGATTTTACTTGCAATAAACGGTTTAAATGCTCAGGGTTATTACAAAAGCTTTGACCACCACGACATCTCACTCAGCTATGGAATAGTTATCCCTGACCAGATCAAGCATTTCAGTTCCAAAACCCTGGACGACCTTTATCCCGACGAACTGTATGTGAGGGACCGGTACAGCAGTCCGGGTGCTTTATTTCTCACTTATCGTCATAAATTCAGGAATGATTTCATGTTCTGGGGGATTACTTTCGGCATGAGCAGTTCATCAGGAAAGATATACAACATGGGGCAGTACGAAGGGGAGATAAAACGAAAGTTTTATACAGGCGCCTTTGATTGGGAATACCGCTACTTCAATCAGGGGATCATCCAGGTTTATTCGGGGATTGGCCTGGGTTTTACCTTCGGAAACGAAACCTTCACACCCAATGAAATTACACAGGAGTCAACCGGCACGATCGCCAATGTGGCTTTTCAGGTGAATGCCGTGGGTATCCGTGTTGGCAAACGCATCGGCGGCTACATCGAATTCGGATACGGTTACAAAGGAGTGGTCAATCTGGGGTTTTCGGCGCAATTGTATTAAGATGATTATTTATTGTTTGATGGCTCAATTTGTTCACTATTCACTAACCACTGCTTTCAAATCAATAATTCTTTTTCTTACTCATCCAATATTCCATCCATTCAGTATTCCACCATTCCGTTAATATCCAGTATTTCCTATTTTCGTGGTCTTCAAATTTTTCCTGAATCTGAAATGTCTGAAAAGCCTGATCATATTGATCTGTTTTACATAAATTATATCAGCCGGCAAATCCGTATTGGTGACCTGCTGCTGGGAGGAAGCAACCCGGTCCGTATCCAGTCCATGACCAACACGCCCACAAGTGATGTTCCTGCGACGGTAAATCAGATCAGACAACTGGCGTCAGCCGGCTGCGACATTGTCCGTGTGGCGGTTCAGAACATGAAAGAGGCAGAGGCTCTTCCGCTTATCAAAAAAGAATTAAAAAAATCACACATTTATATTCCCCTTGTGGCTGATGTTCATTTTAATCCTGAAATTGCAGAGATTGCTGCCCAATATGTGGAAAAGGTGAGGATCAACCCCGGAAATTATGTTGACCGTTTTTGGCAAAAGACCGATTATTCCGAAAAGGATAACATATTTGCGTTAGAGAAGATCAGTGAGCGATTAAAGCCGTTGTTGAAGATTTGTAAACAGGAAGGCGCGGCCATCCG
>JAOZOO010000066.1:0-4372 GCA_029933225.1 Bacteroidales bacterium | reverse complement strand
GATCACCGGTCAGAAATTCCCGGTGGTTACTTCCTGTTTATCCCAACATGCCGAATTGTATTTTGATCCTGTGCATAACAGATTGATAAATGAAAACCTGAATTTGATTATTCATCCGGTAAAACAATTTCCTGTTCCCGGCAACAGCATCATTAAACTTTCATATCCTTCGCTTTCATTCAGCGAGCTGATGATGAGGGCAACGGTTGATTTCACTTTACTTGTCGGACACCTGAAATCGGGCGGCATCTGGATAGATAACGGGAAAAACGGAAACACCGATGAAATGGCTGCAATATCCCTGAAAATTTTACAGGCACTCGGCAAACGGTTTACCGGAGCCGTTTATGTCGCCTGCCCTTCCTGCGGCAGATCGCAGTTTGATGTGATTGAAAAACTGAAAAAAGTGAAAACGGTTACTTCTCACCTCAAAGGGCTGAAAATTGCCGTCATGGGATGTGTCGTCAACGGAATCGGCGAAATGAGCGATGCAGATTACGGATTTGTGGGAGCCGGGCAGGGGAAGGTTAACATATACAGGGCAGGAAAACTGGTAGTGAAAAATATTCCCGAAAAAGAAGCCGTTAATGAACTTGTCTCTTTGATCAAAAAAAGTAATGACTGGAAAGCATGAGCAGCTACTTTCTCTATTTTTGAAAAAAATTAAAACCCAATAAAATGAATCTTACCCACATAGAACACATCGGTATAGCCGTGAAAAGTCTTGAAGAAAGTATCCCGTTTTATGAAAAGGTGCTGGGGCTGAAATGCTATGCCATCGAGGAAGTGAAAGACCAGAAAGTAAAAACGGCTTTTTTCAAGATCGGAGATACAAAACTCGAACTATTGGAAAGTACCGATCCGGATGGCCCCATCGGCAGATTTATCGAAAGAAAAGGACAGGGATTACATCATATAGCGTTTGCCGTCAGGGGGATTGATTCGGCGCTGGAAGAAGCAGAGCAAAAAGGGGTTCAACTGATTGATAAAAAACCCCGCAAGGGAGCAGAAGGCCTTGACATCGCCTTTCTCCATCCCCGGTCAACTTTTGGCGTACTGACAGAATTTTGTGAAAAGAAATAATACCCTCTTACTGCTTCCAAAATCGGAAATGTTAAAGATCGCAAACCGTTAATGGAAGTTCTCCGTTTTTTCTATATTTGACCTGAAAACAAATACATTTTACAGGTTTTATGCTTACAATAGGTATTGCCGGCGGAAGCGGATCGGGTAAAACCACAGTCGTGGAAAAGATTGTGGAATTGTTGCCCGACAATTCTGTGGCTGTTGTTCCGCAGGACGCATATTATTACGACAACGGTCACTTGTCACAGGAAGAAAAGCTGAAAATAAATTTTGACCACCCCAATTCAATTGAATGGGCACTTTTGGCAAATCATCTTGATGCGCTGAAAAGAGGGGAGAACATCCAGATGCCCATTTACAATTATGTTACCTGTGCACGTGCACCGGAAACCATATTGGTTGAGCCGAAAAAAGTGGTCATCGTTGAAGGTATTCTTATCCTGTCGCCTCCCGAAATGAGGGAACGACTCGACATCAAACTCTTTGTGGCTACCGACAGCGACGAACGCCTGATGCGCATCATCAACCGGGATATCATCGAACGCGGGCGGTCATACAATGATGTTCTTGCCCATTACAAGACTTACGTAAAACCTATGCATGAAGAATTTATCGAACCCACGAAATTATATGCCGATGTGATCATTCCGCAAGGCGGAGACAACAAAGTCGCCATCGAAATGGTTGTCTCAAGAATCAAAATGAATTTACATATTTAAGTTTGCTAAATATTTTTTCAAATTATTATAACCTATTTTCATTTCTTTCGTATATAACTATCCAGAAACATGAGAATCAAAAAGTAAAGAAACATTACTGAAGAGGAGATGTCTGGCAGCCAAGTAAAAAATTAAAATGAGCAGAAATGGTGTGGATAGTTATTATAATGTATTTGATTATTTCATTTTTGCTGACCTTCTTCAGCATTCAGAGAGAAAATGAAGGATTGAAAATTTTTCTGATCAGCTTATTGCTTACACCGGTTACCGGGTTTGTCTATATTTTATTCAGAAAAAAGAATTACAAAAAAGTCCGTTTTTATTACTGTCCTGAGTGCGATTATATTTATCCCGTCAAAATGAAATACTGTCCCATTTGTGAAGAAAACGGAAAAAGGGTGAAACTGATCAAGTACAACAGCCCGTATAAAGTTTCCGATAAAATAATACAAACCAAATTAACATAAAAAAAGCCCGCTGAAAAGCGGGCTTTTTTTAATTCTGAAAAGACTATTTTGTTTTGTTAATTTCTTTTCGTTCAATAAAATGGGTGATCACAAGACCAATTCCCCCAAACATGAATATCATTGAAAAATAGGCTGCTTCTTCATTCAGCGATGTGGTTTCAACAAGCGTAGCCCCCAGCAGAATACCGATGGCCACTCCGATGAATAACAACCCGAATCTTACACCCTGAACGGAAGGTTTGTTTGGTGTAAGCCAAATTGAAGCATCCACACCTTTTTCCAGCAAAGCCATCCTTTCTTTTTTCCTGACAAGGATATAAATTGTGGCATAAGTAAAGCCGAATATTACGATTAAAACAAAAACGGGAAGAAGAGTTTCCATGATTTTCTTTTTTTAAAGTGATTAATTAATTGTTTCATGCTTATGACGCAATAGTATTTGACGGGTTACAATTTTTTTTAACTTTGAGCGGTGAAACAAACACAAGATGTTAGATTTATCACAATTGTCCCGGGAAATAAACTTTCTGAACATTAAGAAAAGAGACTCCTTTTGTTAATTCTTACCACGTGCATTTTTAAATAAAATGCAGTCTTTTTTCTTTTCCCCATTTTAAAACCAAAAAACCAAGTCATGAAGTTACCTTTTTCAGAATCCTATAAAATAAAAATGGTTGAGCCATTGCGCCGGAGCACCCGTCGGGAAAGAGAGCAATGGATCAAGGAGGCAAAATACAATCTTTTCAATTTGCGAAGCGACCAGGTGTTCATTGATCTGTTGACCGACTCGGGTACCGGCGCCATGAGCGACCGGCAGTGGGCTGAAATAATGCTGGGCGATGAAAGTTATGCCGGTTCATCGTCTTATTACAAACTGAAAAACGCCATTCGTGAGATCACGGGTTTCCCTCATTTTTTACCCACACATCAGGGGCGTGCCGCCGAAAACGTTTTGTTCTCTGCCATGATCAAAGAAGGTGATTTGATTCCGGGGAACTCCCATTTCGATACCACAAAAGGACACATCGAATACCGCAGGGCCAAAGCCATTGACTGCACTATTGATGAAGCCTTTGACACCACGCTGGATCATCCGTTCAAAGGAAATATTAACCTTGAAAAGTTAGAAAAGGTTTTAAAGGAAAACAACAGGGAAAAGATTCCCATGATCATCGTCACCGTGACCTGTAATTCGTCGGGGGGGCAGCCCGTATCGATGAAAAACCTGCGGGATGTGAGGAAACTTGCCGACATGTATGAAATACCGGTGTTTTTCGATTCGGCCCGCTTTGCCGAGAATGCCTATTTCATCAAGATCAGGGAAAAAGGTTACGCTGATAAAAATATTCGCGAAATTGTGCTCGAAATGTTCAGCTATGCCGACGGTATGACCATGAGCAGCAAGAAAGATGCAATTGTGAACATGGGCGGATTCATTGCCATGCGTGATAAGGAACTGTTTAACCGTGCCAGCATCTTTAATATTTTGTTTGAAGGATTCATTTCTTATGGTGGCATGTCGGGAAGAGACATGAATGCGCTGGCCATGGGATTATACGAGGGGACAGAATTTGACTATCTGGAAACCAGAATAAATCAGGTGGCTTATCTCGGCGAGAAACTGAAAGAACATGGCGTACCGGTGCAATATCCTTTCGGCGGCCATGCCATTTTTGTGGATGCCAAACGGTTTTTGCCACAGATACCACAGGAAGAGCTTATTGCGCAAACACTCGCCGTTGAGCTTTACCTCGAAAGTGGCGTCCGGGGTGTTGAAATAGGAACCCTGCTTGCCGACCGTGATCCCGAAACACGCGAAAACCGTTATCCCGAGCTGGAACTGCTGCGGCTGACCATCCCCCGCCGGGTTTATACACGCGACCACATGGACTACGTGGCAGTAGCCCTTAGCAATGTATACGACCGCCGGGAGTTGATCCGCAAAGGTTTTGTTATTGTGAACGAGGCACCCATTTTAAGACATTTTACTGTGGAATTAGACAGGGCGTGAGGGGATTGGTGGTGAACTAGTTGATGGTTTGATGGCTCAATGGTTTAATGGCTCGATGGTTCGATTGTGGGACTGTTCATATTGAATAA
>JAOZOO010000321.1 GCA_029933225.1 Bacteroidales bacterium | reverse complement strand
CGTAAGTCCATTGAACCTATTGCTCTGAATGTTGAAAACGGCGCAGTGCGGCCAATGCAACGCTTTGTAAGCGATGCTGAGTGGGATGACAATAAGATATTGAGAAAGTATCATAGTCTCGTTAATGATGACCTCGGCACCGCTGATGGCGCCTTGATTTTTGATGAAACCGGCTTTGTGAAAAAAGGCTGCGACTCCATCGGTGTCGCCAAGCAATACTGCGGCAACGTGGGAAAGGTTGAAAACTGTCAGGTGGGTGTTTTCGCGGCATATGTGTCACATAACGGCTATTCACTGCTTGATAAACGGCTCTATATCCCAGACAAATGGTTCAAGGATGACTATGCCATCCGCCGCAAAAAATGCAAGCTGCCCGAAGACGTTGAATTTAAGACCAAACCACAGCTGGCCGTGGAAATGTTCAACGCCATCGTTGAAGAGGCGATTCTGCCCTTTAAATACATTCTGGCAGATTCGGTATACGGTACAAGCCCTGATTTCATTGAAACCGTGGAGGCTTGTATCGACAAGACGTATTTTGTGTCAGTGCCAGGCGATACACAATGCTGGCTAAAACGGCCGGTGATGATCAAGAAAAAGTATAAATACAAAGGCGAAGTCCGCGTTAAAAAAGTGCTGGAAAAAACCGCCAAAAAACCCATTACCATAGAGGCGCTCGCTCGAAGCATCAACGATTATTTCTGGTACAAACGTAAAGTTACCGAGGGCACCAAGGGGCCCATCGAATACGAGTTCACCAGGAGACGGATCATCTTGTCAAACAACGGCTTGCCTCAGAAAGAAGTCTGGCTGGTTATACGCAGGAGCCTTGGCAAGGATCCTGATTACAAATTTCACATAAGCAACGCGCATCTCAGCGCCAAACTCAATCTTTTCGTATGGCTCAGCGGCCTTCGGTGGGCCATTGAGCAATGCTTTGAGGAAACCAAATCCGAACTCGGTCTGGATCATTACGAGGTCAGGAAATACAAGGGCTGGCACCATCACATGCTGACCTGTATGCTGGCGCATTTTTTTCTCTGGCACATCAAAATCCGCTTGGGGAAAAAAAGCACCATCCATTACTCTGTCGCAGCTTAGAATTCTTTTGGAGGTTGTGTTGCCGTTGCGGCGTTATGATGTGACTGATGCCATAGAACTCGTTATGTGGATCCAGAAGAAAAATCACGCCGCATATCTTTCGCACCGGCGTAAAAACATCGCGAAGCGCGAATAG
>JAOZOO010000182.1 GCA_029933225.1 Bacteroidales bacterium | reverse complement strand
ACCCGGTGACCATCACACACGACGACTACACCACCTTCCACACGTGGGTGACGGTGACACCGCCCGAAGAAGAAAAACGCAAATCACAAATCACAAATAACAAAAGCCAATCCCGAGACCTCGGGACAAAACTCAATCCCGAGACCTCGGGACACAAAACAAAAGGGAGAAAACACAAAAGCAAAAAGCGGAAAAACAAAAACCGCAGGACACAGGCATCCGCCGCCACACCGGCGCCCGGCCACCGCAGCCCGGCAGGCAACCGCAACGAGGTGGCACAGGACTTCCGGCTGGTACCCGCTGATTTCACTTGGGATTTGTATAATGATGCGTTTAGAGATGGTGTAACAAATTATGATGAATTAGGAGATACAACATACCACTGGCTTAATCCTCCTCCTATGCATGTGTATAATGACAGCTCTTTAACACAACCCTGGGATATAGAGATAAATTACAATAATACAATTTATAATTTAGAAAATATCCTACCTACATTTAATCCTGTTGAAGCTTTAGCAGAAAATGTTGTTCCACATCCGGAAGGTTTTGGATATATTATTCAGGATGGTGAGATGGGTGTTTATTGGGATGATAACATAGGTCCTGGTGGAACATTCGCTTGTTTTTATAATGGACCTGTTACAAACAAATGCAGTGTGATGTTCAGAAGTAGTATAGGTGGTGTAAGTCCAAATAGTAGGGTTCTAAATCAAGAGCTTGGTTCAGTTATGGGAGCTATAACAGAACCCCCTTCAAGCAATAATTATGAATCTGTCTTTACAGAAAGCGGAACAAGTCCTAATTACACAGAAGATGATTATAATTGTGCAGATATTTATCTTAATAGATCTTTATTGCATTTTAGAAATTTAGATTATAATTGGGATGATCCTGAAGGATGGGATTGGGAACAGAGACCCGATATTGTGGATGAATGGTTTGGAGAAGATTCTTCTCCATCGAAGGGAAAGAGAATATTCCACATAAGAGAATTTGATATTAATGGTGTTACGACAAAAGACATCTTCTATGATTATGAAGACATACCATCAGAAGTTATGAAAAAATGGCCTATGATGTTCACGCGCAAGGAGGTGAAGCAGCAGGAGAAGGCCGAGCGCCGTGCCCGCCGCCACGCCCGCCGCCGCGGTGAGGCTTACCGTCCGCCGCAGCCGCTGCTGGAAAGGAGGTATTAGCAGTCGGCAGTCCACAGTCGGCAGTTGGCAGTCTTCAGTCAGCCCGCATATGGTTCGATATTTGGTGTTCAAAATTCGATATTTAATATTCGGTGTTCGTTATTCAATATTCCCCATCCAATCCACCCATCCACCCATCCACCCATCCAAACCTTCAAAATTCGAAATTCGATATTCGGTGTTCGCTATTCAGTCTTCACTCTGCACTGCCCGATGTATCATTCAGGTGAAAATCTCCAAAGAAAGCCCTGCCTACCGGGAGATTTCCCGGTCGCTCCTCCCTTCCCGCCTGAGGCGGAATATGTTATTGCCGGGGACGCAGTTCCCGAAATAAAATAAGTTAGAAAAAAAGTTCCGTAGGAACGGCATATTCCGGGATGAGAAAAAGTTGTCAGTGGAAAACCAGAGGGGTGAGGCCTTTTTTTGTATTTTTATAACATTGCAAAACTAACGGAAATATGCCCAACACTTATTCACAAATTTATCTCCATTACGTGTTTTCGCCAAAGTACAGAGAGGCATTAATAAGAAAAGAATTTGAAGAAGAACTTTTCAAATACATTACAGGCATTATAAAAAACTTAAACCAGATTTTGATCAGAATAAACGGTATGCCCGACCATGTGCATTTGCTGGTACGATTAAAACCTGTTATGGCCCCATCAGTATTCATCCAGAAAGTAAAAACTAATTCTTCTTCCTGGCTAAATAAGAAAAGATATCTTAATCATGAATTTCACTGGCAGACCGGTGGTGGAATATTCTCGGTAAGTCACAGAAATATTCCTGAACTAATCAGTTACATTGATCATCAAAAGGAACATCATAAGAAAACAATATTCCGGGAAGAATATTTAACTTTTTTGAAGCATTATGGAATTGATTTCAAAGATGAGTATCTTCTCGGGGTTTTTTTATAACATGCCGTTCCTACGGAATTCTGCTGCTCTGTATCGTATTCCGTGGACTTACGTCCCGGGTTAGAACATTCCATCCCGCCGGGATGATTTTCCTTTCATGAAAAGGGTTTTTGTTACGGACTTAAACCTTCACTTTATCATATTGCAGTGTGTGTTGTGATCTCTCCCCGCAATAGGGATAACAACATTCAATGTTCCGTTTCCTCCCACAAACTGCCTTTTCCAATATTTTCCTCAAACCGCCGCATGATCTCATTCAGCACTTTGCGGTTTTGGAGTTCATCCTTCACGAGGGGTTCGTTCTCTTCGTTCATTTTCAGGAAAATAATCGTGTAGCGGTCGTGGTAGGCCAGGAACCAGCGGCTGTCAATAAACAGGCGTTTCACCATATTGATCACCTGCGGATGATATCCGAGGAAGACCACATTGAAGTTGTATTTGTAATCCAGTTGCAGCCAGTCTTTTTGCCGGAAGATGGCCGGCAGCAGTTCCTTTTTAAAAAACCCCGGCGGATAGGCTTCGGGGCGGCTGTCGACAAACACCCTTTCCTGCGGGAAGAGGTAATAGATCAGGTAGTCGCCCACATCGAAATTGTTAAAAACGGGCCCGTGCAGCTTGTTGCTGATGAAATAGCGGGCCCCGCCGGGCAGTCCTTCGGCAATGCCCAGCCCCGGTTTTTGATAGCGGTAAGGATAGAAAAAACCGGTACGGCCGGCAACGACGAAAACCAGCAGAAAAGCAGCCATGACGATGCTTATACGGTTTGTCGTTTTCCGGTGTTTTGACGGTAGCTGTCCGGTTACTTCGCCTGCCAGCAACACGATCATATAGGCAAAAAACACCCCTGCCCGTACCCGCCACAGCGCCAATGCCACGAAAGCCGCGCTCCAGAGGATGATATACAGGCGTGAACGGGCCTCTTTGGGGTTTTTCAGCCAGTAGTACCACAGGATGCCCGTCAGCAGGAAGAGCAGTTCGTAGTAATAGAAATAAGTGCTGTTCTCCTTCATGAGCCGGGTGCTGAACAGCGGCATGTTTTCGGTTACACCGTATTGTATTTCGCCCATTATCATAAAGGGATAAAACACCCCTTTTGCCCCGGCAGGGTTGATGAAGCATGCGGCCACACTTGCTGCGAAGACCGCCGTAAAGAACAGCAGTTCCTTTTTACCGGTTTTGTTGATCAGCAGCTGGAACAGAAAAACACCCTGCAGGAAAATGCCGAGAAAAAAGAGGATGTGGATATTGATCCACAAAAGCTGAATGAGCGGCAACAGCCACAGGTACTTCCGTTTCAGTTTTTTATGATCGTAACTCACCAGCAGAAAAACCGTCAGCACAAAGAAAAATATGCTGAAAGCCTCGGGGCGCGGCTGGGTTCGCGAGGCAAGCAGCGGCACGGTCAGCAGGACGACAAACACCGTCGCCCAGAAATTACCCGTGCGCGATGAAAGCCTGATGACAAGCAGGAAAGCTGCCAGGTTGAGTACCAGTGCCAGCAGTGTCAGCCCTTTTAAACCTGCAACTTTGTGCACCAGGTAAAAGATAACGCCCGTGCACCAGTGATGGTTGAGGAACGGATAATCGGGATAGGTGTATGAAAACAGGTTGGTCTCAAAAACATGCCCGGTTTGCACAATGACCTCGCCGTATTTGACCAGCTTGCCATAATCGAAATTAGTGACTTGCTGCTTATGTAAAAAAAACAGCGAGAAATAAGCCGACAGCAGCAACACGACAAACAACTTTGCTGAAGCATCTAACCGTTTGTTCCACAAATCACTTTTTTGCAGTAGCATGTTTCAGTCTGTAATAATTCACGAAAGTAAAAATAAGTATTTTCAGTCCGTCGGTGAAGAGCATCAGCTTGGCAGTTTTTTTATCCGTTCGTTCCGAAATTTCAATGGGGATTTCGTCAATGCGGTATTTGTTTTTCAGGGCGTGGAAAAGAAGTTCCATTTCCAGCTCGAAATTGCTGCTGCGTATTTCCAGTGTGCTGACAAACCTGTTCGACAGCACACGATAGCCGCTCAACACATCGGTAAGCTGCACACCAAACAGGCGGTTTACCAGCCGGTTTATGGTTTTGTTGAATTTAATTCGCATTCCGCCGGCATTGTATTCGTATCCGCGGTATAAAAAGCGGCTGCCGATCATCATGTCGGTGTTCTGCACTTTGGCATGTTCTATAGCCATGAATATGTCCCGGGCGTTGTGCTGGCCGTCGGCATCCAGCAGCACGTAGTAATCTGCTTCCACCAACCGCAGTCCTTCTTTCACGGCATTGGCCTTGCCGGGTTGGTCTATCGTTATCAGCCGGTAGTTTTCCGGTTTGGCCCCCGATTTTTCCAGAGCATTTTTGCTTTCGCGATAGGTGTTGTCGGTGGAATTATTGACGATGATGCAGATGATCGCTTCGGGCAGCTTTTGACGGATATACAAAATTAGCGGGGCCATGGTTTTTTCCTCGTTTCGGGCGGGGATAATAACGGCAATCTTTTCCGGAAGGGTCATGACTTACGATAAATGATGGTAATCTTTCAACGAAAATACAAAACCTGTTGAAACGTATATTTTAAACTGATTAAAGGGCCCTGCCCGTTTTCTTTTTTTTTCAAACCGTCCAGGCAACTTTCCGGCATGATTTTCGTTATTAAAACAACAATCCAAAAATTGATGATCCATGAAAAAGTTCTTCCTGATTTTTCTTGTCTTCCTCCTCTTTTTTAACGGAACTTCCGTTTTCAAAG
>JAOZOO010000065.1:1936-17375 GCA_029933225.1 Bacteroidales bacterium | reverse complement strand
AACCAGGGACACACGGATTTTCAGTCCGTTGCTCTACCTACTGAGCTATGGCACCGATTTTGAGCCGACAAAAGTAACTATTTTTTTATTTTCTCAAAAAAAAACTTAATTTTTTCAACTCTTTAAGGGCTTCTCTTATTTTTGCAATTTCCTTGTCAATCAGCATGAAACTAATTATCGATATTGGAAACACACTGACCAAACTGGCCGTTTTTGAAAACCGCCGGATCGTCTTTCTTGAATCAACCCGTGATCTGTCACCAACAAACATCAACAACCTGCTTGAAAAATTTCCCGAAATCCGGTTTTCAATCATTTCCAATGTCAGGCCTTATGATAAAAGTATCAGTGATTTACTGACATTGAAAACACATCTTTTATTGCTTGACCGGCAAACCAGACTGCCTTTCACGGTCTTATACAAAACGCCCGAAACTCTGGGCAAAGACAGGATGGCAGCCGTTGCCGGGGCTATGGAACTTTTTCCAAACGAAAATGTACTGATCATTGATGCCGGAACATGCATCACTTACGATTTACTGACAACCAGGAAAGAATATATGGGAGGCGCCATCAGCCCGGGTATCATGATGCGGTTTCAATCGCTCAATACTTTTACGGGAAATCTGCCGTTAATACAACCTGAATATGAAAAAGATATTGATGTAGTGGGAAATTCTACAAAAAACTCCATTTTATCGGGTGTGCAGAAGGCAGTTATCGCTGAAGTTGACGGGATGATCGAGGAATATAAAAACCGTTTTCCCGGGCTAAAAACAATAATTACAGGCGGTGATTATAAATATTTTGACAGAAGCTTAAAAAATAACATCTTTGCAGCCCCAAATCTGGTATTGGCAGGTTTGAACAAAATTCTGAATTTTAATGAAAATATTTAAAGCCGGACTTTTTGTATTTCTGTTTTTCCAGGCGGTGGTTCTGTCAGGCCAGACGACCATCAACTCGCCCTATTCCCGTTTCGGGCTGGGTGAACTGCACGGAAAAAACATCAACACAAAGATACAGGGTATGGGAGGAGTATCCTTTGCCATGTGGAATTCGGGCATGCTGAACCCGGCCAATCCTGCTTCTTACGGTAAAATCGATTCCGCATCATTCGTACTGGATGTAAGCCTTTTCGGGGTTTATACCACGCACAAGACAACACTCCAGAAAGAGAGTTCATCCCTGATGACATTGAATTACATCTTTTTCGGATTTCCGGTCACCCGCTGGTGGAGAACCAGCCTCGGCATCATGCCTTTCAGTAAAAAAGGCTACGATGTGAAACTGGAAGTTGATATGAGCCAATACAACTTCAACAACGTGATCAACGAAATCAGCGGAGACGGAGGGATCAACCGTTTTTACTGGGGCAACGGTTTCAACATCGGGAAACATCTGCGCCTTGGAATTGATGCCACTTTCCTTTTCGGACAGTCAAACAGCACCAGCATGGTCTATTTCCCGGATTCAATCTATATTGCCAATATCAAATCACAAAACAGTACACGGGGCGAGGACTTTGTTTTTGATTACGGCATCCAGTATGATATTCCCATTGGAAAAGACCAATTACTCACAGTCGGCGCCGTTTATTCCAATAAATTTAACATGAAGGCCAAGCGTTCATCCATTATCTACACGTTGAACGGGGGTTTTAACGGTGGCGTGGATTATCCGCTCGACACGTTATTGTACGAGCCGGAATACGAAGGAAATATTGTTTTGCCAACCCGTTTCGGGTTTGGCGCCGTTTTCAGAAATACTGACAAATGGTTAGTAGGTGCTGATTTTGAGTGGCAAAACTGGGAAAAATTTACAAGTTTCGGCATCAGCGATTCGTTAGATAATGCATGGAGAATCTCAATCGGCGGGCAACTCAACCCCAAACACACTACCCTTTCTTCCTTATTTAAGAGGATGACTTATCGCGCCGGATTCCATTATGATGACTCGTATGTCAACCTCAACGGACACTCGATAAATCAGTATGGCATAACATTTGGGGTAACTTTTCCGATGAAACGAAGCAAGACAACCATCGACCTGGCCATTGAAGCCGGGACAAGAGGAACAATAAAAGATAATTTAATTCAGGAAAATTATGTGCGTTTTTCGTTTGCAGTTGCTATCTTTGAAAACTGGTTTCAAAAACGAAAGTACCAATAATGAATCTTTAATATGATAATCGTGATGAAAACAAAAAACTTGATCGCATTACTCGGTTTGCTTTTCGCCTTTGCAATGATGGGCGGAAATCACGTTCAGGCACAGACTGAACGGGATAATTTGCCAAAATACGGTAAAGACAGTATTGCCTGTATCCAGAACCTGTCGCTGTATTTTGAAGCATACAAGCAATGGAAACAAAGCCATTATAAAAACGCTTCAGTAGATTATGCTTACAAATACTGGCAAATCGTGTTCAGAGATTGCCCCCGTTCCAGTGAGAATTTATATGTTCACGGTGTAAAAATGCTGAATTATTACATCCGTAAAGCAGAAACACCCGAGCGGAAACAACGACTGATCGACTCGCTGATGATGGTTTATGATGACCGGATCAAGTTTTTCCCGATAAACCGGAAAACCCACAAATCACAGGTCGGGACCATCCTGGGCAGGAAAGGGGTGGACCTCTACCAGCTAAGACCCGATCAATATCAGGAAGCTTATGCTATCCTGAAAAAATCGCTGGAACTCAATAAAGCAAACTCGGCTGCCCCGGTTTATGTTTATTATTTCAGGGCAATTACCAAGATGGCCTCAAAAGGGGATATCGATACGGCCGCCGTTGTTGATGCTTATGATCAGATCAGCGAATATATTGATCAGAACCTAAAAAAATACAAAGAGCAGGGAAACACCAAAAAGGTGGGCGAATTCACCAATATCATGGGGAACATTGAACTGACCTTTGAACCTTTTGCCCAATGCACCGAACTGGTCAGAATTTATAATCAGAAGTTTGACAAAACACCCGACGACCCGGAACTTCTCAAAAAAATAATCAAGATACTGGAAAAAAAGGACTGTAAACAAGACCCGTTGTATTTCAATGCGGTAGTAAAACTATACGATCTTGAACCCACACCCGAATCGGCTTTTTCGATTGGCAAAATGTATATCGATCAGAAAAGGTATAAAGACGCCATCCCTTATATGGAAGCGGCTACCAAAATGGAAGACAAGGAAAAAGTGGATGACGCTTATATTTTCCTCGCTGCTGCTTACCGGGCCCTCGACAATTTCCCGAAAGCCCGCCAGATGGCACTCAATGCTGCCAGGATCAATCCGACATGGGGACAACCTTATATTTTCATCGGTGACCTTTACGTGATGTCAGCTACCGAATGCGGCGACAACGACCTGACTAAAAAAGTTGCTTACTGGGTTGCCGTGGATAAATACAAAAAAGCAAAACAGGTGGAACCCGATTTGACTGAACTGGCCAATGAGAGGATCAAAAGATACAGTGTTTATTTCCCGTCGAAAGAATTGCTGTTCTTCTATGCTTTAAACGAAGGCGATAAATACAAAGTCGGCTGCTGGATCAATGAAGAAACAACGGTTCGGGCAGCTAAATAATGTCAGGTCTGTAAATTTTTGAAAATGACAAATCCAAAAAAAATGGACCGGCATAAAATAATCTGAATCACCATGATCAAAATTTTCATAAAAAGTATCATCGCACTCTTTGTTGTGGTGATGCTTTTTTCTTGTGAAAACTCCATACAAACCATTCAGGAAATTACAAGAGAAGATACCATGCCCTTGGTGAGGGCTTTTCATGTTGAATATGAGCGAACCGATTCGGGATATTTGCGTGTTTTATTGCGGAGCCCGGTGATGGAACGATACGAGGGAGATGATCCTTACACCGTTTTCCCCGAAGGTTTTGAAATCACCTTTTATGATACCACCGGGGTGCCGGTTTCATTTATCCGGGCCAATTACGGAATATCTTATGAAAAAAAGAAGATCATGCGTGCCCGCAACGATGTGGTTGTGAAAAACTTTGACACTCAGAAACAACTGAATACGGAAAACCTGGTGTGGGATCAGAAGAAAAAAACCATTTTCTCCAATACTTTTGTGAAAATCACCAGCCCCGATGAAATAATTTATGGCGACAGTTTGCGATCGAACGAATCATTTACCGACAGAAGAATCTATCACATTCGCGCCGAACTGGAAGTGGTGGACGATACCGTTTCAGAAAAAAAATAAAAATCTGTTTTTATGAAAAGACGCTCTTTTGATCCGCCGGGACTTTTCTCAATGATTCTTACTATTTTTACCCTGAGAAAAAGACAATGAGCACAACAACCCTGGTTATCATCCTCGTTACGATCGTATTTTCCGGTTTCTTTTCCGGGATCGAGATCGCTTTTGTCAGTTCCAGCCGTTTAATACAGGAACTGGACCTGAAAAAAAAGCTGATGCCGGCACGTATCATGTCCACGTTCTATCAGAACCCGTCTCGCTTTATCGGGGCGCTGTTGCTGGGCAACAATGTTGCCCTGGTTGTTTATGGTATCTTTATGGCCAAGCTGCTTGAACCCTGGCTGCTCAACATTCTCCCGGTTAATTACCAGTCCGAGTTTATCATCCTTTTGATCCAGACTTTTATTTCAACGCTGATCATACTGGTGACAGCCGAATTCCTTCCCAAGATATTGTTTCGTATCAATCCAAACTTTATTCTGAAAATCTTTGCCGTTCCGATCTGGTTTTTTTACATCCTGTTTTATCCGCTCGTTTTGCTTTATATCGGGGTTGCCGAGTTGCTGTTGAAAAAAGTCTTTAAGATCAAATTAACACAAACGGGCTACAAGTTCAGCTCAATCGACCTCGAAGAATTCGTTAAGGAGTACAACCAGGACGAGGTAAAAAAAGAAGATGAGATCAATCAGGAGATACAGATGATCCAAAATGCAATGGAATTTAAAAATATCAAGTTGCGTGAATGCATGGTGCCGCGTACCGAGATAAAAGCCATTGAGATAGAGGATTCGATCGATCATCTCATCGAAATGTTTACCGTCACAGGCCATTCAAAGATCATGGTCTATAAAGAAAACATCGATAAACTGGTTGGTTACGCCCACGTTTACGATATGTTCAGCAATCCCAGAGAAATCAAAGAGATGGTCAGAGAAGTGGACGTGTACCCCGAAACCATGCCTGCTCCGGAAGTGCTGAACATTTTTATCAAAAAGCATAAAAGCATTGGCGTTGTCCTCGATGAATTTGGCGGGACTGCCGGAATTGTCACCATGGAAGATATCATCGAAGAGATCTTCGGAGAGATTGAGGACGAATACGATACGGACCTGACAACCGAGAAGAAAATTGGGGAAAACGAATATATTTTTTCCACACGACTTGAAATAGATTACCTGAACGACAAATACAAACTGGACCTTCCTATTTCCGATGAATACGAAACCCTCGCCGGTTTTATCATTCATCATCACGAAAGCATTCCGGCCAGGATGGAAGAGATCAGCATTCCGCCCTATCACTTTACCATATTAAAATCGAGCAAAAATCGTCTTGAAGAAGTAAAACTCCGTGTTTTAACCTGAAACCAATCCGGGTTGAAAAATTATTTTCTTACAAATAACCCAAAGGATAAAAATTTTACACATTGTTTATCAATATTTTAAATGATATAACGGAGGTACCATCATGATAAGATTTTTTTTTTCATACTTCCATATACATTTGTACATTTGCACCTCAAAATTTTAAAGTAAAAGAAGTTAGAGATGGCGGTAATAGGAAACATTAGAAAACATTCTACGTTTTTGGTAATTATTATTGGTGTTGCATTGGCAGCTTTCGTTCTCGGTGACTTTACAAGACAACGAAACAGAACAGCCCGCACCATGGTCGCAGGAGAAGTGGACGATGAAAAAATTTCCATCATTGATTTTAATGCCAAAGTTGATCAGAATATTGAAGCCACCAAACAGCAAAAAAAGGTGGACAAATTATCTTCTGATGACATCTTCAGGATAAAAAATGAGACATGGGATCAGATGGTGAATAAGATTCTGATGGATAAGCAATATGCTGATCTGGGTATTGATGTCACCTCGGATGAGTTGTTCGATATGGTTCAGGGGCCCAATCCTCACCCTCTGGTAATACAGTCGTTCGTCAACCCGAATACCGGGAAGTTTGACAGAAACATGGTCAGACAGTTTCTGGAAACACTTGATCAAAACCGGCCTGAAATTAAACAGCAATGGATACTTTTTGAAGATTATCTGAAAAATGACCGGCTGCGGGAAAAATACCAGAATCTGATCTTAAAAGGATATTATATCCCCAAAGACCTGGCGGCGATGGAGTTCTCAGAAGAAAACGACAAAGCCGATATTGATTATGTTGCCAAAAGGTATTCTATGGTCCCCGATACACTGATCACTCCGACGGAGGATGATTACCTTGCCATGTATGAAAAAGAGAAAGAACGTTTTAAGGATGTCCCCAATGTGGATTTCAACTATGTTATCTTCGACGTGATCCCTTCCATTAAGGATTTGCAGGCATCAAGAAAAGAGATTACCCAGATTTATGAAGAATTCAAAACAACGGTTGACATTCCGCGTTTTGTCCAGTTGAATTCCGACACCCCTTACGACAGTTCCTGGAAAGCCAGGGGTCAGTTACCGGTACAGATCGACTCCATTATGTTCAACAGCCCCGTGGGGACGGTAACCAAACCTTATCTGGAAAACAATGAGTTTCACGTTGCCCGTTTGGTGGCTGTGCAAGACCGTCCCGACAGTTTGAAAGCAAGCCATATCCTTATTTCATATAAGGGAGCATACAGGGCCCCGGAAAAGGTTACCCGTAGTAAAGAGCAGGCCAAACAACTTGCCGACAGCCTGTATAAAGTCATCAAAAGATCACCGCGAAAACTGGAACAGTTATCCATGTCCTTTTCCGATGATCCGTCTGTTGAGAACAACAAAGGAGACCTGGGTTGGTTTGCCGACGGTATGATGGTTAACGCCTTCAACGAGGCCGTGGTCAACACAAAAGTCAAAAAGGTGGCCATGGCAGAAACGCCTTTTGGATTTCATATCATCAAAGTGACCGGTAAAAAGAACGCCGAAACAAAAGTGCGCGTGGCGATGATCAACCATGAAGTGATGGCAAGTAATGAAACCTATCAGCAGATTTTTTCAAAAGCAAGTAAGCTGGCATCCGAGACGCACAATATCGAGGAATTTGATGCTGCTGTAGAAAAAAGTGGTTATACAAAGCGCCTGGCGCAGAAAATCCATAAAATGGACAACCACATTCCGGGGCTGAACAATCCCCGCCAGATCATCATCTGGGCTTTCAACGACAAAACCGAAGTGGGTGATGTCAGTGAGGTATTTGACCTTGACGGCCAGTTTGTTGTGGCTGTCCTGACCAATAAGGTGGAGGGTGGATATCTTCCGCTGGATCAGGTGAAAACCCGTTTGAATGCCAAAGTTTTCAACCACCTGAAAGCCAAACTGATCATGGATGAAATAAAACCTTACGGCGACGACATGGATAAAATTGCCGGGCTCAACGGTTTTAAAAAGGACAACATGCCCGCCCTTACTTTTGCTTCGAGGAACATAAAGGGTTTTGGTACGGAAAACGAGATCATCGGAAGAGTTTTCGGAACCGACCCCGGCCAGCAATTCGGACCCATTGAAGGAAAAGGCGGCGTGTTCATCGTCAAACTGAATAAGCTGAATAAAATTGCTCCCCCTGAAAATCTGGATAACGTTAAAAAACGGTTATTCAACAGGTTTAAAATACGCCTGGACCGCGGAGTGGTTTATAATGCCATAAAGGATAATGCCGATATTGTGGACAACAGGATCAGGTTCTATTAATCTTTTATAAAACATTCAGCCGGTTCGCATCCTGTTTGATGAAGATAAACAGCAGGATGGTGAATGCCCATAATGAAGATCCCCCGTAACTAAAGAACGGTAAAGGAATGCCCATCACCGGGAACAACCCGATGGTCATTCCTACATTTACTGCAAAATGAAAGAACAGGATTGAGGCCACGCCATATCCGTATATCCTGCTGAATTTCGATCGTTGCCTTTCGGCCAGAATGATAATTCTTACGATCAGGGTGGCAAACAAAAATATAACGACAAGCACGCCGGCAAAACCCCATTCTTCCCCTACGGTGCAAAAGATGAAATCTGTGCTCTGCTCGGGAACAAACTGGTACTGGGTCAGCATTCCTTTCCGGAAACCTTTTCCCGTCAGCCCTCCCGAGCCGATGGCGATCATAGACTGGTTCACATTGTAACCGGCGCCGCGCGGGTCTTTTTCAATGCCCATCAGCACATTGATCCTTGTCTTCTGATGGGGTTCAAGTACATGCTCAAAAGCATAATTCACGCTCATCACGAATGCTGCCGCCAGAACAAAAACCGAAAGGGTCAGCCCCCAGTTTTTACGCCAGCGTTTAAACAATACCAGGCTGAGTATCAGTAAAAGGGCCAGGGCGGCCAGGACATATAATTTTGAAAACAAAAGCGTTGTGATAAACAGAATGGCCATGATCAGCCCGATAATAAAAATAGCTCCCGATAAACCTTCACGATACAGGACAATAACAAATGAAAAGTAAACAAGCGCTGATCCGGTGTCGTTTTGCATAAAAATCAGCAGGGCAGGTAAAAGAATGATCGTTACGGCAATGACTTTGGTTTTCAGGCTGCGCATGTCAATGTTCAGTCTGCTCAGGTAACCGGCCAGCGCCAGCGCCGTTGTGAATTTGGCAAACTCGGCCGGCTGGATGGCAAAACTGCCGATCTGAAACCACGACTTGGAACCGGCAACGGTTTTCCCGAAAAGCAATACGGCGACAAGCGTAATAAGTGTCAGAAAATAAAGCCAGAAAGCGAAAGTGGAAAAAAACTTGGCGTCAATAATCAGAATGACTATGGCCAGCAGGATGGCCATGGCAATCCACAAAAGTTGTTTTCCGTGTTTCACCGACAGGTCGAAAAGCCGGGTCGCTGCATCATCCGGAGAAGTAGAATAAATGCTAACCCAGCCGAAAAAAACCAGTATTCCGTATAGTAATACCGTCAGCCAGTCAATCTTTCCCAGTATGTTTGTCCTTCTTTCCAACCGATCAGAATAATAATCTTAACTTTTTTAATTATGGCCGTGAATGGCTGTCAATTTTAATAACTCATACGTAGAAAATACAAAGCAGATACTTATGCAGATAAAAATGCCGCTATTTATGCAAAGGTACGGAAATTGCCATTCCGATAAGGTTTTATCCGAAGGAATACTGCTTTAAAAATTTGTTTAAACAGATAAATAATATTACTTTTGCCGCCCAATTTTAGAGAGGGTGAAAAAGGAGAGGGAATTTGAAATACCGTTTCATGGGTTAAGTCACGGCCTTCACCAATTCGTTTATAAAATTGAAGACGAGTTCTTTGAAAGCTTTGAATATTTTGAGAATGAAAAAGGCCAACTGCGCGTCGAGCTGAACATCTTGAAAGAACCGGCATTACTGGATATGCACTTTGTCATTTCAGGCCATATCGATATGATCTGCGACCGTTGCCTCGGTAAATTGAGACAGCCTGTGGCAGGTGAATACAGACTGGTCGTCAAGTTCGGAAAAGATTACCTTGAAGAATCGGATGAAATCGTAGTATTGCCCGTTGCCCAGACAAGCCTTGACGTTAAACAATATATTTTTGAATACATTAATCTGTTGTTGCCGGTGAAAAGGGTTCATGAGAATCCTGAAGATTGCGATCAGGAAATGATCTTACGGCTGGAAAAATATTCAGAGCGAAAATCCGATCCCCGGTGGGATGCATTGAAGAACATAAAAATTGAATAGTAAAACTTTTAAAACAATAAAAAATGGCACATCCGAAAAGAAAAATCTCGAAAACAAGGAGAGATAAAAGAAGGACGCATTACAAAGCAAAATTGCCTCAACTGGCAACTTGTCCTGAAACAGGAACCGTTCATGTATATCACCGTGCATATTATGTTGATGGCGACCTGTATTACAAAGGGAAACTGGTGCTTGAAAATGCCAAACCCGAGTAACCCGCTCAAAGTATAAAGAAGTTCCTGAAACTCTTGATCGACACCAGATCAAGAGTTTTTTGCATTTAACTGAATAGCTGGATATTGTCCTGAAAACAAACCGGATTTAAAATTGTACTTTACGCTTATTTGAAAATGATAAATTCAAATTATGACTAAAACAAGAGCTGCAATCACAGGTTTACATGGTTGGGTTCCTGAATATATCCTCACCAATCAGGAGCTTGAAAAAATGGTTGATACGACCGATGAATGGATCATCACGCGGACAGGTATCAAAGAGAGGCACATCTGCAAAGGTGAAGATAAAGGAACTTCCGATATCGGAGCAGAAGCGGTAAAAGGATTGCTCGAAAAAACCAATACTTCTCCCGAGGAGATCGACCTTTTGATCCTTGCCACGGTTACCCCCGACATGCTTTTTCCTGCCTCATCCAATATCATTTGCGATAAAGTCGGAATTAAAAATGCCTGGAGTTTTGATCTGAATGCGGCATGCTCCGGATTTTTGTTTGCCCTGAATACAGCTTCCGCCTACATCGAATCGGGCCAGTACAAGAAAGTGATCGTTGTTGGTGCCGATAAAATGTCATCCATTGTCGATTACACTGACCGCACAACCTGTATCTTGTTTGGCGATGCCGGCGGCGCTGTGCTGCTTGAGCCCAACACCGACGGCTACGGCATCATGGATAAACAGAACTACACCGATGGCTCCGGACGTATTTATCTTTATCAGGAAGCAGGCGGATCGGTAAAACCTCCGACTCACGACACCATTGACCAGCGGCTCCATTACATTCACCAGGAAGGGCAGCAGGTTTTTAAATTTGCCGTCAAAGGAATGGCTGATGTTTCCGTCGAGATGATGAAACGCAACAACCTGACCAGCGATGACATTGCTTACCTGGTTCCTCACCAGGCAAACATGCGGATCATTGACGCCACCGCCCGGCGCATGGGCCTTGACCCCGAAAAAGTAATGATCAACATCCAGCGATACGGAAACACAACCAACGGAACCATTCCCATGTGTCTGCATGAGTGGGAACACAAACTCAAAAAAGGCGACAACCTGATTATCTCGGCATTTGGCGGCGGGTTCACCTGGGGAAGCATTTTCCTGAAATGGGCTTACGATCCGGCATAATTTTACTTCCTGTTTTCGTTACACTATAAAAAGTCAGCCTAACTAATTGATAAACAAGAGGCGTTTTATGCTTTGGGTGTCCCATTGACGAAAACAAGAGAGAAAATCCGGAGCAAAAAAATCCCTGTCCCCAAACTCCTGTTATTGATTGAATAAAAAGTCCGGGAACAGGGTTTGGTTAAATCTTCTAAAGTGTTTTTGTTTTCGGCTTCTCTTTTTTCAAAGCAGGGTAATGCTGCCTGAAAAAAAGTTCTTTCAGCGAATCCATTTCACGCATCATCTGACTCATACGGCTCATCTCCTTTTCCCACCTGTCCATAAAATAATCGGGAGCCATAAAGTCATGATAAAAAAGTGAATCCCCGAAAAATTCCTGATCATAATTTTCAAAAAATCCGGGGAAGTTAGATCCGATAATCGGTTTAAACTGATACAAAACCGAATCGGGGTTGACAACTATAGAATCACCATAAACATTAGTGTAAGACCAGACGTACGTAGAATCGTAACCGATCAGGTTACCGTTTTCATCATAGACTTTATTTACCTTAATGTCAACTTTCGGCTCATTGACATTCGCTTCCTTTTTTGCTTTTTGGTTTTCCGCAATGTTTTTGTCGGATTTTGTCTGCGCATTGCACGAAACCATCAAAAAAGGAATGGCAAGAATCAAAACCCATTTTTTCATAACCAACTCCTCCTTTCTCTTAAAAGAAAAAAGCCGGCCCGTGCGGGCCAGCCGGGTTAAGACTTTTCCATTCAGGAAACTTTGATCACTTTTGACGATTTGGTCTTTGCCTCTTCTTTTTTCGGTAAAATAACTTTCAACACACCGTCGGCATATTTTGCCGCAATCTTTTCCTGATCAATGGTTTCAGGCAAAGTAAACGACCTTTCAAAGGAGTGATAGCTGAACTCTTTTTTAGTGAAGTTTTTATCTTTTTCTTCTTTCTCTTCTTTTTTCTCCGAGGAAATAGTCAGCACTTTGTCATCGAGATTGATGTTAAAGTCGCTTTTTTTCATCCCCGGAGCAGCCATCTCAACCATGTATTCGTTCTCTGTTTCCGAGATGTTTACTGCCGGAACAGTGGTTCCGGTTGCAACAAACGACGGAAAATTGAACAGGTCGTTGTTGAAGAAATCTTCCCAAATCGTCGGAAGTCTCCAGTCATCATTTCTTTTTACCAGTTGCATAGCTTAGCCCTCCTTTCTTTTTTTATTTTTTGTTTACATTTGCACCCTACTGCTTATCAAATTAGATGCCAGGTAGTTACCCTGTATTTTTGACATTCTGAACTGTAAATTCTGACAGATTTTTAACAGTTCTTAAAAAATAAAAATGACAATTTGACAAGGGAAGGAGGGGTGGAAGAATGGAAAGTGGAAGGTTGGAAGAATGGATGTTTGTGAGGAATGTTGGGATTTAATGTATTGGCGACTTTAGTCGCCGGAAAATCCCACTCTAAAAGGCGGTTCAATTGCTCCTTCTCCTTGGGATTTGTGCCAGGTACATTTCACTGGAGTAATCCGGAGGATTTTATTTTGCGGGATTTTATCCAATCTTAAAAACAGGACTGGTGGCCGGCATCGAAAACCATCGGAAACCTGACGTGAACTTTAACCTAACACTTAACTCCTTAACTCTTAACACTACTGCTTCAATTCAGCAGGCGCCTGTCCCCATTCGGCAGGTACGTCACCTGTCAAGGTGTTCAGGAAAGTCACAATATCATTAACCTGCTCGTCGGTCAGGTCTTTATTCAATTGAGCTTTACCCATAATCTTAACTGCATCATCCAGATCCGTGATACTGCCATCGTGAAAATAAGGTGCTGTTTTTGCAACATTCCGCAACTGCGGAACAAAAAACATGAACTTGTCTGCTTCTGCTTTTGTTTCTTCGTACTTACCGTAATCCACTTCTCCGCTTTGGATATAGTCGCGATATTCTCCAAACCGGGGAAACTTATCTAACATTGTTCCGCCAAACACAACTCCGGTGTGGCAGGCAATGCAACCCTGGTTGATAAATGTTTGCAGTCCTTTTTTCTCTTTGGCATCCAGTGCATTGAAGTCACCGGAGAGGTATTTGTCAAAACGCGAAGGGGTCATCAGTGTCCTTTCAAAAGCACCGATGGCTTTCCGCATATTGGTGAAGGTTATGGGGTCTTTTTCACCGGGATAGGCAGCTTTGAAAAGTTCCTGATAGACTTTATTTTTTTTCAGCCGGTCCATAACCACACTTTCGTCGGGCATGGCCATCTCCGCCGGATTCATAACCGGTCCGCCGGCCTGCTCTTCCACATCTTTGTTACGTCCGTCCCAGAATTGCGCTGTTTTCAGAGCGGCATTCAGAACTGTTGGTGAATTTCTGTCGCCGGGTTTGCCGTTGTCACCGGGAGATGTTGGCAGATGGTCCACACCATAAGTGGCCAGATTGTGACAAGTGTTACAGCTCTGGGTTTGGTGTAGCGAAAGACGATTATCAAAGAAAAGCATCTTACCCAACTTTACTTTTGCAGGGGTCACCGGGTTATCGGGATTGACTGCCGTTTCGGGCAATACCTTAAAAAATGTTTGAGCCTGGGCCCAGAGTTGCTTTTCAGCCGGTGGAACACCTTTTTCTTTTTCCGAGGTTTTCTCTTTTTTCTGATTTTCTGAGCAACCGGCAAGAATGATCGTAAACACTGCAATAACAATAAAATATTTTTTCATGAGTATCTGTTTTTATTCACATTGATTTTTATCGGGAAGGCAAAAGTAATGTATTTCACATTATTATGTGAATATCAGTTGTTTTGGTCTATTCTCTACAATAGTGCCTTTTCAATCCATTTCCCGTTCTCAAAAAACATAACTTCCCGAAAACCCTTTTCCAACAGGTATTTAACGGCATAATCGAAAAGCAGGTTGATCTCTTCCGCACGATGGGCATCAGACGAGATCAGGATGGGGATGTTCCTTTTTTTTACCTGCCGAAGCGCATAACCGTCAGGAAAGAGTGCATCAGAACGTTTTTTATACAACCCGCGGGTATTGATTTCCACGATCAGGTTTTTCTGTTTGATCAGTTCAATGGTTTCATCCACCATATCCCGGTACCATTTGTCATCATCAGTGAAAAAACGGTTGCGATTGTGCATCTTGATCTTATCGAAATGGCCGATAATTTCAAACTGTTGGGATTCTATCATCCGGTTGGTTTGATCATAAAATGCGCGAACAGCTTTCCGGATATCACCCCCGAAAAAATCTTCAATGCCCTGATCATATATTTTGTAATCGGGCCCGTCAGTAAACCAAAGGTCATCAAAGCCGTCCGGTTTGACCAGATGCACCGACCCGATCAGGTAGTCGGTTTTGCAACTATTGCGCCAGTAGTCAAAATCTTCCGATATACCCGGAATGAAATCCATTTCAAGGGCGCGGTAAAGGGCAAGCCGGTTGTTATATTTTGATTTCAATTCATCGGTAACCCTGATGTATTCACCAATCTTTTCTTCCTTAATCGAAAAAGGATTGTCGAAAGGCAGCGGCGAATGTTCGGAAAAGCCCAAAGCTTCAAAACCAAGCTCCACGGCTTTTTCCACATATTTTTCAGGAACATCCTTCCCGTCGGAAAATATTGTATGTTGATGCAGGTTGTAATTGATCATACGGCAAAGCTAAGAATAAGTTAGGAGTTGTGGAGTTAATAGTTAAGTGTTGAGGAGTTAGGTGTTGGGTGTGGAGTGCGGGAAAAAATATGTTCCAAATTGTACCGGCGACTTTAGTCGCCGAAAAAGGTATTATCTCTACGTAGAAGATTACGGCGACTGAAGTCGCCGGTACGGTAAAACATCCGGATTCTACAGATTTCCGGTGTGACTGATGTATTCCCAAACAATAAATATTTCCGGTAAACCATAAAATTTCACGTGAATATTTCCGGTAAACCATAAAAAATCACGTGAATATTTCTGGTAGAGTAGATTTTTTTCTAATTTTGTTGAAAATTCAAGTCATGCAAATTCAGAGAATTATACAGAATGATCTGATCAAAGACATCAAAGAAAGACGGAAAGTGGTTATCCTTTACGGCCCGCGACAAACCGGGAAAACAACTTTATCAAATGAAGTCATTCGCCGGTGTGGTTTCAAAACTTTAAAGATCAACGCTGATCAGTATAAATATGT
>JAOZOO010000065.1:0-1836 GCA_029933225.1 Bacteroidales bacterium | reverse complement strand
TTGAACGAATATCTTATTTACGGAACTTATCCTGCAGTGGTTACCACGGTGAACCATGCAGAAAAACAGGAGGTGCTTGAAGATGTTGGCAATTCATACCTTTTTAAAGATGTGATTGAAATGACCAACATCAGATATCCCAACAAGGCCAGGGATTTATTGAGGTTGCTTGCATTTCAGGTTGGGTCGCAGGTTTCGGTACATGAATTGAGCAATACATTGAAGTTGAATTTTGAAACTGTCGAATCGTATATCCGGCTTTTTGAAAAAACATTCATTATTTTCCGTTTAAGTGGTTTCAGTCGTAACTTGAGAAAAGAAATTGTCAAAAGGGACAAGATATATTTCTGGGATACCGGTATTAGAAATCTTTTAATCAGCAATTTCTCTTCAATGTCATTCAGAAATGACCAGGGGCAACTGTTTGAGAATTTTATTATTGCCGAACGTTTAAAATATTTATCCAATAACCGTATACTGGCAAATACCTATTTCTGGAGGACTTATACTGGTTCGGAACTGGATTATGTTGAAGAGCGAGACGGGAAACTCATGGGGTATGAAATTAAATGGGGCAAAAAGAAACCCAAAGCACCTAAAACCTGGGGCGAAACGTATGACGCCTCCTACCAATTGATCAATCCGGAAAATTATCTGGATTTTTTAACCTGATCTTTGCGCCCATTGCGGGAAACATAGCGTCATTGCGGTTAATTCTCTTTCCGCTCATAAACCAGAAAATCATAGTCAAAAGGATTCCGCTCATCTTTCTTATGTTGCACACGGGAAACCTCTTTCCACATGCTCAAATCCAGTTCAGAATAAAAAGTATCTCCCTTCACCTGGGTATAGATACGGGTGAGGTAAATCCGGTCGGTGACGGGCATGGCCAGCCGGTAGATTTCTTCACCGCCCACGATGAACAGTTCGGTTTCTCCGGCTTTCCCGGCAATATCAATGGCATCTTCCAGTTTGTGCACCACGATGCCGTCAGGAATCTTGTAATCCCGGTTTCGGGTAAGAACAATGTTCACCCTGCCCGGCAGGGCTTTGCCTTCCACTTCGTAATTCCTGCGGCCCATAACGACGTGATGACCCAGGGTTTTCTCCCTGAAATACTTTAGATCAGACGGCATATACCACGGCAGCCCCCGGTTTACCCCGATGACTTTATTTAGGGATACGGCTACGATTTGGGAGATGATCATTGCTGAACCAGATTGGGAACACTTTTATCGGCAAGCACCACTTTGTACACCTTGTCGCCGCGGCGCACCAGCTCTTTTACGGGAATGGAGCACACATCACCCTTAACGGCCTTTTTCACCGGATCGTATTCCAGCCGGATTTCTTTCACCATGTCTTCATACACGCCGGTTGTGGGCCCGATGATCTTAATTTCGTCGTCCACTTCCAGATCATGGGTTTCGATCTTCAGCTCGGCCACGCCAATCCTGCTGAAATAGTTGGTCACTTTGCCGATGTAGATTTTCCGTTGGGTGGCCTGGTTGCCGTAACTTTCGGTCCATTCGCCCAGCTTTCGGCCGAGGTAATAGCCACCCCAAAAGCCACGGTTGTAAACCGTTGCCAGGCGGTTATTCCATTGGTCAATCCGATCCTGGGAGTAATCTCCGGCAAACCACGCATTCACTGCCTCGCGGTAAACGGCGGCCACGGTTTTTACATATTCGGGCGAGCGTCCCCGGCCTTCAAGTTTCAGCACCCGCACACCGGCATCCAGTATTTTATCAAGGAATGAAACTGTGTTCAGGTCTTTGGGTGACATGATGTATTCGCCGTCAATTTCCAGTTCCAGATCCGATTCTTTGTCTTTCA
>JAOZOO010000320.1 GCA_029933225.1 Bacteroidales bacterium | reverse complement strand
AAACTGGAAATAGTCAGATTCTGTAATAGGGAGCCTAATTGTTCTGTATCCTCTACGAGGTTTATCTGGTATAATCATCTTAATTGCCTTTTTTTATGGGGACATGGAAGGTGTCGTAACCATCCTTAGTGTCCCATAATTAAAGGTAATTTTCAACATTTCATTCTCTTTACTCTGTCAACAGAATCCGTTATAATCAGGAATTTTCCAGGATCATTGATGGTTGTCTCAACCCTGAGTACATTCTGCTCGTTGTAAATTTTAACGGAGTTTTTATCGACCCAGTGACGCAGGCGAATGCCATCATTGAAACCGGTAACGCGGGTTACAACTGAATCCATGGATCTGGCATACGGTTTCCCCGATTTCGTTACAGGACGATCAAGATACCGCAAGACACGACTACTTGTCCCGGTAACATGCGCATGGTGCAACAGGGATTCCATGATTACGTTCAGTGAAGCGGGCATGTCGAAAATCAGATCTGTTGCCCATTCGCTTTGCCACAGGGTCCAGTAATAGGAAAGATGGGGGCCCAGGATATCTTCCATGCCGGGAAATATTCTTTTGGCAAAATCATCAAGGAGATTGGCAAAACGGGTATCAAGCTGTTCCTCAAGTAATTGCTGAGCCTTCTGGTAATCAGCGATATGGAGAAACTTATTTCCATGGGCGAGGAAATCTATTCCTTGCCGCTCCAGACCTCGTCGTAACCATTCACGGCCATTGAGACAAATCTGGATGTGGTAAGGAAACCAAGTCTGTAGCCGTATATTCATGAATCCGTATTCGATGTCATCGAAATAAAAATACAGGTGGTTGCATCGAGTCTGATAATTTTGAAGCTGTGGAAATCCGTTTTTTGCACAATACACCGCCCGGTACGATGAACCTCGCTCCAGGCAGGACCATACACCGATCAGACCAGATGAGATCTGCTCCTTCTGTTGCTGTTTATGGGCAAGTTCTTCTTTTCTGATCCGCCAGGTCGGAATATAGGTGACAGGCCGCCCACAATGATCTTTGGAATACTGGTCTGCTGTGGTGACGATGGTTTTTGTCTGCATCATCATCCAGTCTTTATAGTTTTTATTGAGAATATTTTTGGCATGACAGAAACCCATCACTTCTGAGGCAGACATCAGTGGAAGAATGAATCCCTTGAAAACAATACGATCAAACCCTGTAAGTATGCCCTTGACCAGACCTGAAAATCTGTCTATAAAACTTTTCATGAGTCGTTCC
>JAOZOO010000064.1 GCA_029933225.1 Bacteroidales bacterium | reverse complement strand
CTGAAACCTGCAACATGGAAACCCGCAACGATCTCAAACTTCATCAATCACTAATCACCAATCTTTTTTTACCATTTGTTGCCGGGGACTCCCACACTCCTTCGTCGTTCGGAGCTAAACGATATAATTTGTTTTCTGTTTCAGTTAGAGAGGAAGAACAATCAAATTCCGTCCTTTTAGACATATAGGTTAGAAAAATTGATACAGTTCATTTTGAAGACTCCGGATGTAAAGCAACTGAATAATTTTCCAACGCTTTTCGTGCAGCAACCTTTCCAGCTTCAACCAGTTCTTTGGCTTTATGAAATTCAAACGTACCGCACACCTGTCTTGAAATTTCAATAAGCAGGTCCGGAGGATTTAATTCGAGATTTAATTTGGCGATTTGAGACAACATCAATCCGGTGGTTTCGGTCATCAATTCAAAATAACCCATGCTGTCTTTTTTGTTGGAAGGGAAAAGATGGGACAGCTTTTCCTGAACTGCTTTTAAACGACCATTGGTCAGGTTGTTTATATACCCGTTCTTTTTTTCAATATCCATTTTTTTATCGAAAGGGATTTGCGCCGTAACATTCACGGCAACAAGTGTATCACCTGGATTTCGCTTAATCTGGTTTACCGGGACAGGATTCAATACTCCCCCATCCACAAGCAGGATACCGTTAATATATGCAGGAGTTACAACCATTGGGATGGAAATGGAGGCCCTGATCGCTTCGTACAAACTGCCCGAGGTAAAGCAAATTTCTTTTTTATTCCTGATGTCGGTTGCTATGGCCGTAAAAGGAATAGGGAGTGTTTCAATATTCCGGTCGGGAATAAATTTTCTGATTTCATGGAACACTTTGTCTGCTTTGATAATTCCGCTGGTGCTTAACGTAAAATCAATCAGGTTGAAGACGTCGAATTTATCCAGCGAGCAGACCCATTTCTCGTAGTCATCGAGTTTTCCCGAAGCATAAATTCCACCGATCACGGCGCCGATTGAGGCTCCGGATATGGATGTGATCTGAAAACCCTGTTCTATTAATTCATGAATGACGCCGATATGCGCTATGCCGCGCGCCCCGCCACTACCCAAAACCAAAGCGACTTTCTTTTCCATTTGTTTTTATAATTTTTCAAAAACCGGAATGAACTACAATTTTGACCAATTCACTTGTCAATAATTATGCCGGAATCAAATTAAATTTCAAGTTCGTAAAAGCCGGCGGTTCATTTTTTTAAAACATCCAATGAATTCGTTAAACATCTGGTTTGTTTTTTTTCAGCAATGCTTCAGTCATTATCAGATCGGCAGGAGTTGTGATTTTTATGTTTTCGGGATTACCTTCCACAAGATATATGGGCTGGCCGGTACTTTCCAGTACCGAAGCATCATCAGTAAAACTTTCCCGGTAGTTTTGATTGTAAGCTTTTTTGATCATGCTGGAATAAAAAACCTGTGGCGTCTGAATGATCCGGAGCTTCCCCCGGTCAACCGGTTTGTTAAGTGAGCCATCTGTTTCCCTGACAGATTCATTTACCGGAACCGCCGGGATGGCACTGCCTTTCCTTTGAGCCATGTTGAAGGTTCGTTGAATGGTATCCACAGACACAAGCGGCCTCACGCCGTCATGAATGGCCACCAGCACCTCATCGGGCACAAGTGACAACCCTCTTTTTACCGAATAAAACCGTTTGGGCCCGCCCGAAATGATCTGGTGTGGTATGGTAAAATCATATTGAAAACAGAGTTCTTTCCAATGTGCGATGTCATTTTCGGAAAGGACCAAAACAAACTTTGCCCGATGCCCCGGGAAGTCAAAAGCATGAAGAGTATGCATGAGAATGGGTAGCCCAGACAATTCAGTAAATTGTTTGGGTTTTCCGCCAATCCGCTGCCCTTTTCCAGCAGCTACAATGAGAATATAGTGCTCCATGGCTTTTTAATATCCCGTGTAAAATTACTTTTTTCATTAAAGCAAAAAACCCGGAATGTTATCCGGGTCTTTATATTTTTTGGTTCCTGAAACTTTTAAATGATCAGCATGGCATCGCCATAAGTAAAGAACTGGTATTTTTCCTTGATGGCCGTTTTGTAAACTTCTTTGGCAAATTCATATCCCAGGTATGCCGAAACCATCATATACATTGGCGACATGGGCAAATGGAAATTGGTGATCATGGCGTTGGCTGTATGAAACTCATAAGGAGGGAATATGAATTTGTTTGTCCATCCTTTGAAAGGCTTGATCTTGCCGGTAATCGAAACTGCCGACTCCAGGGCTTTCATGCTGGTGGTTCCCACGGCACAAACCCTGTGTTTAGTTTCAAAGGCTTTGTTGACCAGATCCGCCGTATGCTGGTCAATAAACATTTCTTCAGAATCCACCTTGTGTTTTGTCAGGTCTTCCACTTCAATGGGCCTGAAATTACCCAGTCCGGTGTGAAGTGTGATTTCTGCAAAATTCACCCCTTTGATCTCAAGACGTTTCATCAGTTCCCGTGAAAAGTGCATACCTGCTGTGGGTGCTGCCACAGCGCCTTCGTGCTTGGCGTAAATGGTCTGATAACGCTCATCGTCAATGGGCTCGGCAGGGCGCTCGTGTTCTTTCGGCAAAGGTGTTTCTCCCAGCGACTGGATGGTCTTTTTGAATTCTTCGTACGGGCCGTCAAAGAGGAACCGCAATGTCCTTCCGCGTGAGGTCGTGTTGTCAATGACTTCGGCAACCAGTTGCTCTTCCTCCCCAAAATACAATTTGTTCCCAATACGGATTTTCCGTGCAGGATCAACCATCACGTCCCATAAACGGGACTCCCTGTTCAGTTCACGAAGTAAAAAAACTTCGATTTTTGCCCCCGTTTTCTCTTTTTCACCGTACAACCTGGCAGGAAAAACTTTGGTATTGTTGATAACCAGCACATCACCGTCATCAAAATAGTCGATCACATCCCTGAACACCTTATGTTCAATTTCTTTTGTTTTTCTGTTTACGACCATCATTCTTGATTCATCCCTGTTTTCCGGTGGACGGTTTGCAATCAAATTTTTAGGCAGATTGAACTTAAACTGTGATAATTTCATTTGAAGTAACTTACTTTTAAAACCAACTAAAACGCGCTTTCTTATCAGAACTTATTAAGGTCCGCTTTTCGTTGAGCACAAAAAGCCTGCAAAGATACAACAATATAGTAAAAAAGTCAATAGAAGTACCGATATAAATTTGATTATGAGAATATTAGAATGAGTATCTTGATTTTATGACGATTGGCTGTCAGAATGTCCGGTTTGAGAAAGAATTAATTTCCTGAATTCTTCAACTGTAAATGCTTCACTCACATTATATTCCCCTATTTGTGTCCTTTTCAACCCGGTGAGATGGGCTCCGCTTTGAAGCGCTTTTCCAAAATCATCAACCAGCGAACGGATGTAGGTCCCTTTGCTGCACCTGACCATAAAATCAACGTGAGGCAGATGAATGTTCATGAGCTGAAAATCATGAATCATGACTTTCCTGGTTTTTATTTTCACCTGCTTCTTTTTACGTGCATAGTCGAAAGCTCTTTTTCCTTCAATTTTTACAGCCGAATAAACAGGCGGGGTCTGTTCAATTTCCCCGATAAACTGCTGCCGGGCTTTCTCCAGGTCGCCAACTGTCAGGTGCTTGTATTCAAAGTAACGGTCGGGTTCGGTTTCTTTGTCAAATGACGGGGTTGTTGCTCCCAGTTCCATAGTGCCGATGTATGTTTTATCCATGCCCTGGTATTTATCAATCTCTTTGGTCTTTTTTCCGGTGCAGATGATCAGCAGGCCGGTTGCCAGCGGGTCAAGTGTCCCGGCATGGCCCACTTTCAGTTTTTTTATGTCATACATTTTACGGATGAAAGACCGGAGAAAATTGACCACATCAAACGAAGTCCACCCATAGGGTTTATCAATAAGAAGAACTTCACCTGAAAGAAAATCGAACTCCATCAATCAATGGTTAGGTCATATCCCAAAGCAATGAAAACAAGAATGGCAACGCCGACGATTATCCGGTAATAACCGAAAGCTTTGAAGCCATGTTTGGTGAGGTAGGTGATGAATGATTTAATGGCGATCATGGCCACAATGAAGGCCACGATATTTCCTACAATAAGCATCGGAATATTATCCGTGTTGATGGCCTCATAATTTTTCATCAGTTTGTATCCCGAAGCGGCAAACATGGTCGGGACAGCAAGGAAAAAGGAAAACTCGGCTGCGGTTTTACGGGTTAGCCTTTGGCTCATTCCGCCTACAATGGTGGCTGCCGATCTTGAAACGCCCGGAATCATGGCAATAGTCTGGAAGAAACCGATCTTCAGCGCAGTCAGGTAACTTATTTCCTGATCTTCCGACGGATTGTTAAACCATTTGTCAACAAACAACAAAACAATACCTCCGAGGATCAACATGATGGCAACTACGTAAACATTTTCAAGCAGGCTGTCGATGTAATCACTCAACAACAACCCGATAACGGCAGCAGGCAGAAATGCCACAAACAATTTAAAATAGAAATCCCAGGATTGAAAAAAGCGTTTCCAGTAAAGTACCACCACCGACAGGATGGCGCCAAACTGAATGTTAATGATGAATGCCTGGATGAAATCATTGCTTTTCATTCCAAGAATCCCTTCCGTCAGCATCATGTGACCTGTGGAAGATATGGGGAGAAATTCTGTTATTCCTTCAACAATAGCAATGATGATTGCTTCTATCCAGCTCATGTAAGGTTATTTGGTTGTGGAAAAATCAGGACCGGACTTTAGGTCTTTTCAAGATGGCAAAGATCTCGATAATGTATCCGATCAGTATCAGTATCGGCGCAAGCGTCAGACGTCTGAAGTCAAAAAGTGAATAATTGAAAACCTTGGGGTCATCAGAGCCGCCACCGATAAGCAGCAAAAAACCGGCGGCCAAAACCACCAGCCCGGCAATGATCATTACATAGTTTTGCCTGTTGAATACAAAACGCGGTCCCTCGTCTCCTCCTTTTTGTTTAGATTTTTTTGTTGCCATAGGTTTATTTTTCGGCAAAAGTAAAAGAATTTGTTTTTTAATGCCGGTTGTTTTAAGAATAGTTAACCATATAATCTGTCCGGCTTCAGGTTTAAATATTTTCTGACGGCAAAATAAGTAAGTATGCCCGAGACAAACATACCCGTTACCAGCACGAACAAATAAAGAAAAAGCAACATCTCCGGGCTCGACAGCGGTTTTAATTCGGGAAGGTTGTTCCATAAACCCGCAATGATGGCTGTCAGCAGGATAAGCGCAATCACTGCGCTTGTTATCCCCTGGACAATGCCTTTTATAATAAACGGTTTTTGAATAAAAGTCCGGGTGGCACCTACCAGTTGCATGCTTCGGATGATAAAGCGCCGCGAATAAATGGCCAGCCGGATGGTATTGTTAATTAAGGCAACAGCAATGATGAGTAACAGCAGGCTGAGTCCGAGAAGGATAAAACTGATCCTTCTCAAATTGCGGTTGATGATGTGGATGAGTGATTTCTGATAATAAACATCCTTGACCCCTTTATTTGAAAGTACGAAAGTCTGGATCTTTGCCAGGCTGTCGTTGTTGGCCCATTCGGCATTAAACCTGACATCGATGGAAGGGAGCAACGGGTTGTCCTCATCACTGAAAAAGCCGGTAAAATCTTCACCGAGTGCATCGGAGAGCCGGCGCGCCGCTTCTTCTTTAGTGATGTATTCCGTACTTTTCACATACGGCTTGGTGTCGAGCATTTTCTGAAGATGAAGAATATCGGCTTCCCGGGTGTTTTGTTCCATGATGATCTCGAACCCGATATTTTCGCGAATGTATCTTGATATGCTTTTGGCATTAATGACGAAAAAACCCAGAACGCCCAGTGTAAATAATACAAGAGAAATACTGATCACCGAAGTGATGTAAGACGTGTTCACCTTCCGGCGGTAATATTTTTCTTCGCGCTGTCTCATTTATGAAAGCGAAAATACACTTTATTTCAACCTTTTAACTTTTTAGAAACTTCTTTCAGCATCACATCCACCATTTTTTCCAGATCGTAATTAACGTTCAGTCCCCAATCACGTTGGGCCACACTGTCGTCAATGCTTGCCGGCCAGCTTTCGGCAATGACCTGTCTGAAGTCAGGGTTGTAAGTAATCCGGAATTCCGGAATCCTTTTTTGAATACTTTCAGCCAGCTCTTTCGGTGTGAATGAAATACCGGCCATGTTGTATGAAGAACGCAAGGACAATTTGTCGCCTTCCACTTCCATCAGTCTGATGGTATTCTGAATGGCATCTTCCATAAACATCATCGGGAGGGCGGTATCTTCCGAGAGAAAACATTCATAGCTTTTATTTTTTACCGCCTCAAAAAATATTTCCACGGCATAGTCTGTTGTTCCGCCGCCAGGTTCGGTCTTGTAGCTGATCAGGCCGGGATAGCGCACGCTGCGGAAGTCAATTCCATAACGTTTGTTGTAATATTCGCCCCATCTTTCTCCGGCCAGTTTTGAAATGCCGTAAACCGTGTTGGGCTCCATCACCGTAAGCTGCGGGGTGTTGTGTCGTGGAGTCGTCGGGCCGAATACGGCAATGGAACTGGGCCAGAACAACTTTTTGGCTTCCGACTGGCGGGCAGCTTCAAGAGAGTTCATCAGGGCTTTCATGTTGATATCCCATGCCTGAAGCGGCATTTTCTCGGCATTGCCCGACAATACGGCTGCAAGGTTGTAAATCTGGGTGATGTGGTGCCTGACAATGAAATGAAGCAGGTTTTTAAAATCAAGCACATCAAGTATTTGAAAGGGGCCGCTCTTTCTTAATTTGTTACCCGGATTTTTGATGTCGGTGGCAAAAACATTTTCAGCCCCGTATTTTTTGCGCAGGGCAATAACCAGTTCGGAACCGATTTGTCCCAAACTTCCAATAATGAGTACTCTTTCCATAATGACCGGTTTTCAATATTTTCGGCACAAATGTATTAAAACACAAGGTTTAATCAATCTAAATAAGCGATTGTTTTCGGATTATTTAATTTTTAAAAGTAACTTTACTTTTTTATTTGAACCAATTGATTATGATAACTATCAGGGAAGTCACTTCGAAAAAGGACAAGAAACAATTTGTGGATTTTCCTTACCATCTTTACAAGGATAATCCTTATTGGATACCGCCCTTGAAAAGCGGTGAAATGAAACAATTAAATCCGGAAACAAACCCGGCTTTTGCCTTTTGTGATGCCAAGTTCTGGACAGCCTGGCAAGACGGTAAGTGTGTCGGACGTATCGCGGCGATCATCAATCATCTTTACAATAAAAAGATCGGACGAAGGATGGGGAGAATATCGCGGGTTGAGTTTGTGGATGATCGAGAAGTTTCAAAGTTACTGTTTGAAACGGCTGAAAACTGGTTGCGGGAACAGGATATGGAAGCCGTTCACGGGCCTCTGGGTTTTACAAATATTGATAATCAGGGGTTGTTGATCGAAGGATTTGAATACCTGCCTTCGATCGCTTCGGTGATGCATTTTCCTTATTACCGGGAGCATTTTGAGGCCCTGGGTTATGAAAAGGAAACCGACTGGGTCGAGTTCAGGCTGAAGATTGAGGAAATTCCGGAAAAAGCCATGCGCCTGGCTGAAATCATCAAAAAGCGTAACGGGCTGGAAGTATTGCACATGAGTAAGAAAAAACACATCAAACAATATATTCATCAGGTATTTGAACTACTTAATGTGGCATTTGCCGAATTGCCTTACGTTGCTCCGTTTACGGACGAAATGATTGATTTTGTGGCCAAAAAATACGCACCCGTTTTAAAGCCCAAATACACGGTGATTATTTTCAAAGATGGTAAAATGGTTGGTTTCATCGTTGGGTTACCCAGTTTATCCAAGGCATTTCAAAAAGCCCGCGGGCGCATGTTCCCCTTTGGGTTTTACCACATTATGAAAGCGCTGAACAACCCGGAAGAAATGGATCTTTTACTCACCGGTGTGGACCCGCATTATCAGAAGCTCGGGCTGCCTGCCATCCTGATCAGCGAATTGCAGAAATCCATGATCGAGAACGGGGTGAAATGGGTGGAAACGACCGGTATGTTCGAATCCAATGTGAAAGGCGCCACGCACTGGAAAAACTACGAATACATTCAACACAAACGCCGCAGGTGTTTTGTCAAGCCGCTTTGATATTTCTGACCGCAGGAAATATTATCCTTTACTATATAAACTTGCAAGGTATTATTGCAAAAAGGCTTTTTTTGCCATAAGCATTCCTTCGGCATATTTACTACTTTTGCACCTTCAAAATGACAATAAAAAATGGAAAGCAAATTACAGATATACAACTCGCTTACACGGAAGAAAGAGATTTTCGAACCGCTTAATCCGCCCCATGTGGGCATGTATGTTTGCGGACCGACGGTTTACGGCGATGCCCATCTGGGCCATGCCCGCCCGGCCATCACTTTTGATGTGGTATTTCGCTATTTGCAGCATCTCGGTTACAAAGTCAGGTATGTCAGGAACATTACCGATGTGGGCCACCTTGAAAATGATGCGGATGAAGGTGAAGACAAGATCACTAAAAAAGCACGGGTTGAACAACTAGAGCCCATGGAAATCGTGAAGTATTTTACCGATCGTTATCACGAAAACATGGACCAGTTGAATGTGCTGCATCCGAGCATCGAACCCACGGCTTCAGGTCACATCATCGAGCAGATCGAGATGGTTAAAAGCATCATGGAACATGGCTATGCGTATGAAAAAGACGGCTCGGTCTATTTTGATGTGGATAAGTACAACAAGGAGTATCATTACGGCAAGCTTTCCGGCAGAAAGTTAGAAGACCTGTATCAATATACACGCGAACTTTCGGGTCAGAAAGAAAAAAGAAACAGCTTTGATTTCGCCCTTTGGAAGAAAGCTGACCCGAAACACATCATGCACTGGCCTTCACCCTGGAGTGAGGGTTTTCCGGGCTGGCATCTTGAATGTTCGGTGATGAGTTCCAAATATCTTGGTGAAAAGTTTGACATTCACGGCGGTGGCATGGATCTGTTGTTTCCCCACCATGAGTGCGAAATTGCACAGTCAAATGCAGCCACGGGCCACGACCCGGCAAAATACTGGATGCACAACAACCTGATCACGGTGAACGGCCAGAAAATGGGTAAGTCGCTGAAGAATTTCATTACGCTGAATGAGTTTTTCAGCGGAGAGCATGAGTCGCTCAACCGTGCTTACAGCCCCATGACCATTCGCTTTTTTATCTTGCAGGCACATTACCGCAGCACGCTTGACTTTTCCAACGATGCACTGACAGCGGCGGAAAAAGGAATGAACAAACTGTTGGATACTTATCATGTGATTGATGAGATCAAACCGTCAGACCATTCATCAGTGGATGTCAAACGGTATGAAAAACTGTGCCGGGAGGCCATGGATGACGATTTCAATACACCCATAGTACTTGCCCACTTGTTTGATCTGTCAAAAACTGTCAATCAGGTCAATGACGGAAAAGAAACGCTCACTGCCGAAGATCTGAAATTTGTAAAAGATCTGCTTTCGACTTATCTTTTCGACCTGCTGGGGATCCGGGAGGAAGAAGATAAAGCCACTGATACCGCTTTGCTGGACGGACTGGTAGAAACCATTTTAAAGATCAGGCAGGAAGCAAAAAAGAACAAAGATTATGTAACTGCCGATTACATCCGCGACGAGTTGAACAAGCTGAACATTATTGTAAAAGACACACCTGACGGAGCGAAGTGGGAATTAGGAAAGTAGAAATCTGAAGTCAGAAATTAGAAATCAGAAATTGTGATAAGTGATTATTTTCCGGGGTACTTTCATCCTTGAAGCCATCGAACCATCGAGCCATCAAGCCATTGAACCATACCCCCCCCCTTATCTTGCAACAACAAACTTTTGCTGACCTGTACCGTTGGGTGTTACAACCCGGACGAAATAAATACCACTCTCAAACTGTGAAGTATTCAGTGTTATGGGCGTTAACTTTCCGCTTGTAAGCACAACAGATTTTGTCTGCACCACTTGCCCGCTTAAGTTGATAATATCTATCGTTGCTGTTCCTGAACTGACCGGTTTGAAAGAGAAGCCGACCTGTGACCGGGCGGGATTCGGATATGGATTTCCCAGCATTTCATTTGTGAAACGGTTTTCGGCAACATCCAGCGTTATGTCACCCGTATTCAGGTCAATAACGATGTCGTTATAATTCGATTTTTCTTCCGTGAGTTCAATTCTGATTTTTTTCTGGGTGACTCCGGTGATTTCAGCACCTATATAATAGGTATTCAACGGCAGGTTTTCCAGATTGAAAAGACCGTTGTTGTCAGTGTAAGTGCAGGTTAACGGACTCCCGGCAACATCGTATAAAATAATACCCACATTTTCAACCGACAGCTCCCGGTAATTCATAAACGATTGTGTCTGAACGACAGAACCGGATATTTCCCCGCCGCCTGATTCTATTCCCAGTCCTTTTACCAGATGAACATCATATTCCCAGTCTGTTGTGTGGTGCTCAATAATTTTTGCGTTTTCCCAGTAAATGTTGTCACCATAATAAGTCGGCATGTATGTACTGAAATATTTGGAATTTATTGAAGGTTGTGTCTTGACATAATAATTACCCTCGGGAATCTGATAAAAATAGTAATAACCCAGTGTGTCGAAATACATTGTATCAATGGGAGTAAGCTGATTTGTAATTTCAATCCTGTACAGATATGCCGATCCTTCATCAATAGGGAATCGGTGATCGGCAAAGCAATGCCCGCCAAGATGATAGTAACTCCGGTCTCCGATATACAGATACTGTTTAATACTGTTTATCTCCAGGTGATTGTTCACATAAGCTTTGACGGTGAGTTTTATCTTATAAGTTCCCACATCGGGATACGTGTGGACAGGATTCTGCGCAGTTGAAATGGTTCCGTCCCCAAAATCCCAGTCCCAACTGATAATATTGTCATTTTTTGTCTCATCGATAAATGAATACATAAGCTTATTTTCGGAAGCGGTCTGTTGAAAGCTGAAACGTGCCTGAAGCAGTGGCGCCTGGTACGGAACAAAAATGGAGAAGTTTGAAATGAAAGTGTTGTTATTGTTTGCATCCAGAAAACGGTAATGAAGTGTGTCTTCTAACTTTTCGCCGTAATAATCATAGGTATAAACCAAAACGGTTCCGTGAGTCAATAGGGTGGTAAGTGTATCGTGGTAAAAACCATCTTCGTCAGTCATGACTTCTTTGTAATAATTCATATCGCCTGAATACGATGTGTCACAGGTGATATAGACCGTATGCGCTGATATCGGGCTTCCGTATTCCGAATGGGTAAGTTGCCCGGTTATATCGATCTCATAATACTGTTTCTCCTGTGGTTGTGCGGAGGATTGCAAGGTTACCCCTGTCATAAAAAAGGTAATCAATGCAACTGTTAAAAGTATTTTTGTTTTCATAAGCCCGTTTCCATTATTTGAAATAATAAACAACTCCAAAACGCACTGCAAATCCTGACAATGCCTTCTTGTATGATTGTTCTTTGTAAAGGTCGTTCAAGGTTAACCTGTAATTCGGTTCCAGTGCAAGCGAAACTTTATCCGATACTTTCAGCTCGACTCCTGCACCCAGCCAAAGCTGAATATAATAGTCTGATCGTTTCGGCAAATGATTACTCACATCAAACAGCTCGATATAATCCAGGTCTTCAACAGGTTTTTCTATACTCTTGCTGATCATATAGTTAAAGGATGGCCCGCCATAAAAATACCAGTTGAAATTATGTGAACGGTTATAATAACCCAGCATCAGCGGAGTTTGAATATAAAAATAAGTGTTCGTAGGTTCTTTCACGGAAACCTGATCAATAGTGTCCCAGATTTCTCTTGTCTTTGTATAATAAGTTGCAACCAACTGGCCGTCGATGCTGTCGAACGTCACATCGTAAACATCCTCGTAAGTACCCACCAGATTTTTGCTGGAATAGTCAATTCTTGTATATCCCCGGTCGTGTCCGTAAGTAAAGCCCAGACCAAACCGCACGAACAAATGTTTATTTATATAATAGGTGGGTTCAACGCTTAAAGTATAGGATGGAAGTGTTTTCAGTGAATCGTAATTTTCAAAATACATTTCAGGAGTAAGATACAAGCCGGTTGCCCAGCTACCCTTTACTTTCGGCCCGGATTCTGCCGGGAGGGGTTGAACAGAATAATTATTTTGCGGAACCTTTTCTTTGGGCAGAACAGTATTGGTGAGTGCCAGCGAAAGAGACGGAATGCTGAAAATCTCTTCTTTATTGCGTAATGACAACGTATTGTCTGTTTTTGAAGATTCAGTGGCAATAGTAGAGATAGTTTTGTTGTAAGTCGTGTTTTTCGTTACTTCCGGACTTTCCCCCGCAGAACGAGTACTTGTTTTTTCAGATGGTGTCGTTGTTGCAGCAAATTCATTTTCCGGTTTATCCGAAGTGATGTTTGTGTTTTCAGCCGGGGTATTGTTCACCGTTGTTGATTCACCGGTTTCGGATGTATTATTTATTGTTACAGGATTATCGGATGTAGAGGCCGGGACAGAATCAGAAAACTGTAATTTGTTGACAGGGCTTTCGGCAGAACGTGAGGAAAAATACCAGACGCCAAGCAACAACAATCCCAGCAAAACAATTGCTGCTACGATCTGCCTGCCATACAGAGCAAAAAACGCAGGCCTTGATGAAATACCCTTTTCAATGCCTTGCCAGAGATGTTCCGGCGGGACGGGGGCAAAGTCATCAAACTTCGCTTTGATCAGTTGGTCAATATCATTCAGGTTTTTTTCCACCTTTTTCTTTTTCCTTAATCGAAATCAGTTTTTTCTGCAACGCTTTCCGGGCCCGCGATAACTGGGATTTGGAAGTGTTTTCCGATATATCCAGCATTTCTCCGATCTCCTTATGCGTATAGCCTTCTATTATGTTCAGGTTAAAAACGGCTCTGTATCCGGCAGGTAATTCTCTTATCAGCTTGATCAGTTCGTCGGCGGCCATTTTTTCGATGATATATTGTTTACCATCTGTTTTGTCCCTGACGTTTTCCAGCTCCGTTTTTTTGCCCTGTTTAATTCTTTTTTTATAAAAATTAATGGCCGTATTGATCATTGTGCGTCTGACCCATCCTTCCAAAGAACCCTCTTCCCTGAAATCTTTCAAATGGTTAAAAACCCGGATAAACCCTTCCTGAAGTATGTCATTTGCTTCTTCGGTGTTCCCTGCAAAGCGGAGACATATCCCGTACATTTTAGGCGCAAGTTGCTGATAAAAGGCTTCTTGCGCTTTTTTATCCCGGGATTTTAACTTTTCTATGAAGGCATTGTCAAAAATCATACGGGCAAAATGAGCATGCTTTAATGAGCATTTCTTTCCACCCTGCAAGATATAAAATTACCTTCAATCTTATACTTCAATGACAAAAACCTTATAAAAATGGTTGCATATTTTCCTGCAAAGAATTTTCAGCAGGTGTGAAAAGTGCGTTTTTTCATCAGGCAGATCCATATTCTGGCTCCGGGTTTGTTTCTTCCGCCGAAGAAACCGGCTCTCAAAAACTGGATTTCAAAATGTTTTTCAACGGCATCAACAATATTTTTTGCCGAGCGCATGGGTGGTCCGGACTGGCGTGGCGGGCTGTCGCAACTACCCACCAGGCTAAGCCACAATCCGTCATCTGTTAGCACGGAAGCCACCCTTCGAGCCAGTTTTTTTCGTTTACCGGGCGTCCGATAAGAATGAAAATAACCACGGTCGAAAACAAGATCAAAAGGCGCATTTTCAATGTTTTCGTTTAAAAAGTCTATTCGGAGAAACTGAACATCGGCTTTCATCTTTTTCGCATTTTCCTTCGCTATGTTGAGAGGGATTTCCACGACATCGCAAGCCGTGACATCAAAACCTGCTTTGGCAAGCCAGATGGCATCGGTTCCGGTTCCGCATCCCGGTTCAAGCACTTTGCAGGGTTTGACGGGCCAGCTTTCCAGCACTTCGATCAGGTTGTGGTCGGCTTCCTCATGAGTCCACGGCATAAACCCTTTTTGATAATGACCGGTAAACCGTTTTTTTATTCTCATGGTTAAAATCTTTAATGATAAAACATCAGGTCAACAATTTTACGCCGGTCGTCTTCGGTTAAATCGTGATGCATGCCCGAAACGCTGTTTTTATTCAGTTGGGCGATGATCATTTCTTTCTGGTCTTCGCCGATGCTTTCATCCTGCAAGGTTACCGGAGCATTGATACTTTGAAAAAATGATTTCATGGCAGCGATGGTTCCGTCAACAGTATCCGTACCAAAGAGGTTTTTCCCCAGTTTTTGAATTCTTTCCGGAATGCGGTCTTTGTGCAATATGAGCCAGGCGATATACACAATACTCAAAGAAGCCCCATGTGGCATATCGTACAACAACGACAGTTCATGTCCGACGGCATGAACACCCCAGTCGCCGTTTATTTTGCCGTAGCGGGTCAGTCCGTTGAGTGCAAGGGTTGCATCCAGCATAATGTTGGCACGGAGTTCCACATTTTGGAGGTTGTCAAGTAATTGCGGACCCCAGTGCATAGCGTCTTTGATGATATCGAAGGTGATCTGATCAATTATCGGGGGCTCGCCCTCGCCGAAATACTGTTCCAGTGCATGGGCGATCAGGTCAACGATCCCGTAAATTGTGTGATTTTTGGGAACGGTAACCGTAAACGACGGGTCAAGAAATGATTCTTTGGGGAAATTCAGTTCATCCACAAAACCGATCTTTTCTCCGGTATCGTGGTTCTGCACCACAGCGCCCGCATTCATTTCGGTGCCTGTGGCAGCAAGGGTAAGAACACAGATTAGGGGAATGGTCCTTTCCGGTTTAACCTTTCGTGTCATAATATCCCAGCCATCATATCCCGAGGCAACGGCTATCGCGATGATCTTTGCCGAGTCAATCACGCTGCCGCCACCGAGGGCAACGATGACATCAATGTTTTCACGACCTCCCAGGTCAGTTGCCATTCTCACATCTTCAATAACAGGATTGGGCTTAATGCCCGAATATTCAATGATCTCAAGCTCCGCCGAATTCAACTGTTCTACAACCTGGTCGTAATAACCGTATTTTTTCACCGATCCTTTTCCATAGATCAGGAGCACTTTTTTTCCGTATTTCGCTGTGCTTTTTCCAAGTTTGCTGACAACGCCCTCCCCAAAATGAAGCTTGACGGGATTGTATGCTGTAAAATTTTCTATTGCCATTGTTGCTGTTTTTAAAGATGAAACGTTGCTTTCAATTTCTTCAGGCAATAAATATAACAATAAATAAAACTTGAAGTTATCCCGAAATTTATCAATCAAGTCTTTCAATCATTTATTAGCATAAGACATCCGGAGTTTTCATAAGAAGAAAAGTATATTATTATTAAATTGACCTCCTGTCCTTCACTATCGTTAAACGCATGATTAAGTCTTGTCTGTTGCTCATTCATGCAGTATTGGTTTTTTGAAGATTCTTTTTTTCTTAAAATGACTTACAATAAAAAGAACCCCAACAATTACGAACGGAATCGTGATGGCCATAATAATACCCAGGCTCATCCAAAAAGAATGGTTCCTGTTATAATTAGACATAAAAATAACCGGCGTAAGTCCCAGCCCGATAACGATAAAAATTATACCGCCAATATATTCCCATTTCCATGCAAGGATAAGCAAAGCGACTAAAATAAAGGATGGAATGAGATGAATGAGGAAAGCGACTATTTGTTGCCAGATGGTTTGCTCCCCGGTAAATGCATCCAGGGCAAACAGACTTATAAACAAAATTGCCAGGATGCAAAGAACCCTTGGTGCCCAATGAAATATTTTGGTGATTTTTTGCATTTTTATGATTAAAAGTTAAACACCAGTCCTACGCCATTATCGGTTATCCCGAAAGAAATATTAGTATTTCTTTTGATTTGCTTCATCTCCTTTTTGTTTTTTTTCCTTTTCGAGCCACCTACAATCCATAATGGAACTCCTGCGATTAAGGTTGACACGCTTGAGAAAAAAAGAACAGCGGTTGTGTTTAAATTATATCCCGAAGCAATTAGAGCGCTTATATAAAAACCAACACTTGCCGATGTTAAGCATATACCGGCATTTCTTAGTTTGGTTGCTTTTTTGAACCTGACACTGTAGTAATCATAGTTATGTTCATTGGAAATACTGTCAGGCTTACTACCGTAGGTTTGCAGGTTTATATAATGTACGTCTGAAATATTTTGTTGGGCCTGCATTAACAGGCCAGCAAATAAAATGGATGTGATTAAAAAGACTTTTTTCATTCTTAACATGATTTGTAGTTTAAAATTTTTCAAAACAAAAAACCCTAAAACGGAGAAAGATAATACACCTGATCGTGCACAACAACACCCGGCGGGCTATACATTGCCATACCGGGTTTTCCGGTTGCAAATGAATGAAACGGGTCCAGCTTTTCGGCCATTACCAGATAATTATTGGCATCTTCTTTGTTTCCCAATCGTTGGTTTACCATGGCCAGGATAGTGTATGTCCACGCTTTCATCGGGTTAACGGGTTCCGGAGTAAAGTTCAGATATTTATTAAACTGCTCTTCTATCATGGGCGCTACAGAATCCAGCGAAGCCGGATTTTGCATGGCCGTCATCAGATAATATCTGCCCAGATCAAGATACAGGACACTTTTTGACGGATCCAGATCAATGGCTTTCTGGTAGTATCCGGTGGCTTCATCAATATTTCCCATAAATAAATAGACCCGGCCCAGCGCCTGCTTTGCATCCGCATTTTCCGGGTTTTCTTCAATAATTTTCTCCCAAAAGGCGACATAATCGGCATCCTCCGGCATAAGTATTTCACGGGCTTTGGCACCGGCAATAACATCTGCCGCTTCAAGTTCTTTGGCATATTTTTCTGCTTTTTCTGCATTGCCTCCCATGTCTGGCGGCAGCCCGCCGAGAAACTCCACGAGGGTAATCTTGTTTTCAAGATAGGAAGGATCAAGTTGAAGAACAGCATTATAGGTATCTTCAATCCGGGAAAGGAGCCCGGTTGCATTTTTGCCACCGGACTGTAAAGCCATGAAAAAGCGCATAGTTTCAATGCCCCCTTTGTAAGAAAGATACAAAGCATTCTCCGGATCATTCTCAACAGCCAGGTTAATATATTTCAGGACATCATCCAGCGATTGCTTTAGCTCTCGCGGATCGGACAGTCCAATCTGCTCGGTTGTTCTGGACAACTCATACCAGGCCAGGGCATTTTTCGGATGCTCATGAGTAATTTGTCCAAGCATTTTTTGAGCGGAATCAGCATGTCCGTTTATTCTTAACT
>JAOZOO010000319.1 GCA_029933225.1 Bacteroidales bacterium | reverse complement strand
ACTGAAGACCTGCCGACAGCCTATCAAGGATAATCAAAACGACCACTTCAAATCCAGATACAACATTTGGCCGATGCTGCCGAACTCGGCACCGGGATCGCCGAAAAACAACTGCCCCATCAACAGCAGGGAAACGTTTTCTGTAAGACTAAAATTGACGGAAGGCCCCACATAAACGGACTTGTCGTAAGGGTTGAAGATGGAAGCCAGGTCAACGGTGATCAGCGGTGTGGCGGGATACCTGACCTCCCCGAACAGATCAAGCCGGGAGCGTGAAAAGGATTTGGCATCCACCGTATTGAAAGTAAAAAACGGACCCAGCCCCGCATTGCCTGTCGTGCCGGCGCTGTTGTACAAAACAGAACCCATGATGAACAACTGGTTCCCGAAGGTGTAGTTCACATCCATTGAGCCCACAAAAACGTTGGACGAATCTTTAAAATTGTCTTTGTTCCGGAACCAGGAAATCTCACCCGTGAACCCGGCACCCCCGATACTGCCGGCCCACCCCAGCCCGGCCGTTACATCTTTGTTCATTACACCGCCGAAAAACTGAAAATCGTAATTCCATTTGTTGAAGCGGTACATGGCTGCTGCCGTGATTTGTGTTTCGTCATCCGTTAGGCGATCTTTCGCCACTTTTACTCCCAGTTGTAACGAAGAAAAATCGCCGGTGTAAAACTGCATCAGCACGGCATCCACACCCGGCCGTTCCACATAGGCAAAATCAAAATAATTGTAGGCATTGAAAATGTCGTTGGGGTTCCAGATGAGGTTTTCTCCCCAGTTGATACGCTGGCGGCCGACGGTGACTTCAAACCATTTGACCGACCATTTCAGATACAACCTGTCCAGGTTGGTGTAAATCACGTAGGAATTACCGCTGTTCAGATTCCAGGTCAGGTTGACCCAGCCGTTATCGGTGGTGATCATTGAAGCATAATCAGTGGGAAAGTTGAGTTGTGGCAATAGCTGATGAAGCATTTTCAGTTGTTCGTTGTATTGCGCCACCAATGGGCCGAATTCAAAGTTGTTGCGCATGCCTGCATGAAACTCCAGTCCTTTTGCCGGGTACCACCAGAAGTTGAGGCGGTTATACACAGCAGAAAAGTTCTGCCAGTCTTTGCTGGTACCGGGAAACAGCATCGAGTCGGCAGGTATCCAGGTGTTGTTCAGATATTCAAGGAAACCGGAGAAGCGGACTTTTTTGGGTTTGGTGTTTTGGGCGTTAGATGGAAAAGTTATCAGAA